>DATAMF010000051.1:0-13028 GCA_036260665.1 Aggregatilineaceae bacterium | reverse complement strand
AAATTGAGAGGATTGATGTGGGCGGCACCATTCTGAATGCTATTACCGTGTTAATCGGGAGTATGTTGGGCTTGATGATCGGCAACCGGCTGTCGGAGCGGATTCAGGATTCCGTGATGACCGGGTTGGGGCTGACGACGATGGTGGTGGGTGTCGGCAATGCGGGCAAGAGTGAGAATATCATCGTGCCGCTGATCAGCCTGGTGGTGGGCGTGACGGTGGGGGAACTGCTGCGGATCGATAAACGGCTGGAAGATTTCGGCGGGTGGATGCAGTCCCGCGTGCAGCCGGGGCCGAAGCGCGATCAAGCGGCTGCCGACGGTGTCGATTCACGGGCGCGGTTTATCGAGGGATTCGTTACGGCGTCGCTGGTGTTTTGCGTCGGACCGCTGACTGTGGTCGGGTCGATTCAGGATGGTATGGGCATTCAGGACGGCTTCGATGCGCTGGCGATCAAAAGCGTGCTGGATTTGTTCGCGGCGATGGCCTTCGCCACGACTCTGGGGATCGGGGTGATGTTCAGTGTGATCACGGTGCTGGGGGTGCAGGGCGGATTAGCCCTCGCCGGGGCGCTGGTGGGCGAGTTTATGTCGGACCCGATGATCAACGAGATGACAGCGACGGGCGGGATCATTCTGATCGGGCTGGCGCTGGTGCTGCTGAACCTCAAAAAGCCGCGTATGGCGAATTTTTTGCCCGCGCTGCTGTTGGCACCGATCTTAGTGGAAGTGGCGATTGCGCTGAAATTGTACTGATGAACGGGGCAATTCATCATTGCCCCATCGGATTCCCGCTCAGTGCGGTTTATTTGAACTCGACATAGTAGACGGTTAAGCCCTCTTCTTCTTTCATTTCCACTGTCGAGTCTGTTTCACTGGGTTTGAAACGCTTCGCAATGGCATAGATGTAGCCATAAGCTGCAAACGGCTCATAAGGGGAATTAAAAAAGATTCTCTTTTTGGTGTCCGATAGGCTTTCGAAGAGCCACCCCTCTTCAGCCGGAACACCTTGATGAATGGCCTGGTAGATTTGGTGCAGCATATCGAGCGCGTTGTGCAGCGTTTTGACTTCGGGGGGGAACCCAATTGAGTCAATTGACTTAATTCCAATATTGACTAATTCCCCGCTGAATAATCCCATTTCTTTGGACATTTGAAACTGCATATCACAAACGGTTTTTTGAGGATAAAAGATATTGGGATCCAACTGATCCAAGTGGTAGGTTGGGATGAGATGTTGCAGCTTACTGCCTTTGAGGACTTCAAAATAAGGCATCAGGACCTGGCCGTTTGCCTTGGCATCGGGTGACGACGGCTGAAAGCGTGTGGCTCGATACATGCTATCCTCCCCTATATTAAGCTTTTATTGTGGTTTGATTTTAATTGGATTTGGGCTACTGCGCTAATCAAGACGAAGGGGCACACGCGGTGCCCCCAGATGGCGAGGAAGGTTCAGGCGCGGCGTTCGCTGCGGCGGCGGTTGATCGCGTCGCGCAGGGAGAGGTTGGGGAGTTCGGATCGAAGCTGGCGCAGATAGTCGGTGTCGATGCCAAGGGCGAGCAGATCCATGATGTCGCCGGTGGAAAAATGGCGAAAACCCAGATCGTGCAGGTCTTCGTGGATGCGCTCCATCTGGCGTTCATAGGTCCGGCGTTCGCTGCGGCGCATGTCGATCAGTTCTTCGGCGGTCACATCCTCGTGTCCGGCGGCGCGAACCTCTTCGATGTACAACGTATCCACGTTGTAGGCCCACAATTCGATCATCAACCGCAGCGGCAGCACATCAAACCCGATCCGGCGCAGTTCATCAATGAAAGCCGGGTCGAAGTCATGAATATGCATCGCGATCAGGTCTTTGGTGGTGGGGGTGATGCCACGCGGGGCCAGCTTTTCCTGAATACTCTTGATCCACGCGGGCGAAATTTCGTGAATGCCGAACTCGCGGATGTCGCGTGTGGTCAGGTCGGGGAGGTGTTGGCGCATCTCCGCGACGTAATCGGGATCAACGCCGTGAATACCCAATTCCTGGATTTCACGGGCGCTAATGGTGGGGAAGTGTTGGCGCATTTTGACGACGTAATCCGCGTCGATGCCGTGAATCGCAAAGTCGCGAATGTCACGGGCGGACAGGTCGGGAATGTGTTCGCGAATCTGCGCAACATAATCGGGATCAACACCGTGTGTGCCGAAATCCTGAATTTCACGGGTGCTGATGGTGGGGAAGTGTTGGCGCATTTTGACGACGTAATCCGCGTCGATGCCGTGAATCGCAAAGTCGCGAATATCACGCGCGGACAGGTCGGGAATATGTTGGCGGACGCGGGCGACATAATCAGGTTCGACGCCATGGTTCCCGAAATCCTGAATTTCACGCGGGCTGATGGTGGGGAAGTGTTGGCGCATTTTGACGACATAGTCCGCGTCAATGCCGTGAATCGCAAAATCGCGGATGCTGCGCGCCGAGAGATCGGGTATCTGCTGGCGAAGCTGGGCGACGTATTCGGGATCAACGCCGTGAATGCCGAATTCTCGAATATCCTGGGCGCTGATGGTGGGGAAAAACTGGCGCAGCTTGATGATGTAGTCGGCATCCAGATCGTGAATGGCAAACTCAACCATTTCATGTACGCGTAAATCGGTTAGTCCAGCGGTTTGCAAACTGCGAATATAGTCTGGGCTGATAGCGTGATCGCGCAGTGCTTCGAGTTCATGGTCGGAGAGGCGATCATACCCAAAGCTGCGCAACGCCTCTAACAATTCGCTGGTGCGGATGTCCCAGCCCGGCGGAAAATGACGCCCACGCCCCTTGCGGAAGCGAGGCGGGGCAGGGGGAACCGGGCCGACAGGCGGTACAGGGAACGGTGGGATCGGGCCGCGCACATGCGGCGGTTGAGGTGGAAACGGTGGGGCATTAAAATCCTGATCGGGCGGCTCCACCGCGTTGAGCAGCCGCTCAGCTTCATCCACGCTGATTTTTTTGTCTTGCAGCATTTGCAAGATGTGCATACGGTTTTCTGCCATTTGAACCACTCCTGAGTTATGTGATACAATGGCAGGCAGATGCAGGGATACACTGCGTGCGACAGGCTGCCGGGTCAAGGGCCAATTTGATTACCGGAAGCCTGTCTTCGTTTTAGGCTGCACCACTCTTTACCCCATCCCCTCTCCCTGAGGAAAGGGGAGTCAAACAGGCTAGACACAGGGCAATTATCTTTTGGGGATGGCCTTAGCTACTTGTTTGCAGGTCTGCGAGCATCCGCTCTGCCTCTACGATTGAGAGTTCACCACGTTCGACTGAGTGCAAAATTTCCCGCCGGCGGGTTGCGATGTCTGCCGGGGTTGCGGCTGCGTCTACTTCCAACTTGAGGGTTTTCAGCAGGTCATCCAACTGGCCGCGAATCGTCCAATAGCCGAGACCCGTTTCCCGCTCCATCTCCTTGACATTGCCACGACTGGCAACGAACAATTCCAGGAAGCGTAGGTTCTCATCGGAGAGGGCGCAGAAGGTACACCCGGTGTAACGCCCCCAGATCACGGTATCGCAGGACGTACAGCTTAACTCGGTCACAATCAAATCGCCGCCGCACGAGGGGCATTTGCTGATCAATCGCCGCATGGTTCCTCCTTATGCTGATTACGATATAACAGATTTTGGATTGTGTCAATCGTAAAACCAAAATCTTTTGATGTCAGACCAAAATCTTTGAAGATCGAATTTCGCCCTCTCCGATCTGCCTGCTAGATTTCTCCGGCGCGGGCAACGGCCCAGGCAAAAAGGAAACGTACACCCAATTCGAGCAGCAGGAGATAAACAAGGGTGATGATGGCGCGGACCAAAACGGACTCAGTGGTAAGACCGATGCTCAGCGGGCCAAGCAGCAGGGCGGCATCCGTGGGCAGGGAAAAGAGTTGGGCTACGGCCACGCCGCCGCAGGCGCGGACCACGATTACGGATAGACTCAACAGGGGAGGCCCGATTAAACCCAATCGGCGACTGTTTGCCAGGGCCAACCCTCCAGCCACATGGAAGGCGGTCAACTGTAACCATTCGAACGCCAACAGTCCATAGAACAGTAAAAGCGGCCCGAACTGGAGGTCGGCTAATTGGCGAGCGGCGATGACGACCAGCACCAGACTGATCATAGGGATGATGGGCTTGTGTGATTGCGCCGCTGTGCGCAAAATGACCTGTTCGCGCGGGTACGGCAGCAAGAGCAGCAAATCCCAGGTATAGGCAGTCTGTTCGCGGCGGATCGAGCGGTACACACTGCTCGACGTAAAAAGCATACTCGCGAACAGCCCGACGGTGATACCCAGGCCGCCCAGAGGCGCACGGTTGCCCCAAAACAGAATCTGGACAAAAAACACCCCGCCGCATAACAAAAACGCCGAACAGCCGTAGATAAAAGTAAAGGTGATCAACATGTTCGAATAGGTGGCGAGCCGCGAAGACGATGCAGGATAGATCGGCTCCGACTGTAAGGCGGCGCGGTAGGTGTGGCGCGCATTGGGTGCAAGTAAAAAACGCAGGATGGATAGAGTTCCAAACATAGGCGCTCATTCAGGTGACAGCCGGTTTTCTAGATTAATTATAAGCGTTTAGGGGTATTTTTTCGCAGTGCGCACATGTATTCGGGTAGGGTATAATGGCTCGGCGCGGATGACATGGAAGGAGTCCTTTTTGGCGGAAAATCTGGCGGCTGAATTCGAGCAGACCATTCTGGCTCAGCGACTGATGGCCCTGGATGCGAAATGGGCGGATGAGGTCGTGTTTCCGTACTATGAAGGGCTTTCGATCCGGAATCTGGCGCACACGATCATTAAACTGTTGGAAAGTCGTCCCTCAGTGGGGCGGCTGGGATCGGCTCCTTTAGACAAGCGGCTGTGGGAACCCTATTGGGGAACCACGAAGCGCGTGATTCTGTTCATCAGCGATGGACTGGGATGGCGGCTGCTGCAAGATGTGATGGCGGCAGACGCGATCACGGCGCAGGTGGTGGCAGATCTCGTCGGGGAAGGCACCCTCACGCCGATCACATCCGTCACGCCAAGCACAACGGCGGCGGCGCTGCCCAGCATCTGGACAGGCGCGAGTCCGGCGGCGACGGGCATGGTGGGGACGCGGCTGTTTCTGCGCGAATTCAGCCTGCTGGCGGATATGCTGCATTACTGGCCGGTGGTGGGCAAACACCGCGCCGAGATTCTCGAAGAATGGGGCCTGGATTTTGCAACGTTCATGCCAGTTGCGACGCTGGCCGAAGCCTTAAGCGAGTATCATGTGCCGACGACGGTGCTGTTGGAAAAGAGTCTGTTCGGCAGTGGATTGTCGCGGATTATGCATCGTGGGATACGGCAGGCGGTGCGGCATTTCGGATATACGGATTTGTGGATCACGCTGCGCGAACTGCTGCGCGAGACACGCGGCCAGAAATGTCTGGTGCATGTGTATTGGGCTGCCGTAGATGGCATTTCGCATCTGTACGGGACCGTATCGGAGCAGTCGATTACGGAAATACGGCGGCAGCTCACCGATTTGCGGGATATGCTGCTGTTAGAAAATGGTGTTGGGGATGGGCATACGCTGTTGATGTTTGCCGCCGATCACGGGCATTCCCCGGTGCCGGATTATATCAATGTGATGGATCACAAACCGCTGGCCGATATGCTGCGGAGTGGACTTGGGGGAGACGGACGGTTCGCGCATCTGTATCTGCGGCACGACAGCCGCTCGCAAGCTATCGACTATATCCAGACCCGGCTGGCTAAACGTGCGCTGGCATTTGATCCAGCGGATGCGCTGAAGGCGGGCTTGTTTGGCAGCGAAACGCCGCATCCTGAAACCCCGGCGCGGCTGGGAGATTTAACCGTCTTGCTGCGGGAAGGTGCGGTGATTGCGGACCGGCCATCCAGCCAATGGACGACGGTCAGCCGCCATGCGGGAATGAGCGAGCGGGAAATGTTGGTGCCGTTGATGATGCGCCTCTTGTGAAAGGGACAATAATGCAGGACTTCTTCAAACGCCTTCTGGGAACCAAAACGACGACGACACCGGCCCCCGTCGTGAATCCGCAGCAGCAGGAGATCAATACGCTCTTGGAAACGGCTGCGACCGCACTCGAACAGGGGTATCATGCGACAGCGCTGGAAACCTACGAGCGCGGGCTGGTGTTGGCGCGCCAACATGGGGACCGGATCAGCGAGGGGTATTTTTTGAACGGCGTGGGGGCGGCGTATGTGGCCCAGGAAAAATTCGAGGACGCGCTGCCGGTTCTGAATCAAGCGCTGGACCTGGCACGCGAACTGAAGGATCAACGTTCGCTGGCGCGGGCGCTGAACAACCTGGGATCGTTTTATGCGAAACAGGACAACTGGGGCAACGCCCAGACGTATCACCAGCAGGCCCTGGATACCGCGCGGCCTACGGGGAACGCGGAGATCATCACGCTGGCACTCGAAAACCTCGCTCAGGATTATATGAAACAGGATAACCCGCGCTACGCGCAGCATCTGCTCAAAGAGGCGGTGGTGATCACCCAGGCCGGGCAGCGCACACAATCGGCAGCGCGTGTGATCGGAGAACTGGCCGAAGCGACCCTGGCAATGGGGGAGCGGGTGTCGGGGCAAAAGCTGATGGTGCAGGCGGTGAATCTGGCGCAGCAGCAGGGGCAGATCGATCAGCAGCTTCGCTGGCTTCAGCAGCTCGCCAAGCTCGAAATGGAAAACCGGAGCTACGCCAAAGCGATTGAATATCTGCAAACCGCCGAAAACCTGGCGCTGCGGCTGGGCAACCAGACGCCCGAATTTTTTATGGAGAGTGCGCTGGAACTCAGCACGGCGTATCAGATGAACGGCAACAGCGCGCAGGCGGAAGAATACGCGACGCGCGCCTTGGCCCAGGCTCGCAGCACGAATAATGCTGAGGATGAAGCGGTGGCGATGATGCGGTTGGGGCTGGCGGCGAATACCAACGGGGATTATGAACGGGCAGCGACGTTTTTGACCGATGCGCTCGCGTTTTTTGAAAACGGGACACTGTCTAATCCCGATGAGCAGCTTCAGATCCTGGTGACGCTCAGCGGGATTCTGACGCGGCAGAAGAAAAGCGGCGATGCTCAAAAGATGGCGGATCGGGTGCTGCAACTGGCAAAAAACGGCGACGATGTGCTGCGGCAGGCCGAAGCGCTGCATTTGCTCGGCAATCTTGCTTTTGAGCAGGGAGAACGGGATCGGGCATTGGGCTACTGGCAGCAGGCGCTTAATCTGATGCTGGAAACGAACAACCATATCCAGGCCGCGCAGCTTCACTGTGATATTGCGCGGGCACGCAAAGAAGGCGGCGATTATCGCGCATCATTGGTGGAATATGAAAAGGCGTTGATGCTGCTGAATAACATCAAACATCCACCGACGCGCGGTCTGGTGCTGTCGAATGCGGCGACGGTCTATACCGAAATGGGCGACATCGACACGGCACAAGCTTTCTACGACGAATCGATCCAGATTGCGCGGCAGGGCGGAGATCGCCGGGCCGAGAGTCTGCGGCTCGGTAATCTGGGCTGGTTCTATGCGCTGACCGGGCGGCCCCAAAGCGCGATTTACCAACTGGAAGGCGCGCTCAAGATCAGCCGGGAGTTGGACGATACGCTGATGATCGCGGTGCAGAGTAACAATCTGGCGCGGACATATTATCTGCTCAAAGATTATGAAACGGCGCGCGGCCTGCACAAACAGGCGATTGCAGCGGCCACGGCGATCAACGCGGAACGCTGGCTGGCGCTGTTCCAGTCGGATTACGGGGAAACGTTGGTGGCGGTGGAGCGCACCGAAGAAGCGGAACCGCTCTACCGCTCGGCGCTGGAGATCAGCGAACGGGTGGATGATTTGGAAAATGGAGTACGGACACAAGCGCGACTGGCGGCGCTGCTGCTGCGGACGGGGCGGCGCGATGAAGCGCTGCAACTGGCGACGACCAGCGAACAGCGATCCCGCAAGATGCGCTACCAGCGGGGAATCGCGGCGGCGCTGGCGGTGTTGGGGGACGCGGCACGCGAGGCGGGGAACGCGACGCTGGCCCAGGAACGCTATAACGAAGCCTATCGACTATTCACGATTTTGCATGATCCGGGAGTGGAAGGACTGAAACCGTATATGGCTGAGTCAGCCTAATGCAGCGGAGGGTCAAATGGCACGACGAATGCTTATCTTGTGGGCGGCACTTGGTCTGGCGAGCATGGGATGTTTTTTGAGCACGTTGTATGGTGGTGAAGAGGATGTCGAGGTGGACGGGGTCGAGGTGACGCTCACGGCAATGCCAAGCCCTACGCCGACGGCTGTCGCCACCATTCCGTATGAAGCCTGCATCTGGAATTGGGCGACACAGCCGCTGGAGGATGTCAGCACGGCACTGCGGGCGGCGCTGGAGGCGGAGAATATCCCGTATCAAGCGGCGAGCGCGTCGGCGTTTGGCGAAAACTGCCTGGATCAGAGCGGGAATATCCAGTATTTTGCCACGATGGAAACCGATTTTGATGTGAAACTCACCAGCGAGAATGATCCCGACACATTGGGCAATCTGGCGAAGGATGTGCTGACGGTGATTGTCACGGAATTTCCGGTGGAGAGCACACCGGGGCCGCAGCCGGGGCGGATCGGGCTGGTGATTGAGACGCCTGATCAAACCTATCACACCTATATGATTTATATTCAGCAGAATGAAGTTGAGGCGCTGATGGGATTGTCGGGGGCGGCATTCTGGACGGCACTGCTCGCACCCTAAAAAAAGAATCGGGCTGCGTGAGGTACTAGCGATTCAGCCTGCTCGTGTGTATAACCTCAGTCAGGAGCGGGCAGGAAACATTATGGACGAACCGTATTGTGTAGTGCTTGTTACGGCTGCATCGGAGGAGCAGGCGCGCACGATTGCCAGGACGGTGTTGGAAGGTCAACTGGCGGCGTGTGTGAATCTTGTCCCGGTGCAGTCGATGTATGTATGGGAGGGCGCGATACAGGATGATCGGGAAGTGCTGATGATCATCAAGACGCGCCGGGATGTATTCGAGGCCCTGATGAACACTGTTAAAGCGGCTCATTCGTATGAGGTGCCGGAGATCATCGGGATGCCTGTTGTCGTCGGATCACAAGCGTATTTAGAGTGGATAAGCAATGTCACCAAGTAACCAACAACGTCTTCTAATCTCGTTCGCACACCCGGATGATGAGTCGTTTGGCATGGGCGGCGCGATTGCCAAATATGCCGAAAAGGGCGTGGATATTTATCTGATCTGCTCGACCAATGGCGACGCCGGGACCGTCGATGATGGGATGCTGGCGGCGTATGAGTCGGTGGGGGAACTGCGGCTGGCGGAACTGGCGTGCGCCGCGACTAAGCTGGGCATCAAGGAAGTGATCCCATTTGGGTATCATGACAGCGGCATGATGGGATCGCCGGATAACAATAACCCGAACTGCCTGTTTCAGGCGGATGATGAGGTGGTGACGGAAAAAATCGTGCGCGAGATTCGCCGCATCAGGCCGCAGGTGGTGGTCACATTCGACGCTTACGGCGGCTATGGACACCCGGATCATATCGTGATGCACCGGACTACCACGCGGGCGTTTTATGAAGCGGGCGATCCCACAAAATATCCAGAGCAGGGATTAGAGCCGTATCAACCCGCCAAGCTGTATTATTCGTCGTTCCCGCGCCTCTCGCTGCGGCTGTGGATTTGGGAAATGCGGCTGCGGGGACAGAATCCGCGCCAACTGGGGCGTAACAAAGACCTCGATCTGGTGGAAGCGCTGCACCGTCAGATGCCGATTCATGCGCTGGTGGACGTGTCGCCGTATCAAAAAACGTGGGATGAAGCATCGGAATGCCATGCCAGCCAGCAGAATCCGCGCCGGACAACGGGGCTATCGGATCGGGTGCGGCGGCTGATCTACCGCAAGCAGGAATTTACGCGCGCGTATCCGGCCCCGAATGGACGGCGGAAAGAGCGCGATTTGTTTGAGGGAATATCGGGCTAGGCTGCGCTAAGATTTTCTTTACCCCATCCCTCAGGGATGGGGAGTCAAACCGGATGAATGTTCTTGGATCGGCCCTAATGTTCCAAATTCTGGCATGATCGGGGTATGATTAGGGGCGTGGCTTCATACGGACCGAATCGAGTAACAAATGGCTTCTTTGCTCACATCTGAACAGGTTCATCAGGTTGTCAACAACACCGTTGTGATCATTCTGGCCCGGCCTGAACTGCTGGATGAATGGCACTCCAACCTGTTCGAAATCATGAAGCGGGCGCGCACGGCGTCTTCCGAGGACGAGGCGATTTTTTTGGCCGCTGTCCTGGCGCTGCTGCGGCACCCCGATGATACACTTCCCACCGGAACGACCTATGATCAGGCGTGGGAGTCGCTTCTCACCGGGTTGCAGACGGGGACGCTGCCGGGGGGAGAATCGGAGAAGGAAGATAGCATCAGCGTGGAGCAGCTATTAACCTCGGTGGTTGAAGCGCTGGTGGCGGTGATGACGCAAATGCCCGAACAAAAAGCAGCGATCAGCGATGAACTGCGCCAGATTCGGACGGCAGCAGCGGAAGGCGGGATCAGCGAACTGATGCAGTGGCTGGATGATGCACTGGCGGTGCTGGATGGTACGCCGCTTGACCAATTGGGAACGCAGCATCGCGGGATGTATGCCGAATTCTGGAACGTGCTGGTGCGCCAACTGAAAGGATAGAGAGCATGCGGCGATTCATTCTGGGAGTAGTCGGATTGGTATTTCTGGCAATGGCGGCGGCGCTGGCTTTTGCGTCGTATTGGCCGCAGTCGAAGCAGGAACGCACGACGGGCGGAGTCTTGACGACGCAGGCGGAAGCGGCGGCGCTGAATACTGCACCTGGTTTGCAGCCGAATCTAGGTGTGATGGTGGACGGCGACCTGTCCGGCACGAATAATATCGGCGAACCTCATCTCTCGGAAGAGGCAATGACGGATGTCGCCAGCCTGGATCAGCACGAAATCGCGGCGGCACCGGAAATGGGATTTCAGCCGGGCGCAACCACCAATGTGGTGATCGGTGAATCGACAGAGGTCGAAGTGGCACCGCTGGATATCCAGGCCGCAGCCGCGCCAATAGATGGGCAGGGCGGGGTGAATGCGTCGGGCGTGTATGAGCAGCGCGTGGTCGAAATGGAATGGCCGGAAAAGTTCCGCGTGGGCGGATCGGGCGCGGTGCGGATCACGCTCAAAACGCTGGCCGATGGATCGCTGCAACCGGTGGCGGAAATTGCCGATAATGCGGTGCTGGCAACACCGATTGTCCTGTCCGATTTATATGATACCCATACGGCGACTGTCAGCGCGCAGCTTTCGGCACCCGATTTTGACGTGGACGATCTGGCGAATCCCTCGCAGCCGCTCACACGCGGCGGGGAAGTCGAATGGCGCTGGACACTCAAAGCGAAAGACAGCGGCAAACAGATTATGGTGCTGAGCATCAACATCGTATGGACGCCCAAACCAGGGACGGGCGGGACACCGCTGGCGATGAACATCTGGGGCAACTCGGTGCAAGTGGAGTCGAGTTATGTGTTTGGCGGGCTGACGGTTCCCCAGGCGAGTATTTTTGCGTCCGTGCTGGGTGTGATCGGATTTATTAATCAGGTGCCATTTCTGGAAACGATCTTAAGCAGACTGCTGTTTGGACGGCGGCGGCGGCGAACTAATAACCAACGCAGCAGCCGCAGTCGCAGCCGGCGGTAGCGGTGCAGGGCCAGGGCGGTTCCAGGCGAGCCGTCCTTTTGATTCATTACATCATGGCGCGCTTGAAGAAAATCCGAAACCCGCTGCTGTCGTGGGTGAAGGAACCGGAGGTGCCGACCATTTCCCAGCCTTCGAGGCCGAGTTGGGCGATGGCATTCTCGCGGTTGGTGATGGTGATTTCTTCGCTGGGTTCACCGACCCGGTAAAACAGGATATACTGACGGTGCATGACACCCTGTGCGATTTCCTGGCGCAATTCACAATATTCCCATAATTGGCGCAGCGACACAACCGACTCCTTTAAATGGTCAACTGACAGGTGAATTGTAGCGTATGACGAACAAACGAGAAACGTACCGCGAGACTCTGCGTCCTCTGCTGCTGGCGGCGCTGGGAAGTCCGGGACTGCTGTCACCCGCCGAGTTTAATCTGGCGCGGTTCAGCCTCAACAACCTGCGCGTCCACTTGCTGGACCCGGATATTTCGGCGCTGGAAGATTACCTGATTGATTACAGCAATTTGCCGGGGCCGCGCGCGGACCTGGAACTGATCTGGGGGTTCGCGGACGAGGTGGGCGCGCTGTGTGATGCGCCGGGGGTGTCGCTGAACCGCAGTTATGTGGCGATGGAATGGCTGTTATGGCGGCTGATCAACCGTTATGCGCCCGCGCAGTATGGGAGTGATGCCGATTCGCCGCTGCAAATGCCGCAGTTGTGCGGGCTGGTGGCGTATGGCGAATGGGCGGCGCGCTTTCATCACATCGAGGCGGGGGTGGCAATGCTGCTGGAACAGGCTTCCAGCGAACTGTGGCGCATCCGTGAGGGGGCCGCGATGGGCTTGCAGCGGATGCTGGCGCTCGACTGGGACAGCACGATGCTGCGGCTGCGGCGGCGGGCGCTGGATGCTCCGGCGTATGAATGGCGGGCGATGATGGCCGGGGTGGCCGAACCGCCGCTGCTGGTTGATGCGGCGCGGGCGCTGGATGCGCTGGATTTGCATTACGGTGCAATGGCGTATCTGCGAAAGCTGCCCGCGAATGTGCGGAAAACGGACGCGGTGCGGACGCTGCGGCAGGCATTGGGTTATTCGGTGAGCGTGTGCGTGGCACATGCGCCGGAGCCGGGATTCGCATTGATGCAGGCGTGGGCGGCGTGGGATGATCCCGACGTGGGGTGGGTGATCCGGGAGAATCTGAAAAAAAAGCGGCTGGAAAAGTGGCCGGAGTGGGTGGCGCGGCTGAAGGGGGAACGGGAAACTTAGCGGGGG
>DATAMF010000031.1:0-9004 GCA_036260665.1 Aggregatilineaceae bacterium | reverse complement strand
GGCGGTTTCAGCGGTGAGATTCCTTCCGCCGAATTATATCTGCGCAGCGCGGCGATGGCCGCCTTCTGCCCGATCATGCAGTATCACGCCGAATTCAACCAGCACCGCACCCCCTGCCATGATCGCACCCCCTGGAACATCCAGGAGCGCACTGGTGATGAACGCGTGGTCTCGGCCTTCCGCTTCTTTGTGAACATCCGTCACAACCTGATGCCTTACATCTGGCAGGAAGCACGGCATGCTGCCCAAACCGGAGAGCCTATGATGCGCGCTGCCCAGCTTTGGGATTCCCAGGCCTCTCCCTACCAGTATTTCTTTGGCCGCGATCTGCTGGTGTGTCCAGTGGTCGAAGAAGGTGTCACGACGTGGCCGGTTTATCTGCCCACTGGCGACTGGATCGATTTCTGGACTCACGAACGGTTCGCTGGCAACCAAACGCTTCAGGTCTCCGTTCCCTGGGACCAGATTCCCGTTTTCATCCGTGCCGGAGCCGCCATCCCGGTCGTCTCGACCCAGCTTGCTGAATATGTCCCGCTGACGTCATCTCCCAACGACTACATAAGGACGGAGGCATGAATCCGCAGGACTATCAGGCCTTTACTGCCGCGCTTCAGCGCAATCTGGAGCGTGATCCCCGTGTGATCGGGTTGATGGCTGCGGGATCAATGGCGCAGGGTTCGCATCAGCCCGATCAATGGTCGGATCACGATTTTTGGGTGGTTGTGGAATCGCCGGAGTGGTTCCACAACCACCTGGACTGGCTGCCCGACAGGGATCAGATCGTGCTGCATTTTCGAGAACAGCATGGCGGTTTTAAAACGCTTTACCGCAGCGGTCATTTGCTGGAATACGCCGTGTCGGGCCGTGCCAATCTGCTCACCGCCAAAGTCAACGATTACCGCCTGCTCATTGACCGGGCCAATCTCGCCGCCGACTTAGCGCGCATGCAGGGTGCTACCACATCCGAATTTTTTGATTGGATCCGCGACGATCACTGTCTGTTCGGACAGTTCATCACCACACTGCTGGTCGGAGTGGGCCGCTTCCATCGCGGTGAGTGGTTGAGCGCCCGCCAACTGATCACCGTGTTATCGCTTGGCCCACTGTTTCGCCTGATTCCCAAATATATTTCTACCGATCACCCGCAAGTGATTGATAACCTCGATCCGCTGCGCCGCTTTGAACTGGCCTATCCCGACCTCAGCGCAGAGATCAATTGCCTCCTACGGCTCGATCTCGATCAGGCCGCAGCAGGACTGCTCGATCTGGCCGAACACCTGCTGCGGCATCGTTTGCCGGACTATCCTGTTGAGGCAGTGGCGCTCATTCGCGGCACGGTTTAAACCCGCCAGATGACCTACTGCAAAATGCGCTAACTGGACGATCCTGTTTTACTCAATACACCCTAAACTTTAGGCAGTTATGATCTGAAGAAGGGACGTAAAAACCATGTTTTCGGCGCAGGGTGTGCTTGACAACCAGTTAACACTGAGCATTACAGTTGAACAACTGCTGTCTTGGATCATCATCGGCTTGATAGCTGGTTTGCTTGCCAGCATGTTTGTGCGTGGCCGTATCGGTATCGGCGGCGCGATTGTGATCGGTCTGGTCGGGGCCATCGTTGGCGGCTTCATTTTCTTTGACCTGCTCGATATTGTCGTGACGGGGTCTTTAGCGCGTGGCATTTTTATCCGTTGGATCGATATTCTTGTTGCCTTTATCGGCGCAATTATCATCCTGGCGCTGACCAGTTCTTTCTACTGGCGACGGTTGTAGGCGCGGATGCGCCTTTTTGAGGAATGCGGTAAAAAAGGATCGTTCAACGGTCCTTTTTTAATTGTCGTTTTGATTGCCGATAAGAGTGGAAAATGATATTACCGCGTCTCATCAACCGCATTACTCACAATGCCCAGCTTTTTGGTTCCCAATTCCCCACCGTAGGCGACAGCAAAACATATCACCTGACTGAAAATGATCATTGGTTAGCGGGTTTCTGGACCGGTCTTCTCTGGCTAGCCTACGCAGCATCGGGGCGCGAAGAACTGCGCCTCAAAGCTGAAGCGCTGCTCCTCCTCTTCGAGGATCGGTTAGATCGCCAAATTCATATCACCCATGATCTGGGTTTTCTTTTTACCTTGAGTGCCCGCGCTCAGTGGCAGCTTACCGGAGATGCCCATGCCCGCGATTTAGCCATACGCGCCGCGCTTCAATTAGCAGATCGTTACCGTCCGCTGGGAGCCTATATTCAAGCCTGGGGACCAGTGGGCGATCCGCAGGATGGCGGGCGGATGATCATTGATACGATGATGAATCTGCCGCTGCTGTTTTGGGCTAGTGCCGAATTAAACCAACCCCGCCTCCACGAGATCGCCGAAAAACACGCCCATACCACCGCCCGTTTTCTGCTCCGCCCCGACGTCAGCAGTTACCACACCTTCCTCTTTGATCCAGAAACGGGCCAACCTCTTCGTCCCCAAACCCACCAGGGTTATGCGGACAATTCCTTGTGGGCGCGCGGTCAGGGCTGGGTCATCTACGGGTTCACCGTAGCGAGTGAATGGTGCCAGTCTGCGGATTTTCGTGATCTGGCCGTCCGTGCTGCTGAGCGTTTTATGGCCGAATTACCCGCCGATCATATTCCCCGCTGGGATCTTCGTCTTCCGCCGGATGCGCCATCCTATCCTGACACGTCGGCCAGTGCGATTGCGGCGGCGGGCATGTTCCGTCTGGCAAAACTGGTCGAGCCTGATCGGGCTGCTGTCCTTCGTTCCAATGCTCAAATGCTGTTGGATGCGCTGCTTGATCAGATGCTCGAAACCGATTCAGAGGGACAGGGCCTGTTACGTGGCAGCACCTACCACGCCCATAAAGGCTGGGGAGTAGATGCCTATTTCATCTGTGGCGATTACTTTTTTCTCGAAGCGCTGCTCCACGACAGCGCCCCCGATTTCTGGGGACGATCCAATTTAACCTGAATCCCTCACGATTTAGCCTGAATCTCGTCCCATTTAGGTTAAATCTTTCCCACATTTATCCCAATTAAGCCTACTTTTATCCCAAATAAGCCTTAATATTTAACCTGAATTCACCAAATCCTAACCTGCCGCCCGTTAGAAAATAGTTCCATCGTCGATTCGCCTCTTCTGTATTAAACCAGTTTATTAGCCCTCCCCTATACAAAAAGCCCCCTGACAGATCAGGGTGGCTCAGTTGCGTAGTTTCACCAATCAGAGTTACCGCTCGAGCGTCCACACCGTCACCTCTGCGTCAATATAGCGGTGCCGCAGCGCATGTGAGATGGATACGCGATGGTGTCCGTCCACCACATAGTACACATCACCCACCTGGATCAGTTCAACGGGCGGCATCGCGGTTCCGCTGAGAATCGCTGTTGCGACACTGGTCCAGCGCATCGCATTATATTCCTGCGTCGGATTGAAGTCGATGTCAAAACTATCGACCTTGTCCATCGTGCCGCGAATTTGCTCAATCGCTACCGAGCGGGTACCCAGATAGTGACGGTTCACAATCCGATCCTGTACCTCATCCAATCTCATCAGTCGGCGCTCGTGCTTTGTGACTGCGGCACGAAACTTCTTCATCCGTCCGGTGACCAGAGCCTTCTGGAACATCTTCCGGGCGGCAGGGGTAAGGGCGTCGGTGTCGTTCTTCGAGTTGATGATTCCCTGTTCGATTGCGAGATGTTGGAACATTTCGGCCTCCCGTCTCATTTACAACTACAGTTTACGGGCCAGCCATCTCATCACCGTCTCACCCAGTCTCTCAAAACGTCTCTCACAAAAAAAAATGTGTTATGATCGTGTTTCTCTATCGGCACACCATGAGGATAAAGAATTGTCTCGGCTGAGTCTCTACTTGCTAGGCGCACCAGGATTGGAACTTGACGACCAGCCAATTGACATCAACCGGCGTAAAGCCTTGGCCCTGTTCGCCTATCTTGTGCTCACGAGGCAGCCCTATCGCCGCGAGAGTCTGGCGACCTTCCTTTGGCCTGATGTCGATCAGAGCCGCGCGCTGGCTAATCTGAGCACCCAACTCTGGACTCTGAATAAAGCCTGTGGCGAAGGCTGGCTCGAAGCGGGCGAAGAAGTGATTGCCCTTCTGCCGGAGCGAGAGGTCTGGCTTGACGTAGAGCAATTCCGCAAAATAGCCACCGCTCCCCCTGCCGAGAGCCTGATTAGTTCGGTCACATCACTGTCCGAAGCCGCCGCCCTCTACCGGGGCGACTTTCTGGCGGGTTTTACCCTGCGCGATAGTCCGGCCTTTGATGAGTGGCAGTTTTTCGAGACAGAGAATCTCCGCCGTGAATTGGCCGGAATCTTGGAAAAACTGGTGCGCTGTCATATCCTGTTGGAATCATTCGAGTCCGCCATCCCCTATGCCCAGCGTTGGTTGTCGTTGGACCAACTCCATGAGCCTGCCCACCGTGAATTGATGCGCCTCTATCAGTGGTCCGGTCAGCGCGCGGCGGCACTTCGCCAGTACCAGCAGTGCGAGATGATTCTGGAAAATGAACTGGGTATTGGGCCAGACGAAGAAACCACAGCGCTCTATCAGGATATTCTGAAGCACCAGTCGCGCGGCAAATCGGCGCGCGTTCAGCGGACTGTTGAAGTTCCCGTTACACCCGGCGTAATCCATGTCCCCCCCCAGACCACCTTATTTGTGGGCCGCGAGCACGAGCGTGACGAGATCGCCCACCTGCTGGATGACCCCGCCTGCCGCCTCTTGACCCTATTAGGACCGGGAGGAATTGGTAAAACCCGCCTTTCTCTTCAAATGGCGGTTGATCTGGGCGCGGGTTACCCCGACGGAGCCTATTTTGTGCCCCTTGCCCCGGCGGAATATCTCCTGTCCGCCTTCGCGGATGCGCTGAAGTTCTCCCCTCAGAACGGCGATCCCAAAGATCAACTCTTGTGTTATCTGAGCGAAAAGCGCCTGCTGCTGATCACCGATAATTTTGAACATTTGTTAGATAGTGCCGACCTGCTCAGCGAGATTCTGACCGCCGCACCGGGCGTAAAAATTCTGGCAACTTCGCGCGAACGTCTCAATTTGCAGGAGGAATGGATTTACGACATTCAGGGCCTGCCCTACCCGCCTGATGCCAATGTGGAAGATTTTGACCGTTATGGCGCAGTTCAACTGTTTCTCCAAAGTGCGCGCCGCGTGCGCGCCGATTTTGCGCTGTCCGGCGAAGATCGTGCTGCTGTTCGCCAGATTTGTTATCTGGTGGACGGTATGCCCCTCGGCATCGAACTGGCGACAGCGTGGCTGCATGTGTTGTCCTGTCCGGAGATCGCCCAGGAAATCGAGCGTTCCCTCGATTTCCTGACCACGAACTGGCGTAATCTACCCGCCCGCCATCGCAGTGTTCGCGCTGTGATGCAGTCATCTTGGGATCGCTTGACATCCCAGGAAGCGCACGTCCTGAGCCAGCTTTCTATCTTTCGCGGCACCTTTGACCGTGAAGCTGCCCAGGCTGTCACCGGTGCATCCCTCCCGATTCTGTTGGCATTGGTCAGCAAATCCTTGCTGCGGCGTACCCCGGCAGGTCGTTATGAGATGCACGAACTTCTCCGCCAGTTTACGGCAGAAATGTTGGACGATCCACATGAACGCGATGCCGCCTTGAACCGCCACGCCATTCATTACGCCGCCTTCCTACAGCATCAGGAACCCGCGCTCAAGGGCAACAGTCAGATTGAGGCACTGGATCGGATCGAACTCGACACCGATAACATTCGTGTGGCGTGGCACTGGGCCATTGACCGCCGCAATCTTCAGATCATATCGGCCATGCTGCCCGGCCTGACCATGTTTTACATGATGCGCAGTCGCCTGCTCGAACATAAAGAGCTATTTCTGTTTGCCGTCACCCAGTTTGAACAGGAATCGTTGTCCGAAGACGATCAGATGGTGTTTTACGAGCTTAAAGCGGGTTTGTCGATGGCTTATCACCAATTAGCCGAACACCCGGCGGCGACCAAAATCTACAGCGAGATTGCGCCCTTTTTCGCGCCTCTGGATACCAAAGAGTTAGCCCTTACCTTCATGCTGCTCGGCATCGTGACCACCTGGTCCTATGTCTATGAAAGAGGGCTTGGTAAATGGTCCCAAAAGGCGCTTCATTGGTTTGAAGTGATGGAAGATCGCTGGGGCATGGCGTTGGCCTACCGTCTCATTGGCGACTGGATTCATTATGGCCCAGACGGTTTGGAGCCTGCGAAACAGTATTACCAGCAAAGCTTCGATATTGCCGCCTCAATTGGCGATCTTTGGGGCCAGGGTTTAGCCCTCAAAGCCCTTGGCTCGATAGCGCTTGCGGTAGGCGATTATGCTGAGGCAGAGCAGTTATATCGTCAGGGCCGCGAACTGAATCACATTGTGGGTGATCATGGCGAAGTCGTTTGGGCAATGGATCAGCTTATTGCGATCCTCATCATGCAGGGCCGCTACGACGAAGCCGCTGATCTCGCCCGCGAAGCAATGACACTCGCCAGACAGCTTGGCAATCGCAGCGCCTTCGCCTGGGGAACCTTCCAGCTCGGTGATATTGCCCTGGCCGCAGGACGCTACGAGGAAGCTTCAGAATGGTACGACCAGAGTGTATCGTTATTCCAGGTTGCCGAGCGCCTCTCGTATGTCCCCTCCTGGATTGTATCCGCCCGTGCCGCTCTTGCTTTCTGGCAGCGTGACTATATCACCGCCAAACAGATGATCGAGGAAAATTTAGTCTGGCTCAGCCGTAGCAAAACCTACAAAGTGAGTTCCGAAAGTTTCCTGATGTTAGCCATCTCAATCGCTGCTCTGAACGGCGACCTGGCAATGGCAAAACATTATATTTTGAAGTCCCTCAAGCTCATCCGTGAAAGCAACTTCGCGCCCGACATGCTGATGTCGCTGGCGGGCTTAGGTTGGTTTCTGTCGATTATCGGTCCCCAGGAACACGCGCTCGAAATTCTGCTTTTTGTGTGCCACCATCCTGTTACACCGGCCTTTGCCCGCACCCAATCAGATCGGCTTTTATCGGATATCTTGTCCACCCAATCCCCTGAGATCGTTTCTGCCGCCGAGCAGCGCGCCGCTGCCTGGACAAAAGATACGCTGCTTCGCGCCGCAGTCGATGATCTGCGCTTCTTCTGATCGTTTCGCTATTCTCCGCTGATGTCGCTCCACCGCAGCGGCGTGCCGCGTGGAATATCGCGGGCCGCGCGCCGCCCGATCACCTCATCCCAATATTTCGGTGCCAGTCCATGCCCCGGTCGGATCGAGCGCACATTTTCCGTTGTGAACACGTCGCCCGCCTGCATATCCTGCACCACAAACAGCGAACGGCGAAAAACGCGGCTTTTTGCCTCATCGGGGCTGACTCCATAATGCACCCGGCCCAACGCTTGCTCCGCCGTGCGCACCGCGTCCACCATCGCCTTAAATTCGCCCGGTTCGAGCGAAAAGGCGCTGTCCGGTCCGCCTGCGGCCCGTGACAGTGTGAAATGCTTTTCGATGATACACGCCCCGACTGCCACCGCCGCCACCGGAACCGCGATCCCCAGCGTATGATCCGACAGCCCAACCGGCACACCGAACGCCTCTGCCATATGTGGAATCGTGTGCAGATTGGCATCTTCAGGCGGCGCAGGATAAGCGCTTGTGCATTTCAGCAGCGCGAGTTGGGTGCCGCCCGCATCTCGTATTGCTTGCACACTCTCATCAATTTCGCTCAGGCTTGCCATCCCGGTGGACATAATGATCGGTTTTCCGGTTTGCGCCACCTTGCGCAGCAGTGGCAGATCGATATTCTCAAACGACGCGATCTTATAAGCCGGAACGCCCATGGTTTCCAAAAAATCCACCGCGCTAAAGTCGAACGGTGTGGAAAACAAATCCATCCCCAGATCGTTCGCCGCCGCTTTGAGCTTAGGCTGCCAGTCCCAGGGCGTATACGCTTCCCCATACAGATCATACAGCGTCCGCCCATCCCACAGCGTCCCCTGAATCCGAAAATATTCATTATCACAGTCAATCGTGAGCGTATCGGGTGTATAGGTCTGGATTTTGATGGCGTCTGCGCCTGCTTCTTTCGCCGCTTCGATGATCCGCACCGCTTGCTCAAAATCCTGGTTATGATTAGCCGACATTTCCGCGATGATATAAGCCTGTTCGCCGGGACCAATCCGCCGCCCGTTAATTGTTATGGATGCGCTCATAGTTCCCTCGCCAATATCATAATCCAGGCGGGATGTCCCGCGACTGTTGTTTCACCCTGATCCACATATCCAGCCTGTGCGAACGCCCGCCGCGATGCAGGATTGTCTGTTTTAATATAAGCATAAATCAATTGGACAGACGTTGTCTGGAATACCCGCTGCGACGCGCGAAAAATCAGTTTGCTTCCATATCCCTGCCCACGCCACTGGCTGTCCACCGCTACCGAAATAGTAGCCTCGGGGGCATCAATCGCAAACCGCACCTGCCCTATCGCCCCGCGTTCACCCTGCGACGCGATCAGCAGCATCTTGGTCGCATCTCGTAATTGGTTTTCAAACCACCGGACATGAGTCTCCCAGGGAATAGGATCGCTGGAAAACGAGTTCGCCCGCGTGCCGGGATCATTCGCCCATTCCCAGATCATCCGGCAGTCGCTTTCCTGCGCCGGACGCAGATCAATTTCCGCCGCTTCCATCGCCCAGATCACCCGTTCCGCCCCCCGGCCATCCACCAGCGCCCGCCCTGTTTCAGACATCCGCTTTCGCCGCGCTTCATCTTCGATTAAATCCCGCAGCGCCGCGCCGATCTGTTCGTCGCTCAGGTCGTGCTGCCATCCCAGGTTGATCACCGCGCCTCGTTCGCTCAAATCACGGGCAATCGGTTCCTGGTTCTCCGCCAGAACGATCACCGCGCTCGGCAGCCCCATATACAACAGTTCCCAGCACGTGCTCCCGCTGGCCGTCACCGCCACATCCGCCCATGCCATCAATTC
>DATAMF010000021.1:0-2008 GCA_036260665.1 Aggregatilineaceae bacterium | reverse complement strand
CGTTGAATAGGGTGTAATTTTCGACGGGGAGTACATTGTACTGGGCGCGGAATTCTTCGATCTTGGCTTGGTAATCGCCCACGTACAGCGGCAGCACTGGCTGCCCGACGGCGCGGCCCTGCTCCGAATCGGCCACAATCGAGGCTTCGATTTCTGCCGGGTCAAACTGACGCCACACCTGGAAGTAGAAAGCGGCTTCTTGTTCATCCGCCGATGCGCTGGAGTCGATCATCCTCAGGCTGCCGCCGGTTAGTGCGGTTGCCCCATCCGGGCCAGCGGGCACCGGGGCATACCCGAACTTGTTCAGGTCAGCATCGGGATACTGGTTCTTCATGAAGCTGAATTGATCGCCCGCGTAGATGACCATCGCCACGCGTTCCGAAACGAGCGCTTCGGTGATGCTCGCCCAATCGAGGGTCGCGCCAGGCAGTACATCATATTCCCAGCGCAGATTGTTGATATATTGCAGCGCGTCTACAGTTGCGCCTTCACCGAATGTCGCGGTGTAGGTGCCGTCGCCGTTGGGTTTGATAATATCGTTAGGCGTTGCGCCAAAACCATAAGCAATATTGGTGTAGTGCCAGCCGGTTGCCCCGGAACCATCATTAATGAAGCCAAAACCGGCCACGCCGTTATCTTTATCCGTCAGGGCAACGGCCATCTCGGCCAGTTCGTCCCAGGTTGCGGGCGGCGCATCGAATCCGGCAGCGCTCAGCATGTCAATGTTATAGGCGAGTCCGAGCGAATACGCGAAGTTGGGGATACCGTAAATTTTGCCATCCTGGCTGGCAATACTCAGAACATTGGCGTTGTAAATATCACTCAGGCCGGTTGCTTCATAATAGGGGGTCAAATCGGCAACGACATCCTGCCCAATGAATTTTTCCGGTTCGGTAAAGTAGGTTAAGAACAGGGTCGGCAGTTGATCCCCGGCAATCATCGCAATATAGGCGGTGGGATCATATTTGACTTCCACACCTTCGATGCTGACATTGGGGTACATTTCCTGGAACTTCGCAACCTGGGCTTCCCAGACTGCCAGTTCAACCGTCTGGTCAGAAGCGGGCTTGTCGCTGACCGTAATATGAACATCACGTCCACCAGCAATCTGTTCGGGCATTGTCACGACCTGGGGGACAACAGTTCCCTGGCGGCCATAGGCAGTCGCAAGGGGAAGACTGGCGACTGCCAAGACAACTACTAAAAGAAGAAACAGTTTCTTTTTCATTTTATTCTCCAGAATGACCAGATTGAGATTTTTGAGACGTCTCAAAAATAAGGTTATAATGAGTCTGGTGCTTTGTCAAGCAGCAAATTATGATTACAGTTTGGATGGAGGAGGGGTTATGGCAACCTTAAAAGAAGTGGCGGAGTTCGCCCGCGTGCCCATGATCGAGGCTTTTCACGCCTTGAATCAAAGTCAGCCTGTGGCTGAAGAAACGCGCCAGCGTGTGTTACAGGCGGCTCAGGCATTAAACTACACGCTCAAGATCACCCAGGTTGATATTGCCGATCTCGCCAATGTCGCCAAGGGGACTGTGTCGTATGCGCTGAACAACAGCGATCTGATCAAACCGGCAACCCGTCAAAAGGTGCTGGATGCGGCGCAGGCGCTCGGCTACCGCTTGAACATTACCGCGCGTAATCTCAAGATCAACCGCGCCGGGGTGGTGGGTTATTCCTGGCACGTGACCGACGATCCCAGCGGGATGAACAATCTGCTGGATCGTTTTATCTATCGCGTCACGATGGCCGCCGAAGAACACGGCTTTCACCTGCTCACCTTTATCCAGCCCCAACAGAATGCTGATCAGGTCTATGAAAACCTGATTTCAACCAGCCGGGTCGATGGCTTCATTTTTTCTGATGTGGGATACAACGATCCGCGTATCTCGCGCCTTTCGGCGATCAATGCCCCATTTACGGCTTTTGGCGGCATGTATCTGGAAGATGCTGATTTTGCTTACGTCGATGTAGACAGCAAGCGCGGTATTGAGATGGTGGTTAA
>DATAMF010000500.1:0-1687 GCA_036260665.1 Aggregatilineaceae bacterium | reverse complement strand
CTTCTTTGTATGGCTCTTCTTGCTGGTGAAGCAAGCCCAAAAGGGGAGCGGTGCAGATGAGGAAATAAAGCCCCGGCCTATCGTGCCTGTCAATCTGATGGACAGCAACGAGGCGGTGATCGTTGCCGAGGCACGGGGCCGGATCGTGTATGCGAACGACCAAGCACGTGAGTGGTTTGGGATCGACGGCGGCACACCGAATCTGATGCTGATGTCGCAGATGGTACAGCCGTCGGATACGCTGCACGATCTGATCGCGGATGCGGGACATGCGTCCTTCCGGCTGGGACAAAAGCGGGTTGAGGCCGTCTCGCACCCGATTCCCAGTGACGAAGGGCGGCGGATGATTGTGGTGCTGCGCGAACAGAACGCAACCGCCGTTCAAACGTATACGGAATTCGATCCGCTGCGCGCACTGACCATCCTCAATGATATGGGGCAGGTGGTGGGCAGCGGCCTGGATCTGATCAGCGCGGTGGACGCTATCCTGCACAGTCTGGACCAATCGATTCCCTTCGATGCGGCGGAACTGACACTGTGGGATGAAGATGCATTAATGCTGATCCCGGTGCGGCACCCGGTCAAACCGGTTCAGCCGCCCGATCAGCCGCTGACGAACTACAAACTGGACGAAGGTTACAGCGGGTGGATCGCCACTTATCGCCAGCCGCTGTTGATTACCGACATCAGCACGCGTACGGACGTGCTGCCCAAAGCAGTGCCGGTGGATTATCACAGCTTTATCGGCGTGCCGCTGCTGATTGGGGATACGCTCGTCGGGTCGCTGGAACTGCTGAGCCGGGCGCGGCATGCGTTCGGACAGCGGGAACTGGCGCTGCTGCAAACGATTGCGGGGCCGGTGGCCTCAACCATCGAAGCGGCGCACCTGTACCGCGAACAAAAGACGCGCGTTGATGAACTCAGCGGGTTGCAGCAGATTGCCGAAGCGATGAGCCAGTTGGGCGAGCCTGCCGAACTCTATGGGCAGCTTACCCAACGAATCGCCGCACTGGTGGATGTTGAACTGTGCGGCATTTTGCTGTATGACGAAGAAGATGAAATGTTCCGCAGCCAGCCGCCATTTTATGGTGTGCCGGAACCGCTGATCAAACATTACCGCCTGTCGATTCTGCCGGATAGCTGGCTGTACGCGATCTGGCGGCACCAGCCCTGGTGGTTTACCAACGAACCCTCCTCCGAACTGATTCATGCGATGGGGTTTGAAGACCTCACGGCGACGGTCAGCATCAACACGCTGGCGCTGGTCCCGATGATTGTCGGGGCGCGGCGGATCGGGCTGTTGATGGTGGCGAATAAACACAACAAACAGGGTTTTGTTGAAAGCGATATGCGGGCGCTGATGTCGTTCGCGTCGCAGGCGGCAGTGGTGGTTGAAAATGCGCGGCTGTACGGCGACGAACAGCGGCGGACACGCGAACTAGGCGGCTTGCAGCAGATTGCCCAGGCGATGGGCGTGCTGCGCAATCCCAATGAACTGATCGGGCAGATCACGCAGCGGATCGCCACCTTGATGAACGTCGAGATGTGCGGCGTGCTGCTGTATGACTATAAAGAACGAATCCTGGTCAGCCAGCGGCCTTTTTATGGCATGGATGACGAGGAAAGCGTCAAATTCTACCAACTGCCGTCACCGCCAAACAGTGTGATGTCGCGGCTGTGGCAGGCG
>DATAMF010000498.1:0-3116 GCA_036260665.1 Aggregatilineaceae bacterium | reverse complement strand
CGCCTGGGGTGGAATGATCGCATCGATCACAAAATAGACATCCCCGGAAATGTTAACTGGTATCGCTTCCGCGACATCGACTCCCGCCGGATCGAAGAGATGGATGTTCAAGCCTTCGCGGACATCCAGCCACGCCAGGATGGAAAAAACCTCCCCTTCATGGACGGACAGCGTATAGTGCAGTTCGGGCGTGGTGCTGTCCAGCGTGCCTGCGATTTCATCCAACAATTGGAGTTGGATCGTGGTTAGTTCGGGTTGGGCGTGAGCGGGAACAGCACTGATCAGCAGCGCCGCGACCAGCGCGACGACGAGGGTCAGATGAGAGTGGCGGTACATGGCTGGATACTCCAAGTCCTGATTTCTGTGTTTCTTTATATATTATTCTGACTTATTGGCGTGACCGCAGCGTGACCATTATCACTGGGAAAACCCTTACTCAAAGGATAAACTCAATAAATACTTGGACAAGAATGGTAATCCAGTGCCCGACGGACATGACAAATCTCATTTGTACCCGTAATATGATTTTCGGAGTTGCCGATGAAAATTTCTCAGTTTCTCAGGAAATATCATCTACATGACAGTCCGGTTGATAGCATTAACTATCAGTCAGAAGCTAAACATCTAGTATTTGTCATGACACTATGCGATTGGAGTGGCGAAGTAAAAGACCCTGAAGAAGTCTTTGGACAATCGGGGACATTGATCTTTGAAGGAGTGCAGCAATTACAGGCTAATCCACCTCTAGAAAGCCTTTCATGGGAATGGAAATCTAGACCCGAAATATTAGACCTCGTGTATAAAGCTGAACTCGATAGGGAGGGTCTAGAAGGGGTATGGGGATTGATCCTGTTGTCCGAAAAAGATGAAGATAAAGGGTACGTCAAGGTGTTAGAAATCAAGTTTGTTGCAACTCATTTTGAATGGCGGCCTGATACTTGAGGTGAGAGTTTATGAGAGCCCAAATGGTAACTTACAAATAGCCGATGCTTGGGTCAAAGAGAAGATTATCGTGTTCAATAGTGGTTCATTAGCATCTCTTGTGGAAACAGGAGCTTATGCAGAAGCTATTAAGCTTTGTCGGAGCGCCTGGGCTGCTGGACAAGATCCGAAATTTTGGGAAACCCAGTTAGGCTACGTGTTTTTCCTGGATTACGAGAGCGACGAGCATTGGCTTTACACAGTACCTATCTTTGAAGCGCTTGTAGCCAAGGATCCCTCAGATGTAAATGCGCGTTTCTGGTTAGGTTACACATTCAACATTCTCAGTCATAATTTGGAGCGTTCCAGGCAAGAACTCCTCCAAGTATTGAGCCGGGATCCGCACCATCCTTATGCTCACCTTAAATTGGCAAGTTCTGCTGACATTGACGTTTCGATACGTATTGAGCATTTAAGACAGGTCTTAAGTCGACAGGTTGTAAATATTGAGGCTTATAGCTCTATAATTGACTTATTGTTAAAAACAAAGCAATATATGGAAGCTAAACGCCTATATGAAGAATTTCATCATGTTCCAATATTCCTTGAAACCGAATATGGAATTATGAACGAATATATGAATGATGTTTTCAATCAAGTAACTCGAGAACACGAGTTGCGCCATGAAGTTCAGCAAAAATTGGCTGAGATTATACGTAGCTAGGCATAACCTATGGTGGGCAGTCGATTGGCTACACCTATGACTCCCCCGTCAACTGCCTGAGTGTGACCGAGGATGGCGCAACAACGTACTTGACCAACTGCTCTGCGCCGCGACCAGCGCGACGACGAGGGTCGTGTGACGGTTGAGGAACCGAAGCATTGTTCACTTCTCCAGGCTCTGATTTTGATGTTTATTCAAATGTTATTCTTACTATTTGCCGTGACCGCAGCGTGACCAGCAACTTTTCAGTGTCCTGTCGCGTATACACAATCAAACTGCGCCCCCCACTGCAAAGGAAAACCATGCGCCGCGTGATCTGGTATGTGCTGCTGGCCGGGATTGGGACTGTGTTCGCCGAAGGGCTGTCATGGAGCACGCCCCTCGTGTGGATTTCCCCGTTTGTGCCGCTGATCTACGGTTTACACTACGCGCTGATCGTGGATTTTCTGCTGCGCCGCCGCGCCCTGACGATCCCCGCGCTGGCGGTGGGCGGTCTGGTCCTCGGATTGGGCACCGAAAGCCTGATGACCAAAGTGATCTGGAATCCGCCCTGGGATGGCGCGGAGGATATGCCGAGCATTTTAGGCTTACGGATTTTTGCGGTGTTCTGGGTGTGCGCGACGTGGCATGTCTGGATGAGCACGGCGATCCCGCTGGCGCTGGCTTTTCGTTCGTTTGGGCACGCCGATCTGCTTTCGGATCGGGCTGTTCGACGGATTCTGCTGCTCCTCCCCCTGACGATGGGCATGGTGGTCGCGATCAATCAGGCGTTTCCCTGGTGGGCGATTCCGGCGATGGCCGCCAACGGAGCCGGGATTCTCGTGCTGGCGTGGCTGTACCAGCGGTGGGGGGCACCCAGCGAATTGACGATGACGCGCGCCGCTCGTGTGATGGTCTGGATCGTGCTGGTGGCGCTCTATGCGCTGCTGTTGAACGAACGCCCGGAGGCGTGGCCGAGTGTCGGGCCGTTGATCGCGGGGATGGCGCTGTTGGTGGGGAGCATTCTGCTGTTCTGGCGCGTGGCCGAACGGGATGCCGGAGCCATGCCCGGCCCCGGCCCGGTGCGTTACGACGGGCGCGCCTTGGCCCGCTACCTCGTGTATTTTAGTGTGATGGGTGCGTTGAGTATGGCTCTTGCCGCGCTGCTCGATGCGGTGAGTCTGGTGATTGCGGTGCTGATTATTGTGATCGTGTCGCTGGTCAGCACGGTTTATCTGCTGCGGCTGGCGTGGCCCAACCGCCGTATTGTTCGGCTTAGTTGGCGCGGCGCAGGTGGGTGAGGTCCAACGCGCGGCGGCGCGAAATTCGCTTTGACGCTATCCTAATTTCTATGAGTCTGTGATTCGGATACATGCACCACGTCGGTAGATGTTGCTTGATTAATGATCAGATTTTCATCTAGGATTGCTTTTACTTCGGTCGCCTTATCAATTGAGGAAAAGTCACTCCACTTAATGCTCTTATCCAATTT
>DATAMF010000497.1:0-2567 GCA_036260665.1 Aggregatilineaceae bacterium | reverse complement strand
ATATCTTGCAGCGTGTCTTAGAGTCGCTGGCCCGCCATCAATCACCGCACGGCCAAATTCCCGGTCTGGCTCATACGCCGCACGATCTCGGCTCCAGCGATACCACACCCCTCTTTTTGATCGCGCTGGCGCTGTTCCGGCGAACCATCCACCAACCGAATTTTCTCTCTGAAGCCGCGCAAAAAGCCTTAACCTGGATGGTCTACCAGAGTCCCGATGATCGCGGCCTCGTTGCCCAGCAGCCCACCAGCGATTGGCGCGACGAGCAGTGGGTGTTGGGTTATGGGTTGTATGTCAATACGTTGATGGTGCTCGTGTATCATCTCTACGGTTTTAACGAGCAAGCAAATCGGTTGCGCCAGCGCATCAACCGCCCGGTGATCCTCAGCGGCAGCAAACCCGCCCACGTTCTGGAAGGGTTAGCTGTTCCTCACCAGTCCTATTATGCCCTCTGGTCCTACAAAGTCCATTCCAGCACACGTTTTGATCTGCTCGGCAATTCGCTGGCAATGCTATCAGGAATCACGTCTCCATCGAAGACGCAGCGCTTGATTACCTGGGTTGAATCATCCTGCCAGCAGTTACGCGCTCAGGGCGATCTCGCGGGTGACTTGCCGCCCTGTTTTTTCCCTTATATCCGCCCCACCGATCCCGATTGGCACCCGCGTTATCACCAGTTCAACCGCCCCGGTGAATATCACAATGGCGGCATCTGGCCGTTTATTTGTGGGCTATATATTGCTGCGCTGGTCAAAGCTGGGCGTTTTCGCTTGGCCGAGCGAAAATTATTCGCGTTGACAAATGCCATGCGCCCCGCCCGCGAAGCCGCCGTCGAGTATGGTTTTAACGAATGGCTTCGTGCCCAGGATTCCGCGCCTGCGGGTCAGGACTGGCAAACATGGTCCGCCGCGTTATACCTGTACGCTGCTCATTGTGTCGAGCATAAACAAACCTCCTTTTTTTGATGTGCGTCGCATGGCGTACAATTAGGAGCGTTGAGTAGCTTTCCTCAAGGAATCGTTTGATCTCATGTCAATTGAAGTGACTGTCGTGATCGCTGGGGTCGGCCTGCTTATTGGCATGGCCAAAGGCGGCTTTGGCCCGGTTCTAGGCGCGCTGGCAACTCCCATTTTAAGCCAGGTGATGCCCGTATCGCAGGCGGTTGCTACCGCCCTGCCCCTGTTGATGATCGGTGATGTCTTCGCGCTGCGCCTCTATTGGAATCAGTGGAATTTCCGCCAGCTTCAACTGCTCATCCCCTCGGCGGTTTTAGGTGTGTTTTTGGGAGCTTACTTGCTTACGACCCTGCCGGATACGCTGCTCCGTCCGACATTAGGTCTCTTCAGCCTGTTGATCGTGGCCTACAAGCTGGTCAGTGATCGGCTGTCCGTGCAGTCCTACCGTCCCCACAACTGGCACGGTTATGTGGCGGGCGGCGCATCGGGTTTCGGTTCGGCAGTCGCCAATGCAGGCGGCCCACCTTTCACCGCCTATATGCTGCTGCAAAAACTCGACCCGGCCATTTTTATGGGAACCACCACCCTGTTTTTTATCACCGTCAATCTCATCAAACTGCCGAGCTTTTGGCTGGCCGGGTTAATGGATGACACGCCGATTCTCACCATTTTGGTGATGCTGCCCGTCGTTTTTGTGGGTTCTGCGGTGGGCCGTCACTTTGTCAAGCGTGTGAATCCAAAAATGTTTGAGACGGTCATGATGGTTCTGCTCATCCTGGCAAGCACTCTGCTTTTTATATGAGCGCTTGACAAAGCACGTATTGTGTCCGATCCTCACTGAGCTTTATGGGGAAAGGATCTGATTATGCGTTCGTCTTCAACCGCCCGCGATCTGTGGCTGACACGGCTTTACTACCTGATCTGTTTTGGCGGCACCGGGTTTATTTCCCCTTTTCTGAATCTCTTTTTTGTTCGTCTGGGCTTCAGCGGCAGTCGTATCGGTTGGATCATGGCATCGTGTTCGGTGGTTGCGCTGGTTGCCGCCCCATTCTGGACCAGCCGCAACGACAAATGGCGTAATCCCCGCGCCGTGTTGCAGGTATTTCTGCTTCTGACCGCCCTCAGTTATCTCTGGCTCAGCCAACAAACGCTCTATTGGGGTGTTTTGGGTGCGATGCTACTCCGTACCTTTGTGTATGTCGGCGTCCCCCCGCTCTCCGACTCGCTCGCCCTGTCTGTCACCCGCGCTGTCAACAAGGGCTTCGGCACGGTTCGCCTGTGGAACTCTGCCGGGTGGATTTTTGCAGGTTTGTTAAGTGGCTGGCTGGTCGAACAAACCGATGCGCGGGCCGCGCTCATTTTGGGGAGCGTGACATTTTTCCTGGGCGCGCTGATTTTGTTTCCCATCAGTCTGCAAAACTTTTCAACGCCACCAGGCAAAACAATTCGATCCAGTGTGATCCGGGATATGCTCCGCAATCGCCCTATGATCAGGTTGGGAATATTGGTCATCGCGGTGGGTATCGCCAACAACGGGGTCCAGCAGTTCGAAGCGGTGTACATGGATACATTGGGCGCGAGCGAAAGCGTGATCGGCATCGCCAGCATCCT
>DATAMF010000491.1:0-18757 GCA_036260665.1 Aggregatilineaceae bacterium | reverse complement strand
GCTCTCGCGCTGGGCGTCGGCATCCAAAATTTCCCCGAAGGTTTGGCCGTCTCGATGCCCTTGCGCGGCGAAGGCATGTCGGCAGGTCGCAGTTTTTGGTACGGCCAACTTTCCGCGATAGTCGAACCGATGGCTGGGGTGGTTGGCGCGGCGGCAGTGTTGATCATGCGCCCGTTGCTGCCCTATGCGCTGGCGTTTGCGGCTGGGGCTATGATTTTTGTCGTAGTCGAAGAGGTGATCCCCGATTCGCAGGGGAACGGCAACCAGGACCGGGCGACGATGGGGGCCATGCTCGGTTTTGCGCTCATGATGACGCTGGATGTCGCTCTGGGTTAGCAACCCCACATCTTTTGGAATCGCAGCCTCGTAGGCGCGTATGTGCTACACCCCGCTTCTCTCCCCTTCCTGCTTGCGGGAAGGGGTCGGGGGTAGGGTTCTTGCTCGGCGTCAGGAGGGCCGCACAACCCCCATTTTCCCTCTCACTCCGACTTGTGGGTAATGATTAGCCGCTCAAGGAAAGGGGCCGGGGGATAGGGATTAGCGGCCTGCATGTAATTTATTATGGCATATAATAGATAGAAAAAGAAAATGGATCCACCTTTTGTAAGGTCGTTCGGATGCTAACCAAACGCCCCGTTGCATTCAAAACTTTCTATCTATCCGCATTGGCTTTTCTTATTTTCATTGCGGTCCTCAGTTATGCCCTGCTTTCCCATCGCACCAATGCCCAGTATGCCGTATCCGAACGCGCGCGGGTCAGTGTCCAGCAGCAGTTGCGCCTTCAAACCCTGTTTTGGGGGGTTGACCGTCTGGCGAGGATCAGCGATCCCATCGAACGTGACTCGATCAGCGCGGAAATGGGCGCGACGATCTCAGCCTTGTCATCGGCCCATGCCCATCTGCTCCATCACCTCGATTCCGACGCCTTGCGTGCGCTCTATTTTGATCCACCCTATACGTTCGACCACCAGCTTGGCCTCTTTGTACAGGCGTCGCGTGATTTCCTCGAATCACCTGAACCCGCTGCCTATCAGACCCTGCTTAACCTTCATCTCGGTTTACGCTCTGGCGCGGCGGCGTTGGTCGATCAGTACCGCCAGGAAAGCGACGCCAGCGCCAATCGGACGCAAAACGCCGAACGCCTGGTATTTGGTTTGAGGGTCGCTTTGCTGGGCCTCCTCCTCCTTTTGATCTTCCGCCCGATGGAACGTTCGATCCGCCGCAATGAACAGCAGTTGCGCGAGACTGCCGAAACCCTGCGCCTCAGCGAGAAACGATTTCGCCTCTTTGCCGACCAGATGCCGCACAGCGGCGTGGTGATCTTCGACCTCGATTTCCGCCATATCCTGGCCGCTGGCCCGCTCTATCGCCGGATGGGGACCATTGCCGATGACCCCACCGGCAAAACGCTCCACGAGGCGCTGCCGGAAGACTCCGTTCGTTTTCTCTTTCCAATCTACCAGCGGATTTTGCAAGGCGAAGAGTTTACGGTTGATCGGGTTATTTCGGATGATCTCGCTTACCAATCCTTTGGTACCCCCCTCCGCGATGAAACCGGGGCGATCATCGGCGGTATTCTGCTGAGCCACGACATCACTGCCGCCCGCCGTGCTGAACAGGCGCTGCGCCGCAGCGAAGAGCGCTACCGCCAGATGTTCGAATTGAATCACGCCATCAAATTGGTCGTCGATCCCGAAACCGGGCAGATTATCGAAGCTAATCTGGCTGCCTGCGAATTTTATGGCTATTCCCGCGACCAGCTCCAATCCATGAAGGTTTCGCAGATCAATATACTGAGCGAGTCCGAAATTCTGTCTTACATGGCCCATACCCAGACCGAAAAAAGCGCCCGGTTTGAGTTTCGCCACCGCCTTGCCTCCGGCGAAATTCGCGATGTGGAGGTTTTTTCCGGTCCCTTAGAAGTGGACGGCAAATCTTATCTTTTTTCCATCGTGCAGGATATCACCCAGCGCAAACGATTGGAAGCCGCCTTGCAGAGCAATGAAGAACGCCTGCGCCAGATCACCAGCAGCGTGCAGGATGTCATCACCCAAAGTGATGTTGAGGATCATATTACCTTTGCCAGCTCGTCGTACCGCACCGTATTAGGCTATGATCCGGAATATATGCTGGGTCGCTCCGGGATGTCCTTTGTCCACCCGGATGATCGCGCCGCGCTCTTGGATGCTTTTAAGCAAGCAATCCAGTCTGAACCAGACCATCGTTTTAATGTCGAAGCCCGCATTGTACATGCCGACGGGCACTATATTTGGGGTGAGATCGCGGGCAAAATGCTTTTTGATGACCAGTCGAAGTGTATTGGTGCGGTATCGGTGACGCGTGACATTACCGAGCGTAGACACGTTCAGGAATTGCTGATCGAACAGGAAAGACTCCATACCGCCCTGGAAAAAGAGCAGGAACTCCACGACTTAAAATCGCGCATGATGGAGCGTATTCTTCACGAATTCCGCACCCCGCTCGCCATTATCCAGACCTCGACGGAAACCCTGAGCACCTATTTTGATCAGCTAACTCCCGATCAGCGGGTCGCTAAAGCCCGCGCCACCAGGGAGGGCGTTCGCCGGGTTCGGGATATGCTGGATGAAATTGGCATCGTGCTGCGCGGCGGCCTTGCTCCCGACGACTTAGAGTTGGTTCCCACCGACCTCAGCGCTCTGTGCCGCCACAGTGTTTACCAGATCGAAAAGCAAAACGACTCGCCGTGCCATTATGTCCTCGATCTAACCAACCGGGTGATGGTTCCTGCCGAACCGGCAGCCCTTGAAAACGCCCTGATGCATGTGCTGCGCAATGCCGCCCGTTTCTCAGAGCCATCCACTGAGATTAGGGTGAAGCTGACCTGCCTCGATCAGGGCGCGGAATTGTCCATTACCGATCAGGGCGTGGGCATTCTCCCGCAGGAACTCACGCGCATCTTTGATCCGTTTTTTCGCGGCAGCAATATTGGGGAAATGCGCGGCCTGGGTTTGGGGTTGACGATTGCCCGCGCTATCATCGAAGCGCATCACGGCACACTTTCTGTTACCAGTACGCCAGATTCCGGGACCACCGTTACCCTCTGGCTTCCGGCGCTCTGTTCTAACTAATTCTCATCTAAAGGAGTTCTTGTATGCCAGTCCAACTAGCGGATTTAATTTTGCCCGAATTCGGACTTCCTACCGTCGAACCCGCCATCCCCGCCAGCACCTACCGCCTGCGCTTGGAGGCGCTCAAGCAGCGTGCTCGGCAGGAGGGTTATGAGGTGTTTGTGGTCTATGCCGACCGGGAACACTTCGCCAATCTAACCTATCTCACCGGGTACGATCCGCGTTTTGAAGAATCCCTGTTGCTCATCAATCTGACAGGAAACGGCAAACCGTTGATCCTGGTTGGCAATGAGGGCCTGGGTTATGTCCGTTCCAGCCCGATCATCGATGATCTGGAAGTCGTGTTGTTCCAATCTTTCAGCCTGCTGGGACAGCCGCGCACCACCAGCCAACCCCTGGCTGACATTCTCGCCTTGGCGGGAATCAAATCCGGGACGCGGGTGGGTGTTGCCGGGTGGAAACATTTTTCCCAGCCCGAATCGGCTACCTCCGCCATGTGGCTGGAAATCCCCTCCTACATCGTAGACACGCTGCGCCAGATCACTCGCTCACCTGAAATTGTGCGCAACGCCAACGCCATCCTCATGGATTCCAGCCGAGGGCTGCGCGCGATCAACGATGTCGATCAGATCGCGTGGTTCGAGTTCGCCGGGACGTACAGTTCGCAAGCGCTGCGTGACGTGTTATTTGGCCTGAAACCGGGCCTGACCGAATATGAAGCCTTTACATTGACGCGCTGGAACGGCATTCCGTTGTCCTGCCACGCCATGCTGTCATCCGGCGAACGCGCCTTTCTGGGCATGGGCAGCCCCAGCATGAACCGCATTCAGCGCGGCGATCCCTTCACGATGGCTTTTGGTCTCTGGGGCGGATTGAATGCCCGCGCTGGTTTTGTGGTCGCCGCTGCTGCCGAACTGCCCGCTGGAATTCAGGATTATGTCGAAAAATTAGTCGCGCCTTACTTTGGGGCGATTGTGGCGTGGTACGAACGCGTGGGTATCGGCGTGACGGGCGGCGATCTCTACGATGCCATACACACCCGCATCGGTGATCCGTTTTTCGGTGTTGGCCTGAATCCCGGCCACCTGATTCACCTGGATGAATGGCTGCATTCGCCCATCTACAAGGGATCGACGGAAACGCTGCAATCCGGCATGGCGCTCCAGGTCGATGTCATCCCGGCGACAGGCACACCCTATTTCACCACCAACATTGAGGACGGCCTCGCCCTGGCAGATGAGAACTTGCGCGCCGAACTCGCGTCGCGTTATCCCGACGCCTGGGCGCGTATTCAGGCCCGCCGCGCCTTTATGCATGAGGAGCTGGGCATCACCCTCAAGCCGGAGGTGCTGCCCCTCTCGAACATCCCGGCGTATCTGCCGCCGTTTTTGCTGGCCCCGTCGCGCGCCATGCGCTGCCAGTAGCCGTTAACATTCGTCGCCCCCCTGCTTGCGGGAAAGGAAGTCGGGAGGATAGGGATTCTTCCCTTAAATTGAGGGGCGTATTGCGATACGCCCCTCAAAACTATCCATAGCGCTTAAAGGCAACGATGCCGGGTTTAGCCTTCTTCACCCATCAGGTAGTGATAGAACGATTCGTTCACCCACAAATCCCAGGTTGTAATCTCACTCTCAGGATAAGCGGCGGCAAATTCGGCAGCCAGGGCTTCAGCATCTTCAGCCACGGAGAACGACTGAATATAGACTTCCGGGCCAAAGGCAACCGTGTTTTTCACGGCGATATAGTCGTCCATCGGCACGCGCGTGCTGTACAGCGGTTGCCACCATGATCCCAGCAGCAAACCGGGCTGATCCTGCTCGTTTTTCTTGGCATAGGCTTTGATGATGGCATCAAACCGCAGCATGTCGTCGGTGTCGTTAAACTCAAACGCCAGATCGTATTCCTTCGAATAGGCAATATAGTTGCCATCTTCCAACGGTTCGACCTGGAATTCAGGGCTGGGCGTTGGTTCGCCCCACTCAGCCAGATACAGGTACGCCGATGTTTTCGGTTCCAGCAGCACTTTCGCTTCCATATCTTCGCTGCGCAGCAGGCCGATCAACTGGATCGCGTGGGCGATATTGCTGTGTCCATACACAATCGTCAGTTCGGGATCAAACCCAGGCTCAAGATCGATCCGTTTGACGTTATAGCCGGTGATGACCCCGCTTTTGATCAGTTCGTTCGCCGGAATCTGGAATTCGGGCATTAACACCTGATCGAACGAATTCCAGGTGAAATAGATTTTGTTGTAAATATCGGCGTCGGTGGAGTAACCCAGGAAGTGTTTATAGTTGCCCGTGAAAACCAGCGTCTTGTAGAGTAGATAATTCGCGAAAGCGGCATCTGCCTCAGCAGTGAGATCAATGCCCTGGCACGTTTCGCTGAGCAGGCCGGTATCGATGGCGGCGGCGAGTTCCTGCTGCCGTTCGAGGGCCTGATCGCCCACGTTCCAGCCGTCGAGCGCGGCAGCGACTTTGTCTTCGGGGTATGTGTAGCCCAGTTCGTCCACATTGACGAAGTACAGAGTTGTGAGCAGGGCTTCCAGTCTGGTAAATCCGTCGGTGTCGATGTCGGCGGGAAATTCAGTCTCGCCCACGATCTTCACCAGCGCGGCAGTAAACAGCGCTTGATCGGCGCTGTCGAGCGCATAGCCGTAGTTTTCGAGGAAGACCATATCCGTTTCGGCCAGGCAGCCTTCGCCTTCCTGTGCAGCGGCGGGCAGCGCCAGCGGCAGCATCGACAAAATCAACACCAATAAACCCAATTTTTTAAACATGCTGGTTCCTTTCTGAAGTGAGAACGCGCTCTTATATTTTACTCTCAAATGCCGGTTAAATCTTTTCTCGTTTGTTCGTTTTGTCCATTTTGAAAAAAAATAGAGGCACCCATTCTCGGATGCCTCGCTGCTCGCCGCGCCCAACCTTTCCCGAATTTTATCCCTATGCCGGAAAAATATCCTTCACCGCCAGCCGAAACCCCGGCAGCACATCCCCGCCTTCTATCGTACCATCCAGCCCGATCCGCTGAACAGGTTGCCCCGGCACGAAGACCTGAACCTGCTTCTTGATCGGATTGACAATCCAGACCACCGTGCCTACTGCCAGATAATTGCCAACCTTGATCCGCATATCGTCCGGGTCATTGGCGGGAGACAACACCTCAACCGCCAGGTCCGGCGGCACCAGCCCATACGCTTGATCCGAGGGTTCCGCCTGTTTTGCCTTCGACACAAACGCCACATCAGGAATATAGCGTTCTCCCGCAATCGCATAACCGCCGTCCGCGCTGGTCAGAAAACCTATCGGATGTTGGAGTAGGTAGATAAACAAGTACCCCGAAATTCGTGCAGTAACCTCGGATGAGCGCTGGTTGGATACCACCTCAACAATATCTCCCCCAATATATTCAAATAAACGCTCCGCGTTTTCGGGCTTTTCGACAAACTGATCAAACTCGTCTACCGTCATCCGTTGTGTTGCAACCATGTTCAACTCCCGCAGCTTGTTTCAACCCTATTATACGGATAATTCGGAAGTGGGACGATTTCACCTTTAAAGCTACGGATTTGGTTTCATTAGAATTCCAAGACGACCTACACATCTCATCAACAATGTCACCATACGATGAGAACTTCTCCCCGTGGCAGTGAGAATTAGTCAGTCTGGTATTTCGCCTGGCACACTAGCTCTGCTAAAGCCTCTTCTGCTTCAGTCATAGTCGTACCCGGTTTGACTTCAAAACTTCGTCGCCATGTAGATAACAATTTGCTTTGGTACTCTTCAAGAGAAATGGGAGCTTTAAAGGCGATGAAACTGTCGTATACCAACCCTTGATACTCAACATATACGTGATAGGCTGCATCACCTTGGGCTAGTTGTTTACGGATCATATCTAAAGAATGTTCATGCGAGTATGGTGAAAGCAATTCATCCAATAAGAATGAAAAATCGTTGGCTGCTTGTTCAATTGTTTTCTCGTTGGGATGATGAGGACAAGCTAACACAATTTCGTTTCGCCAGTAAAGCAAATAGTCTCTATTGTGTGCAATGTCGGAGAATTCTTCAAAAGAACACTTAGGGGGATGAGGCATAGCATCTACCCAGACTGCAAACTCTGCATCCTGTGGGACGAGTGCCTGAAAGCAATCTCGAACGAAATTTTCAGATGCACCTTTTCCAATACCAATACTCTGAAGTCGAATAGGTACATCAAATAGAGTGGAAATAGTCCTTTGCCCTGGAGAGAAAACTGATTCTATAGTTTGCAAAGAAACAAAATAATCGGTAACGCGGGGAAAAAGAGTGTCGAGATAGTTGGCCGAATGTTCTAAGACAACAATTGGATTATTCTTGGCATCTTCACGAAACAACTCCTCATGTGAATTCCGCAAATCTGAGTTCTCCCACCACCAATTGGGATCACTAAAATCTGTAAATGGTTCAGCATCTTCGTAATTTATACAAACAAATACGAATGGCACCCCAAAACCAAGAATGGCTGATTGGTTCTCGATCAAGTGAGCTAATTGGGGGTCTTTAAGTCGATTCTGCTCTTTGAAATTCTTTCCAGGATTAATTAGTGGTATAACAGCTGCTCTTATTGGAACCGGATATCTGACCCATCTCCAGAAGTTCGATAATGGAAAAAAGTGAAGCCATTGAGGAGTGAATGGCGAGTCGAAAATGTGAACAGGCAATTCAAGTTTATTGAGTGAATCATCATAAGCGGGGAATGCCACTTTCTCTGCCGAGCCACTGATAAACAGCTTTTGCAGGTAGTCTTCAGACAAAGGGTCTAAACCCTTTGTTCCTGTAAAAACTCCGCAGGGTGGTACCCATAAAATACCTTGGCAAGTACTCAAATCACTTTCTGCCGTCGTTGTCCCCTTTCCAAACAAGCTGCTCACCGCAGGATTTTTTAGCCGCAGAATGTGGAAAACCCCACTCTAATATTAAGTCGCACCCATGCGGCGTTTTGCATGTTTTTTTGCCTCCCCAAGCTTAAGCGACACACCACTGCCATTCCGGTGGCAAAAGGGTTTCATCGGCTCGGGTAGATATCGCATGGTTATGACACGCGACGGAGATTACGGCCCTGGGTTATCTGGCGCTGCTGCCCAGAGCACTCCTATATTCTAACCAGCGTCGTGGTGGCCTCTGGTTTTTTCCTCAACCTGGTCAGGCATCCCCGGTGGTTATGACTCACACCTGACTGGGTCACTGGTTGGTGCATTCCCGAATATCTGCCGTGTTGAGGAATCCGCGTTGCCCGCCCCCAAACCGCCAACTTCCACCCAAAGTAGGTTACTTTATCCCACATTATATGCCAAAATAGCCTACTTATACCCCTTCCTAACCTGCACCCCGTTAGAAAATCGTTGCCCTGGACCGCGCCCGCTTTTCGCCCCCTTTCCCGCTGTTCTGTAGGGGCGATTCACGAATCGCCCCGTTCACCGGGGGGATAGGGGTTCTCCCCCCTACAGCTTCCCCGCCTGCCCCGGACTCAGCATCTCTGGGATCGCGTCCGCCCCGGCCTCGAATGCCTCATCGATGCCCGCCCGAATCTCCGCCCAGAAGTCGTGTGCCGCCTGCATTTTATCCTCGCGGAAGCGGGCCAGCCACGCCGCCAGTTCTGGATTCTGGAGTGCGTCCCGCTCCCACTGTTCCAGAAAGCCCAGCATCAGATCGACCACGCGCTCGCTTTCCCAGGGCGCGGCCTTCGCGCACTCGTGTTCATAGATTTCGCGTGCCAGCTCGAATTGATGCACCTTATAGTTCGGATCAATGCCGTAGTGCGCCGCCAGAATCTCGTCGCTGATCGACTCGGCCCACTTGCGGTGAAAGCGGCAGATGCCCGTATTATCGTTGAACAGTTCATAGGTCATCCGCTCGACGTTTTTCTTGCCGAGTTCACGCGGCGGCACAAAATCCTGCCCGTAGTACACATAATATTTCCCCATAATCGGCATCGGGCTGAACATGCCGGGTACCCAGTACTGGTTCGGCACCATGTATCCCTCGTCCCCGTTCGCCAGAAAGACCGCATGATTGATCGTATCCGTGCCGTGCTGCTTGTCGATTTCGCGCGCCGCGTTGCGAATCCCCGCGCGGAACACCGCCGCATTCGGCTTGAACAGCAGCGCATTGACTACCGCCTGCGCGTATTTCGCATTCCGCAGGCTGTCTTCCACCAGATCAAATTTCTCCACATCCGCCGTAAATTTCAGCTTCAACTCCTCGGCGGGCGGCAGTCCGTATTCCGCCGGATCGATCAGCCCTTCCGCGACGATCTCCATAATCCATGCCAGCGTGCCGCCCATCTCAATCGCATCGAAGCCCATCGCATCGACGTGATAATTGATCAGTTCCGCCGCCCGCTGATCGAACACCCCGATCTGCGGTCCCAGCGCGTGATACGGTTCGTAATCCTTTTTGTAATGTTCGTTGACCTTTTTGCACACCACCGGACACGGTTCGCCGCAGTGCTGGAAGTTTTTCGTTTTGATCGTCTCGTCGTTGAACTGCATCAGGTAGTGTTGCAGGATGAAATCGGCATGCTGTTTTTCGCGTTCTTCTTCGCTGGCATACACGCTCGTATAATTAAACGTCATCATGCGTGATCCGAGTTCGCGCATATTCACGCCGAACGTGCCGCCCGTCTCGAATTCCGGCGCATAGCGGTATTTGGTTGTCACCGCGAGATCGGCCTGAATCGTGCGCTTGCCGAAGTGTTCCATAAAATACGCGTCGATCTCCTTCGAATCGCGCAGATCGGGGTCTTCCCATTCCCCGCCGAACACGCACCCCACAATGTTATGCCGCTGCAATAAGCGGCTTCCCAATCCGCCGCGCCCCGCCCAATCTTCCACCGGAACAAACGCCCCCTTGCGCATCGGGCTGGAGCCAATCGCGCCCTCTTTGGTATACAGGCTGGCCGGACCCACGCAGAACACGCGCACCCGATCCGTTGTATATTCCTTCGCATACCGATCATACAGCGCCTGCTGCAAGGCGAAGAATCCGATCAGCGGGCGTCCTTCAGCATCAGCATACCCCGTCCAGATCGACTCCGCGTCGATGGGTTCAACCCGCACCTGAATTTCGCCCGCCTTATGATTCAGCAGCAGCACGCTGGGCGTCGGCGCTTCGCCGCGCAGCGCGACATAGTTCACCCCCACGCCGTGAAACGTGTAGGCCGCGCCGCCCATGCTCGACACATAGAAGCTTTCCCACTGTGGACTCCACGCCGCGAACACCAGCCGCCGCGATCCGGGGATGCTGCTGCCCGCCAGCAGTCCTTCGCCAAAGGTGAAGCTGTCCGGGTACAGATTAAATCGCCGCCATCCAAAATCCACCGGGCCGAGAATGCTGGGGTCTTCGGTGGGGCGCAAATACCAATGTCCGTTATTCAGGTGAACCGTGAGTTCGCGTTGCAGAACAGGGTAAACCATCGGCGCTGCTCCTGTGAAAACTTGCCGCTCAATGGGCCAAGCATAACCACACAGCGTGCGGCCTACAATGGTCTATCCGCCCAAAAGCGGGGGGATCATCATCACATCATCGGTGGGGAGCAGGGGGGTATCCAGTCCTTTTAAGGCATACATCGGCTGTCCATTGACCACGATCAGCACCTCAGGATTCAACTGTCCATCTTCGAGGATTCGCGCCGCCAGCACCGGGTAATCCCGCTCGATGACGCGCAGCAGTTCCCGCACCGTGCCGCATTCCGTGACTTCGATCTGTTTCGTGCCCATCAGTCCGCGTAACCCGGCGATCAGGCGTATGGATTGAGTCATAGCTTCTGTCTCGTAGCAGTTTAAACAACCTGCGCTACAATAACATATCAGTTGAGACTTTCACAAGAGGGCGTAGCATGCGCAAACGGGAACTCTTTCTGGTGTTGTTAGCGGTCTGGCTGTGGTTGGGGGCTTGCAATTTCGATTCCGAAGACAAGAAGCCGGAACCGCCTACCGCACTAGCCATCGTGCCGAGCGCCACCGCTGCGCTGCCTGCTGCCGAAACTGCCACAACACCGGCAATTCCAACGCTCACCATTGAACCGACGCGCCCGCATGTTGGCATCATCACGTCTACCGCCAGCAATACGCCATTCCAGCTTCCTTCGCCATTGCCGACTACTGCCGCCCCGGTGCTTGTGCCGCCCAGTCTGACGCCCGCGCCGCTGATCTCGCCGCAGTCGCCAACCAGTACCATCCCGCCGGCTGCCACCGTGACCACCGCCGCGCCTGTCGCCACCGTGACTTTGCCTCCCGGTGTGCTCCCGACTTTGGGCGCGCCGCCGACCTTCACGCCCTCCGGTTTTTACCCGACAGCGCTGCCCTTTGGCACAGCGACTCCCACGCCCACCCCAGTGATCGCCTCGACCATGATCACGCCGCCGCCGACCTTCACCCCTTTTGTGATTCCGTCCAGCACGGCGATCACCGCCGGGGCTTATGTCTGCTCCAACTGTGACTTTTTGCGGATGCGTGATGCGCCTGGCCTGACAGCGAATGTCCTGCGCGAATTGTCGCCCGGCATCCCGCTCTATGTTGTCGGGCGTGTGGCCGATAATTCTTGGATTCAGGTGACAACCGATGATGGTCTGACCGGGTGGGTTGCCGCCCAATATCTGACCCTCGCCATCGATCTGAATCTGGTCGGCGTCACCGGGCAGGCGCTCCCGACAGCGGTAGCCGATGCGGGCGGCGCGATGGTGTCCGGCATTTCGGCCCACGCTCGCCAGATTTTTCTTGATGGGCTGGCGAAGGGCAACCAGGCCCATGCCTTTACCAAAGTGGGCGACAGCATCACCGCCTCTCCGAATTTCCTGGTTCCTATTGGCTACGGGCAGTACAGCCTCGGCAGCTACGGTTATCTCAGCACGGCGATCAACTTTTTCTCCGGTCCGAACGGGCGCGGTGAGAATCCCTTCCTCGCGGGATCGATGGCCGCGCGTAATAGCTGGGGTACCACCAGCGTCCTGAGTCCCAGCAACGCCGACTCTGGCATCTGCCGCGCCGGGGAAACCCCGCTCGCAGGCGAATACCGCGTGAATCGTCCCGCCGTCGCGCTGATCATGTTCGGCACCAACGACTCCGGAGGTCTGCCGTCCGACCAGTTCCGCGCCAACTTGCAGACCATCGTGCAGACCTCGATTAACATGGGCGTGATTCCGGTTCTCAGCACGATTCCGGCCAAACATTACAACCCGGCGACGGATGGCCGCGTGGCCGAATTTAACCAGATCATTATCGCCGTCGCCCGCGCCTATGACATTCCCCTGTGGGATTACGGCGCGGCGATGTCCAAGCTTCCCGGCGAGGGTTTGGACGCGGACGGCGTTCACCCCTCCACGCCGCCCAACGCCATGAGCGGCTATCTGACCGGGGAAAATCTGAACTACGGCTACCCGCTGCGCAACCTTGGCGCGCTGATGGTGCTCTACAGCCTCTGGCAGCAGATTCTCTACGACGCCGACACCGCCCTCCCCGCGACTCAGCCGCCCAGCATGGCGACTCAATCCAGCGGCGGCGACACGGGAACCTATACCTGTCCCGGCGCACCTCTGCCACAGTTGACTGTCGGCGGACAGGGTCAGGTCACGCCCGGACTGCCCAACAAGGTTCGCAGCAATCCCGGCTTCAGCGCGACTCAGGTCGGCGCGATTCCCGGCGAGGGCGTCTTCTCGGTGGTGGGCGGGCCAAGCTGCGCCGATGGTTACAACTGGTGGCAGGTCAGCTACAACGGCCTGACCGGGTGGACTGCCGACGGCGACAGCAGCGAATACTGGGTCAAGCCCTATCCCTAACGCGCGGCGGCGTCCAGGATAGGGTCGTTGTTCTGTTTTCCGTTCTCGCAATGAGTCGCGCGCGAGGAGAAATGCAATGACGCGAGATCGACGCCTGACCTGGGATGGCTGTACGAATGTACGTGACCTCGGCGGTTTGCAAACCGTCGATGGGCGTGTGACCCGTTGGGGGGCGCTGGTGCGTTCGGATCATCCCGCCAATCTGACCTCAGCGGGCTGGTCCGCCTTGTATGACTACGGCATCCGCACCATTATTACGCTGACGACGCATGGTTATCCAGAGAGTAAGCCGGATCTCGCGCCGCGCCCCGCTGATCTGATCACGCTGTCCTGCGCGATAGAAGATTTCACAGATGAAGAATTTGTCGAAAAGTGGGTGCTGAACGAGTTGGTTTGTTCGCCCCTTTATTACAGTGAGGCGCTCAGGCGCTGGCCCGCGCTCTATACCGCCGTGATCGAAGCGATTGCCCGCGCTCGCCCAGGGGGCGTCCTGTTCCATTGTATTCGCGGCGTTGACCGCACCGGGATCATTGCCCTGCTGCTGTTGGCGCTGGTGGGCGTGGTGCCGGAAGACATTCTCACCGACTACGCGCTGACTCCCGATGCCAAACGGGACGAACTGCTGGCCCGCGAACACACCACGACCCGTGAAACGATCCTCACCACGCTGGCCCATCTCGACGCCGCGCGGTATCTGTTGGACAGTGGACTGAGTGAGGCCGATCTGACCGCCGTCCGCGCGCACCTGTTAAATACAAATGCTTAGCGCCCAATTGGTGTCAACTTAAGCCGTTTTTCGGGGGAAAATATCCGAAATACAGGCAGTTTGTAGGGGCGCGGCTTGCTGCGCCCGTCGCCCCCTTTCTCTACGCGAGTGGGGAAAGGGGGTTGGGGGATAGGGGTAAACCCTTTAACTTGACGCCTGTTGGATATAAACGCTTAGCGCCCCTGCGGTTCTGGAGTAGACTATAGGTAGTGATTGGAGGTGCCCGATGCTGACCCTACAGGATGTAAAAGCCGCGATTGATCGACTATCTCCCCAGGAACGCCGCGAACTGCGCGAGTATCTGGACCAGCGCGAAAGCGCGGAGCATTTCACAAGCGGAATGACTCCCCAAGAACGAGCGCGCCGGTTGAATGAAGCATTCGACCAATTGCGGGAAGGTCTCACTCAGCAGCAGCTTGACGAAATAACTGAAGCGATGAATTCCGAATATATCGAACCATTTGACGAGGACGAATGGAAAGACTGATGTATGTTCTCGACACTAATGTGATTGCAGATCGCATGAATGCCCGTGAACCCGTCGCCCAACGTCTGACAATGATGGTTGAAGCGGGCCATCAGGTGTGTTTGTGCCAACCGGTTTACTATGAGGTGATTCGTGGCTTGCTGAAAACGAATGCAACCCGCAAGATGCATTTTTTTCAACACACAATTATACCCTTTTTAACTTGGATACCGCTCATTGATGCTGATTGGCGGCAGGCGGCTCAATTCTGGGCTGATGCCGTCAATGCCGGACGGCAGCTTGGCGATGCCGACCTGTTGATCGGCGCGATCACCAGCCGCATCAATGGGATAGTTGTGTCGGCAGATGATGATTTTGCAGCGCTGCCCCTCACCCGCGAAAACTGGCGCATGGTTCGGTAATCTAAGCAAAGAAGGTGCCCAATAATGACCCTACACGATCTAATAGCCGCGATTGATCGCCTGTCGTCCGAGGAACTCCGCGAACTGCGCGAGTACATCGACGCGCGCGAAAGTCGGAAAATTATCGAACAGTCTCCCCAAGAACGCACGGGAACAACCCAGGCCGAACTGAACGACATAACCGAAGCCATGAACAGCGATTTGGAAGAATGATCTGATGTTCGACACCCTTGATACCATCGATTGGGCCGCATTTGGCCCACATATTTATGGGCAGGCTGCCGAAATACCCGGCCACATCCGGCGTCTGCTCTCCCCACATCCGGTTGAACGCGAAGAAGCGCTGGCGTTATTGTTCGGTGAAGGCCAGGACTACGGCAATGTCTACGGCACAACCGCCCCCATCATTCCCTTTGTGTTAGAAGTTATTGCTGATGATACCCTGCCGGGGCGCGAAGCCTGCCTGGATCATCTGGAATGGATTACCATTGCAAAAGTTTATACAGGCGGACAGCCTGAATATTCCATCCGCCAGATGCGCCATTACCTGAATGCCTATGATGCCCTCGAACGGGGGATTCCGCTCTATTTCAAGCTGTTGGACGATCCCCAGGCGGATATTCGGTCCGGGGCCGCTGCGGTTTTGGCGGGCCTGAACGCGAGCGCCGCGACGATTCTGCCGGTTCTGCACGACCATTTCACCGCCGAGTCGATTGAATCCGTGCAAATCGCCTTGATCGAGGCGATGGCGCGCTTGCTCCGCGAACAGGATTATTCCGGTAGTGATCTGCGGAAAACCTATGCCCCCTTTTTTCACCACATTGTTGACACGGGTACCGCGCTGCGTTTTACAGCCGCGAAAGCCGCGATCACAGCATCCGTGAGTCAGGGGTTTGGAACCCAGTTGGAGCGCTCGGAAGTGACGCCGGGGCTGGTCGCGGCGCTGCTCGAACGGTATTGGTCACTTCCCGACGACTTTGATCGCGCCTTCGCCCGCCAGGAAATTGTTCGGCTTCTTGCCCACCTGCCCGATCTCACCCCGCTGATCGACTTGCTCCACCATCCCGCTACTACGCCCGAAGACGCCCATCTACTGGGGCGGGGGCTGTTAGCCTCGACTGTGCATGGGCCGGTTGCCTTGAACCAGTACTGGAACTACTACCCGATCTTCAAATACCGTCACGAAAAGAAAATTTACGACATTTACAATCTGTCCCAAACCCTGGATATCTGGCGCACGCTCTCCGGCGGCATTTGGGATGTGCTGCAAGCGCTGGTTGATGCCGATCAATTCTGGGTGCTTCCCACCAACTTATTGTCGGTCATGTTTAATCTGCCGGATGACCGGGAACACCTGCGCGCATTCGTCGAGCGGAAGGGAATGCCCTGACAGTATTCCAGGCATTCCCCCGCATGTTTATTCCACCGGCCACCAGAAGCCGCTTTTGATCAGCCGCTCCTGAAATTCCAATATTTTCCCCTGCGCGACTTTTTCGGCGGCGGGTTTACCCGTCCACCGCGTATAGAACCAATCCAGGTAATGCGCGAATCCCTGTTTTTCCCAGTCATCGATCAGCCCGATATGCCGCTCGTGATCGTCATATTCCGCCACGATCCGCGCCAGTTGATCATCCGTCGGCGGCTGGTACTGTCCGTCATGCACCACGAATTCCTGACTCAGCCGCCCCTTGAGATATGTCGGCTCCTCGCGCGGATACCCCAGCACCACCGTGATCAGCGGGAAGCACGAGGTTTCCGGCAGATTCAACGCCTGGTAGACCACATCCAGCGGCTTACGGTGCAGTGCGTTGGTGATCAGCGAATCGATACCGAGCGCTTTCGCTGCGATCACGGCGGTTTGCGCCGCGAGGATGGTATCAATCGTCCCGGTCAAAAAGCCGATAAGGTCATCGTTATCAAATTCCTGTCCCAGGTAGCGCGCGGTTGCCGCGATCCGCGTAAAATCCACGCAGAACACCAGGGCCACGCTGCCCTTATACACCAGCAGATCATGCATCACCGCGCGATCCTTCAGCACGATGATCGAATAACTCTGCCGCGCCGAGGCGTTCGCCGTGCGCAGCGTCGCCTCCAGAATCTGGTTCAGATTCGCCTCACCGATTTCCTGGTCTGAAAAACTGCCGTGAATGGTACGGAGCCTGTTGAGGGTTTGTAAGGTGTCGTTCATAAGTTCCTTCGGGGAAAAAGTGCATAACTCATCCACCCGTAGTATAGCCAGAACTGCACATTTGTTCCACCACACAATTACCCCATCTTGCGCGGCGCGGATCAACGCCTACCCGTAGGGGCGTATCGCCCGCCCCCCTTCCTGCTTGCGGGAAGGGGTAGGGGGTAGGGTTGTTTTGCTCCCCTTTATCCGCGCGCGGCTACGCCTTACCCTCATCTTTTGAGGTGTAGCTCAACTCCTCGTAGGGGCGTATTGCATACGCCCCGCGCTCAATGCCCGCCTTGCTCCCCTTTCTCTACGAAGTGGGGAAAGGGGCCGGGGGATAGGGGTCAACCGCCCTCGCCAACAGTATCGCGCGGGGGCCGGGACCGAGGTTCTATGAGGATTCCCCGTTCGCGCCGCTTCTCCTTCAGGAGTAGACTAACTGGATAAACTGCGCCGCTGTGAGGAAAAAAATATGGACGATCAGGTTCAACCATTTACCATCTTGGGTAATACTCCCCAGATTCGGCTGAAACGCCTCGCCTTGATAGGGATCGTGCTGCTGATCATCGGCGTGTTTGTGCCGCTCTACAAAGAAGACCAGGATACAGCCAATTTTTTTGATTCCGCCGCTGACAACAAGATTCCCGCCGATGGTTTTGGCGTGCCGATTTTTATCTTTGCGGGCGTCGCGCTGCTGCTCCTGCTCATGGATCGCGCTGAATATCTGGCGTTGCTGGTGAGCATCCTCTTCTGGATGCTTTTCACGCAATTTATGAGTATCTGGCCGGTGGTCCACGCGGACAGTTACGAGGTGACATTGCAGTATGGGTGGGCCGTTTTGGGGATCGGACTGCTGCTGCTCTCGCTGCCGGGCTGGTGGTCGGCCCAACTCGATTTACGGCGGGTGTTTGTCGTGGCGGGGCTGTTGCTGCTGCTGATCGGCTTTCTCGTCCCCATCGCATCCCTCGGCGATGATGGCAGCGTGTATTTTTCAGCCGCGCGTTACGGCGGCGGGAACTCGGTCATCTTTTATATGTTCCCGGTGGCCTGTACGCTGCTGGCGCTGCGCCGCGAGGACAAACTGTGGATTTTCGGCCTGCTCGCGCTGGTCCTGCTGATCAACGACTTTCGGATCATCTGGCAGGGCATTCACGGGGGTAATGCAGGCTTTATTCTTTGGCGGGATGCATCGGATGAGGGCAAACTGGGGTGGGCCTGGATGCCCCTTTTCTGGGGAAGTATCCTGTTATCACTGACGCTGTTTTTAGGCGAAGACCGCGAAAAATTGCTGGCGCTCTCGCCTTATATTCCGCTTGATGATGAGGAGGAAACAACGAATGAGGAAGAACCTGAGTCCGCTGACGCTGACGCTGCCGAAGGATAAACAACCATGACCATCTATTTGATTCGACACAGCGACCCGCAGTATGGAATCGACGCCGCAGGCCGCCCGCTGGTGTACGGCCCGGAGGCGGGCATCACCGCGGAAGGGCAGGTGCGGGCTGAAGCCCTGGCGCATTACATCCTCGAACGTGAGCATCGGGGTTTTGATCAACTGGTCATCAGCCCCTTGACGCGCACCCAACAAACCGCCGCCTGCTTTCCTATGCGGAACCTCTTGATTGAAGATTCCCGCCTCCGCGACACGGATAACACCTGGGCCGGGCTTCCCGTCGAAGAATTTATGAAGGTCTACAAAACGGGTCGTATCTTCGACCACCCCCGCATCCTGGAAACCATCGATCAGATCGCGGATCGGATGGTCGCCGTGTTTGCCGATTATGCGGCTGGCGACGGGTTGATCGGGTTTATCAGTCATGGCGACACGCTTCGCGCCCTCTATTATCGCCTCCACCATCCCGCCAGCCCATTCCCATCCTACCCCGAACTGATCCGCCTGATCGATTTTGGCCCTGCCGAGGCTCTGCGCCTGGAATGGAGTCCCACTGGGGGCGTTCTTTCTGAGGAATACATCTATAATCCGCTGCGCAAAGACGAAGCCCACGC
>DATAMF010000460.1:0-20931 GCA_036260665.1 Aggregatilineaceae bacterium | reverse complement strand
GAATTTCAGCGCGGATTCTTTTTGCGCCCGCTGTGGAGCGGAATTTCAGCGCGGCGGCTGATCGCGTCCGCCCACCGTTGGGGATGCGCCAGATCGAATCCGACGGTTTGAAATTCGTCGTCCGCCGTATAGTCGATCCGCAGCCGCTGCGGATACACATCCACCCGCTGCATCTGGTCCAGCGTCATGATCGGCTGCCAGCCGAAAAACAGCGCGCCCGCGCCGAGGAATAACACATCCGCACGATCCGGGTGCCAGTCGCCATAGACATCCTGCACCAGCCGTAACGCGCGGCTTGGTCCATACGTGCAGATCGGATGCACAGGGAGATCGATCAGGTGGCGAAGGTCGTGCGCGAATGGTTCAGCCTCTCGCATGTAAAACTGGCTGATCCACCACGCGCCGTTCTCCGCATGATACACCAGCAGCGCGGCGGGCTGCATCTCGATCCGGCGGATGGCCTCCAACGGAATGTGAGTGTCATCACGCGGCTGGCGTTGTCCGGCAAACACCAGATGCTGATCCACCAATCCGATCACGCCAAACACGCGGCGGTGGTAGGGTGGGCGGTGTCCGGTGCAGTCAGCTGCCAGCGGTCCCCTCTGGATTCGATAACCTGCGCGCGTCCAATCGGTGCGCGTCCGGTTGATATACTGTTCCCGCCACCACATCGCCTGCATCCTCCCGACTGCGCATTGTACCTGATGGTTGGGGCGTACAAAAATGTTTATAATGAAGCAGCTTGCTTTAGCTAAAAAGGGTCAGGGTATGAAACGTCATCTGTTTATGCTGCTCATTTTGATCGCCGCGCCTGTGCTGGCTTGCGGTTTTCCACTCCCCGCCGGAATGTCCTCATTGCCTGCCGCTAAATCGTCGTGTGCCGAGAATGAAGCGCTCGAAACCTGCCAACTGCGCCAGGATGCGTACCAGTTGATGAACAAGGTTAGCTCCGCCACCATTCCCGAATTTGAAGTGGTTTTGGATATGGTGAACGGCGCAGAAGTCACCCATGCCACCATGAAAGGCTCAATCGAGTATGTGGTGGTGCCGGCCTCTGAAGAAGGTTTGGGGGCAAGTGTGCATGTCACGATCACCGAAGGCGAAATGACCCAGGGATCAACCACCCAGCCCTTTTCGGGGGTCGAGTTTATCATCATTGGCAACCGGGGGTACACCTCCCGCGATAACGGCCAAACCTGGATATATGAAGAGCTGACGCCGGATGCCATGCTGGGCCTCAATATGCTGCTCGGCATCCCCGGCCTCAGCGCCAACCGCTTCTATTGGTTGAATGATCCGGCGGTGTTTACCATCACCAACGGCGATCCGGTGGACTATGCGGGCCAGTCTTTGCAGACTCAAACGATTTCCCTCGATCTCACGGCGCTGCTGGCTTCCCCGGAACTCCTGACGCTGCTTCTCACCCAGGGCATGGAGTTGGCAAGTATGGCGGGTGTCACCGAAGAGACGCTGGGCTTTACCGTCGATCAGATCGTTCCGGTGGCCTCGCAGTTGGAACCGTTTTTCAGCAATACCAATTTCAATACAACGATTGGCATCGGGGATGATGGTTATATCCGCTATCTGGACGAAAACTATTCCCTGACGATGGACGACTCGGCCACCAATTCGGCCAATCCAACCACCGTCAGCTTCACGTATTTCGTCACAGGTTATCTGACCGGCTTCAATGAACCACTCTCGATTGTGGAGCCAATCGGCGCAACGGAAAGCGAAGACGGGTTGTTTGGGGGCGGCTTAGGCAGCAGCATTTTTAACCAGTAAGGGCATTCATCCGGTTTGATTCTGCTTCTCTCACGGCAGGAGAATGAGTTGGTGCAACCTGAGATGTTGCCTTCTCTTCTCGATTGTCCGTATACTCGTGCTAATGCAGCAACATTTTGCATGGAGCATACGTATAGATCGATGGGTTTTGTGTATGACCTCAAGGAGGATGGTTAGATGAAGCGGTTAACTTATTTCGCTGTGATAGTAGCGTTGCTCGTTGCGCTCAGCCCGGCTTGGTCAGCTCGTGCCCAGGACGATGGCGGCAATCTCCTGTGCAGCGGATTGTCCGATGAAGATTGCGCCGTTCTAAACAGCGCATCCGCCGCCCTGGAGGGTATCACATCATTCAGCGTCCCCTCCTGGACCATTTCGGCGGTTATTCCGGGTGAAGACGGCCCCAACACCTTGAACGCGACTGGCAGCGCGGAGTTTATGCCGAGTGAAGATCCGTCCGCGAACAAGGTTCATCTTGTCATCGATGAGGCGTCTATGTCTGGCCCCGATGGTGAGGAGTCCGGCAGCATGGAAATTCTGCTCCTGGGCGACATGGTTTATGTCCTGTCTGACGGTCAGTGGTATGGTGGTGCAGCCACCGAAGAAGATGCTGAACAATTAGGGCAGTTAGGATCCCTCGGCAGCCTCGACGCGCTGGGCGAACTCGATTTGAGCACCAGCGGCATCGATATGTCTACCATGATCACGACCACGCGCGGCGACGAAGCCACGGTGGGTGACACGGCGGTTGTTCCCTACACCACGTCGATTAACATTGTGGCTGTGTTGATGGGCGCTTTGTCCTCGTCACTCGGTCAGGACCTCACCGATATGCTGGCCGATATGGTTCCCAGCGACAGCGGCATGCAGTTGGAAGGCGCGACGCCCGACATGATCATGGCCTTTGTTCCGCTGATGGCCCCCATGTTCCAGGGCACCAGCATCACGGTTGAACAGAGCATCGGTGTCGATGACAATATGATTCATGGCCTCAAGTTGGATGTCGTCTTCAACTTCGATATGTCTTCCCTGTCCGGTATGATGGGTGGGCAGGCCGCGCAGGAATCGCAGGGGGCGGCGATGGAACCCATCAACCTGGAATTCCATTTTTACACCGAAATGGCCGACTATAACGCCACCTTCGAAATGACTCCACCGGCGGACTATCTGCCGCTCGAAGAATTGGATAAAGATCTGGACCTGAACCTGGATCTGGGTAGTCTGCAAGCGATCGGAAAGTAATTCCGCCCCGTTTCCCGCTATTCCAACCCTCAGCCCCTCGCTTTGCCGGGGGGCTTTTTTTTGCTTGATGATTTTGAAAATTGTGATAGTATTGTGGTAGAAATAATTCTCCAATAATAAATCTTATCTAGATTCTAACCAGATTTATAGTGCAAATTTATTTGGGGGGAGTTTAATAAGAAGTGGGTCAATTAAATTGGAGGTTGGAGAGGTTTCTATGTCATCATCCGAACAAAACGTTATGGACGTGTTTGCCGAGTTTGTCCGGCTGAGGCAAGCTGGCTCCAGCCGCGATGAAGCCTGGGAGCAAATTGAAACGTTGGTGAATACCCTTAGCCAGCGTGAACAGGCACGTTTGATTACGCTGTTACGCGCCTGGGAAGCCAAAGAGGGCCGCCACTATAAGCCCTCGCGTGTCACCGATCCCTATTCGACACAGCATACCCCTCCCGAAGAATTAGCCGAGGTTCGCAAAGAAGCAGCAGGCAAACCCAGCGTCATCCGCCGTATCAAACCACGTGACGAAGCGGCGAATACGGTTCTCTGCCCGTCCTGTCACAAGCCTAACCCCGCCAACGAAGCCTACTGCTATAGCTGTGGTGCACTGCTCGTCTCAATTGGCGGCACGCAGCAGATCGCCGATACCCAACCGGTCGGTGATCCAGAGGTGGATACCGCCTACTTTGACGATCAGATGACTCTGTTTTTGCATATCTTCGGCGCGCCCCAACCGCTGCGCGTTCGCCCCCGCGAAGACGAGATGGTGATCGGACGGCGCTCGCCCGATAGCGTGATGATCCCGGATATTGATTTGTCACCCTACCATGCCGACACGATGGGCGTTTCGCGCCTGCATGCCGGACTGCGCCGTATGGGCAATACCATCGTGCTGACCGACATGGGCAGTCTCAACCAGACCTATATCAACGGCCAGCGGCTGCATGCTCATGAAGTGCGTGTGCTGCGTGATGGGGATGAACTCAAATTCGGACAGTTAACCATCCGGCTCTACTTCAAACATGAATAGGGCCGGTCCAGGAAAATAATTCCCCACATCTTTTGAGGCGTAGATCAACGGCTCCTCGTAGGGGCAATTCATGCATTGCCCCTTTAATTTTTCGTTCCACCCCGACTTATGGGTAATGATTAGCTACGATAGTGGAGATAGGGTAAAGAAAATAGTGGCGCAGTCTAGGTTCTGCCCCACTTCAACGTTATATAGGAAACTTGTCCTAATTTCCTCCTTCTATTCCCCTAAGTTGTAATATAATGAATTGCAAAGTCCGTGTTTTTTGATGCTTCAGGGGGAAGTGGAAATGACCGAGTACATTTCTTTTGATCCGCGTGTTGAAGTATCCGGCGCTGTCCTGCATGCCTGGATCGCAGGCACCCAACAAAAAATTATGCCTTACCTGGATGCCCATCGGGTCGGTGAAGTCACGGATGCTGGCTGGTATCTGCTTCAACCGGCGCTGGATGCACTCAAAGAGTTTGGACAGGATTATCCCTTATTCAATGCCGGTTTGCTGATCCCCGAACATGCGACATTCCCCGCCACGATTGAGCCAACCCTCTCCGGTATTTTCAGCGCGCTGGATACCGCCTACCATATCAATCACCGCTCCGGTGAGATCGGCCACTACTATTTCAAAAAAGTGGGTGAGCGGGCTATTGATATTCGGGCCGAAAACCCCTATCCGTGTGAATTTGACTTCGGGTTAGTGTACTGCCTTGCCAAGCGCTTTGCCCCGGAAGGCGTCCAGATCGAAGTCGAACACGACCAGCAGGCTCCCTGTCGCCGCGCCGGGTCCCATTCGTGTTTGTATCACGTGCAGTGGTAAATAAAAATCCCCTCGAAAACCGAGGGGATTAGTTTGTCCGTCATAGTGAGGCCAAGGTTAAATTTCTCTTGCATTAGGGTTTGGTAGCCTGTTCTACCCGCTCAACTAGATAATTGGCTAAAGTAAGAAGTTGTAGAGCATGAAGTTCAGTATCTTCCCAATCATGTTCGTGAGCACGTGGATTTCGTATCCCCATCATAGCACCAGCAAAAATGTTCATTAAACCTGTTTGTTCATCATTCTCAGATTGGTTTGATAGAGAGTTTAGTTTTAGTTTTGGGTTTTTAGCCGAGAAAACTGATTGCATTAGCGGCGAGCCATCGGCAGTTTCTCCTACTTTTCGTTTAACGAGATTGTTTAAATACTTATAAGCTTCTTCAACCGCACGTGCATGATGTCCATTACTAAAAAGCCCTGACACTACTTTAAGAAGATCGCTGTTCGTTACGGCTAATTCTAATGTGAATTTTGCCGATGCCTCCCCTTTAGCGGGAGCTGTAACCCCCGGAAGTTGCTGCAATTCAGTGTTCAACGTCTTTAGCTGGGATGCAATGTCCTTAATCGATTGAACTGTCATTTACTCCTCGCGTGTAGGGAGAGGAATATATTTCGCGATGCTAGCAAATATGTGATCTATCTGTTCAGCGGTTGCCTCGGGTGCAATATGAATCTGCAGGTCAATGTGCAAAGAGAGTTGTTTTCCCCAAGAATCATTTGTTGAAGGGCGTAGGCTGTTATCTGATCCGGCAATAGGTACCTGAATAGGAGGAGTAGCCTCGGCAGGAGCTTTTGAAGCGACTATCGTATTCGCAGTTCTTCTTTTTTTTGCCGTAACTTGACCGTCCTTCTTACGATTAGTATTCTTTTTCAACTCTTCGCCGGAACGCGGAGCAGTCTCATTTAACAATAGAAACATGGAGGCTGAATCTTTAGCTGTCTTTTGGCCTAGCCCCGTACCCATAAACCATGCTTCAAGTCGCTGTCTATCAATATCAGGTCCACTAAAAAGCTCCCTAAGTTCACTCGGATAGACCTTTTCGAGCATCTGACGAGTCGCTTCTGGGTATTTGCCGTCAGTTCTCCAATCGTTCGCTAATGCTGTCGGCATGCTATTTTCGTCCAGTAAACCAAGTTGGCGTAATGGAGAGATAAGGTTTCGTGCCGCCTGGTCTGAGGTAAGACCCAGGAGCGATTTAAGGTAACTTGTTGTAACGCCGCTACCTGTTGGCAATGTCTTTCTAAACTGCTCTCGTAATGTCCACCAATTAGACGAAGGAATTCGAGGGAAAGTTTGCTTATCGGCCATGTGGATTTATCCTAATCAGCTTAGTCTATAATAATATAATAACGATAGATTCTAACAAATTCAACATCAAGTCCTATAAACATACTATAAATTTGCATAGAATCTGGTTTGTTTGCTGAAGGAAACAAAATAGGACAGGGTTCCCTGTCCTATTTAGCGTCTTTATCCTTGTGTTACTAAGCTGTTTCTGTAGTGCTAAGTGTCGCCGTTGCGGGGATCAAATCCAGGTTGTGCCCGACCACTTCCAGCGCTCGTAGGGCCACATCGAGTTGATCGATGGTATGCGTCGCCATATAGCTGGTGCGCAGCAGGCTGTTGTTCGGCGGCACGCCCGGTGGCACAACCGGGTTGGTATAGACGCCTTCTTCCACCAGCGCATGCCACGCTAACACGGTGCGGTATTCGTCGCGGATCAGCAGCGGGATAATCGGCGTCGTGCTGGGGCCGGTGTCGTAACCAAGCTGTTTCAGTCCGGCACGCATATGTTCGGCATTGGTCCACAACCGCTGGACGTGTTCCGGCTCGGATTCGATTACATCGAGTGCGGCTAGCACGGCGGCGACCTGCGGCGCGGGCAAGCTGGCGCTGAACATTAGCGAGCGGGCATGGTGCTGGATAAAGTGCAGCACGTCGGCGGTTCCGGCGATAAACCCGCCAATCGACGCGAACGACTTGCTGAACGTGCCCATAATCAAATCGACTTCGTCTGTCAGCCCAAAATACGCGGCGGTGCCCCGGCCATCGGCCAGCACGCCCAGGCTGTGCGCGTCGTCTACCATAATCCGCGCCCCGTAGCGCTTGCAGATTTCAACCAGTTGGGGCAGAGGGGCAATATCGCCGCCCATGCTGTACACGCCATCCACGACGACCAGTTTTCCGGCGTCAGCAGGGAGCTTAGCGAGCAGCGTATCCAGGCTGTCTGGATCGTTGTGGTTGAAACGGCGCATCTCGCCCCGGCTCATCAAACAACCATCCACAATGCTGGCGTGATCTTCCTTGTCGATGATCACATAATCGCCTTTTTGCACCAAAGCCGAGATCACCCCGACGTTGGTTTGGTAGCCGGTGGGGAACACCAGCCCGGCTTCTTTGTTCACAAATTTCGCCAGCCGGTCGTCCAATTCCAGGTGAAAAGCCAATGTGCCGTTCAAAAAGCGGCTGCCCGTGCAGCTCGTGCCAAAATTTTCAATCGCTTCAATCGCAGCTTGTCGCACTTTGGGATGCGTGGTGAGTCCCAAATAATTATTCGACCCGATCATCACGACTTCTTTGCCCTTAAACACGGCTGTGGTGCCTTCGGAGTCGGTCAGCGGCTGGAAATAGGGATACCATCCCATTTCAATTGCTTCTTTAGCACGGGTGAATGTCCGCGTTTTATCGAAAAGATCCATAATTCCCTCTCTATTTCGCCGCGCAGCAACGAACAGCGACTTAATCGCAGCGGAAGACTAGATTAATCAAGCAGTCACTATCAACCGGAATGCGGCCTATTGTAACCAACGGCCTAAAACTTGGCGACATGAGTTTTTGTGCCAACTTACCATTCCAGATCGCCTGCCGACAGATCAGTTTCCTCTTCGTTCGCTGGCTCATCCGGTTCGCGCGGGGCTTCCGAAATGGCTTTCGGTTTCGGCGTGTCGTCTGGCTGGCGCATCAATTCAATCGTGCGCTTGATCTGGGTTGCCCGAAAAGGAATGTCCGTTTCGGCGGTTTTGGCATGTCCACCGGGGAACCAGAGTCCTTCCAGCCAGTTCACCAGTGAAGTCACCATATCGGGTGTCATCCGAATTGCCGCTTCATATCCCTGTGGAGAATACGCATAAACGCGGGCAAAGTATTCGCGGATCACAAAAATGAGGTACGGTTGTTCCCAGCGATCCCGTGTCCACAAAAACGCGATGCCATTCTCCCGCCGCATCAGTTCCAGCCACCGCAGCCGGTCAGCCGTCACCAATTGGGGGAGCGCGAAGCTCATCGACAGAGTGCTGAACAGGGTGAAAGTGAATTCGAGTGTGGCCTCAGCCTTTTCCCCAACGGGTGTATCGACAGCCATACTCACCGAATCGTCCTGGCAGTTAAACAGGGCGGTGGCTTGGCGGCGCGCAGGTGCGCCGAGTTTGGGTTCAAAGCTGACGTGCGACATCAGCGCGGCGTTGCTGTAGCGGCGGGCGAGTTCATTATCGAGATCGATTTCGCCTGAGAAAAACTGTTGAAGCGTGAGCGGGGCGCTGATCTGCATGCTGCGTTGGTGGCCGGATTCGCGCAAATCCATCGCCAACCGCTGCCGGTCTTGGTTGGTGATCCGCCGCGTAAACTCACGCGTGATCCGGATCAAATCTTCAACCGGGATTTCTTCACCATCGTTGGGATTCGTAAATTTTACTTCGGACATCCTGCTGCTCCACAAAATCTTATAAGTGCTCATTATACGGCGGGTAGAGAAAAAATGAAAAGGAGTACTTCTGTCTCTCGTTAGGTTGATAGGCTTTTGCATCAGTGTAGTGTTTTAACTAATAATGAGCAACTAATAATTAAAAACTTTCACGAGGTAAACTTTGCGTTAGTACCAGGCTAGAAGTGCGTTCGGACCTCCTGACACCAATTGACAGGATTTAGGGTTGTCCATTATACTGCTCCACAGGAGAACATTCGTTCTATTTACAAGGGGTGAGATGTGGATAACAAAAAAGCGATTGACGAGGTGAGTGGGGACTCGCGTCCAGCGGCTTTTGAGGAAGATTCGCAGTCCGGGGGGGAGGGGATGAACGAGGACAATCCAACTATCCGCCAGTTGCTCTTCGATTATATTGTGAATTATAAGCGCCAGCACGACGGCCTTTCGCCCTGGGCCAAAGAAATCGCGGATGCCTGTAGTATTAGTGAATCAACGGTCAAATATTATTTACTGCGTCTCGAAAACGAGGGTCGCATTCGCCTGAATCACCGCCGGGGCATCGAGGTGATCGGCGGCGGCTGGGAATACGACGACCACTAAGCATTGCCTGGGGTAGATGTCGCCTATTCCGTAGCGGTGCGGCTTGCCGCGCCCGCTTTGCTCCTCCTTTCTCCGCGTGCGGGGAAAGGAGGCTGGGAGGATAGGGGTGAACCGCGATACGCCCCCGCACTTCCGCCGCGCCCGCTTTGCTCCCCTTCCTGCTTGCGGGAAGGGGTCGGGGGTAGGGTTCGCTTTTCCTCCTCACCCTAACAAATCAACCAGCGACGCCCCGGCGCACATCCCCGATCGCGCCGCCCCTTCGACACGCGGCTGCCCGAATCCATCTCCCGCCAGCATCAGCGAAGGTTGCCCTTCCAGTGCCAAACAGCGCTCGGGATGGGTGCTGGTCGGTGCCGAGTAGCGCCAGCGTTCCAAATGACTTTCAACAATTAGCGCCCGGTAATCTTTATACAGTTGAAGCCCTGAATCGAGCGCGATGAGCACCTGGCGATCGGGCAGATCCCACAGCAGGCGGCTGTACGATGGCCCCGCATGGACCGTGATGATCGTCGCTTCCGGCGATATACCCTTGCGGCGGTTGTCGGCAATCCAGGTAATCGCCGCATTGGATCGCTGTACGGCTCCCGGCGGCGGCAAATTGACCGCACCATCAATCCAGAACATCCCCGCCAGACTCGGTGAATACTCGATCTGGCGCAGCGTGGCTTGATCGTGCGGGGTCAGCGTGATGCCGCTGCTTTCAAATAATTCCAATGCTTGGGGCAGCGGGGCAGTACATAACACCCCCTCACATTGAAACTGGTTCCCGCTCTCATCCTCCACCGTCCAGCCTTTCGTCCTTGGCGCGAGTTTGACGATAGGCGTGTTCAGCCGCACATCCAGCCCTTTCGCCAGATGTTCGGCCAGCGCGCGCATGCCGCCCTGTACGGCGTAGCGCGGATGTCCATCAGGCGGGGTGGCTCCCAGACTCCCATCGCTCCATCCGCGCGACCATTCAAAAACCAGCCCTTCCTCCTGCCACTGCTCAACCCACAACTGGAACTCGGATGATCGCGCCGTAAAAAACTGTGCGCCGCAGTCCGCGCGTCCCTGTCCAACGTCACGGGTAGCCAGCCGCCCGCCGACGCATGAGCCTTTTTCGACCAGGATGGTTGGAATTTCCACCTGCTTGAGTAGTTGCGCCGCCATCAGGCCGGCCATTCCCGTGCCAATGATCACGACCCCTGTCTTTTCGCTCATGCGTTTGTCCCCTTAACGTCAGACGAAAGTAGCCGGAGAAACAGCATATGAACTAAATAATATTTGATGCATGGGTGCTGTCAATTTACTAGTATACGTCGCTTGTTCATCAGAGGATAAATGCGGCGCAAGTTGTTTCACCCATATCCCAATGATCCGGTTTTGATCCTGGATCATTTCCGGCGGAATGCTGGTTTCATCCGGGTAGGTTTTGAGCACCTCCGCGTATTGTTTCGACCAGTTTGGCAGCATCTCGCGTATAAACTGCACAATCTCCAACGCATTTTCCAGGTGGATCACTATCGTATCCGGCACGACCACCGTCAGACTGCGCATCCCAATTTCCGCCATACGTCGTCCGAGCATTTCATCGACCATATGCTGGCCCTGAATCACCGCCCGCAGATAGGGCAGCAGCCGCTGGCTCATATAATCCGGCGTGATCGTCCCGTGGCGCAGGGGCGCATAATCGCTCTCACCCAGGTACAGCATATGGACCGGAGCCGAGAAAAACAAAATCGCCAATTGCCCCAGCCGGATTTGATCTCCATCGTGCAGCGTTTCGACTTGTCCCAGTTTGAGCCGCGTGCCATTCAGCCACGTTCCATTGCTGCTGCCCATATCCGCCAGCGTCCATTTTCCATTGCCGTGGGCGCGGATGGTGGCATGTCGGCGCGAAACACCCATTAAATGCGCATTCAGGCTCGACAAATCCACTGTCGGCGGCGGTGTTCCCGGTATGGCACGCCCCAGCACAATTTCATGCTGGTTGTTGATGATAAACGGTTGGGCCGATCCCGCCACGTACAGCATCAGTTGGGGCGGAAGCGTCAATGGATTGGTGTTGATAGTTCGTTTCGCTTCCTCTTCCACCGGGATCGTTTCTGGGTTTAAAATCGCGCCACATCTGACGCAAACCGCCGCATCCGCCGCGTTGCGCCCCTGGCACATAAAACAGATTCGCCACTCATCACTCATTGACCGATCCTTATATACCGTTTTCAAACCTTCTCCATTATAACTGAAGTCTTTCCCTTCTTGATATAGATCAAGGTCTTATTTCTCATTTTTGCGTAATATTTATGCTATTGTTTATATACCGCCATCTGCTGCCTAATATGACAGGCACAATGAGGAGGACAATTCATGCCCGATTACCATTTTTTTGATAATTTGGTCGCCGCTATCCCTGATCTTCAACCCGATTCAATTATCAGCCGCACCCTCTACACCACCGATCAACTCAAGGTGATCATGTTTGGTTTTGCGCCCGGTCAGGAACTCTCGGAGCACACCTCGGTCTATTCAGCGGCGCTCTACTTTGTCCAGGGGGATGCCGACATCACGCTGGGTGGCGATCATCTCGAAGCGCACGCGGGCACCTGGGCACATATGCCGCCCCAAATGCCACACAGTGTCGTGGCGCGCACTCCGGTTATCATGCTGTTACTCATGTTCACTGCTAATTAACTACAATCTGAATGAGGGGGGGCTACCTCATAATTTTTACGGCATTCAAAAATAAGGAGGTTTTTTATGCGTGAGGGATCGTTTACCGCTGCGCGGGTTCTGGTGATCGGGCTGGTCGGTGTGGTGATCGTCCTTGGCTTGATTTTGGTGATCCGTGCGGTCGGAGACAACGTGCAAGAGGAGACGCGCGTCGATGCACTGGCGAACAGCGATAATGAGTGTGTCGAATGCCACCGCCGCACCACCCCTGGCATTGTCCAGCAGTACGGCTTCAGCACTATGGCGGCTGCCGAAGTCGAGTGCGAAGACTGCCACGAAGTCGAAAGTGATTACCCCGGTGCGGTGGAACACGAAGGGACTTATGTGCTGGGTTCGCCCACCACGGCCATGTGCGAAACCTGCCATGAAGCCGAAGTCCGCCAGTTTTACGCCAGCCGCCACAGTATGCCATCTTACGCGGCAATGGTCGGCCTGGAAGGGCTGACTCCTGAACAACTGGAGTTCTACAACAACATTCCTGAAGCGGCTGTCAAGCCCAACGAGATGCGCAACGCCTTGTTTGCCATCGAAGGGCCAGCCATCACCCGTTTTGCCTGTGAAAGCTGTCATAACGTGGGCGCGCCTGCCCTTGATGGCTCGGTCGGGCAGTGTCAGAAATGCCACCTGCGCCACGAGTTCAGCCTCGAACAGGCGCGCAAACCTGAAACCTGCAACGCCTGCCATATCGGACCCGACCATCCGCAGTGGGAAATCTACCAGGAATCCCCCCACGGCATCGCCTATCAGACGATGGGTGATACTTGGAACTGGGACGCCGAACCGGGCACACTGACAGTCGAGGACTTCCCCGCGCCGACCTGTGCCACCTGTCACTTCAGCGGCTTTGGCTCGACCGGCACGACTCACGACGCCGGAGATCGTCTGACATGGTATCTCTTCCAGCCCATCAGCGAGCGCCGTCCCGTCTGGCAGGACAACATGGTGCGCATGCAGGGGGTTTGCCTGGAATGCCACAACGAGAACTTCATTGAAAACTTCTATACCGATGGGGATGCTTTAGTCGAAAATATCAACGAGTGGGTTCGCCAGAGCGACGACATCATGGCCCCGCTCAAGGAAGCTAATCTGGTTGGTGCGCCGCCCTTTGATGAGCCAATCGACTTTACGTATTTTGAACTTTGGCATCATTGGGGCCGGACGGCCAAGTTTGGCGCGTGGATGCAGGGGCCGGACTATACCCAGTGGCATGGCGCGTATGAAATGCTGTCCGATCTGGCCGAACTCCAGGAGATGGCCGAGGCCAAGCTCGAAGCCGCCGGTGAAGACGCATCCGCCGTTCCTGAAGCACCCGCTGCCGTTGAGGAAACCAAAGAGGAAACCGAAGACGTCGAGGTTCCGCGCGCCGAACCTACCGCCGAAGCTGAAGGCACACAATCGCCAGGAGGGTAAACGATGTATCACCTGGCAACTGTTGCCCCTGTCGTGCGGCGTATTCGCATCCCGTTTTCGCGTGATCAGGTTATGCTGCTCATGGCGGCGATCAACGAGATTTTTCTCGGCATCGACATCTATCTCGCGCATAACATCAGTGGCACCATTGTCCCGCGTGAGTGGATTCCGATCATCTTTGGTCCGGCGGCAGGTGTCCTGCTGTTGTTTGCGGGCCTCGTCGCGATCAAACAGCGCCCGCTGGCGACTCTGATCGCCACCGTAGTTTTTCTGGGCAGCATCATCGTGGGTGTGTTGGGCGCGTACTTCCATATCATCCGCGCCACCCTGCCCAGCGCCGCGCCCGATGAACAGTTCACCGTGCGCCTGCTGGTCTGGGGGCCGCCTATCCTGGGGCCGCTCATGTTTGCGCTGACCGGCGTTTTGGGGATCAGCGCGGCGTGGGTCGAAGACCCGCCCGATTCGGGCCGTTTGCGCTTGTTGGGTAATCGTACCTTGCAGATGCCCTATAGCAAAACACGCGCCTACTTTTTCATCGTCAGCCTGGGCTGTTTGTCAACCGTGATCAGCAGTGTGTTGGACCACGCCCGCACTCATTTTGAAAATGACTGGCTGTGGCTCCCGACGGCGGTTGGCGTTTTTGCGACCATCGTCGCGTTTATGCTCGGTTATCTCAATCGCCCGCATCGTTGGGACCTGCTCATCTACGTCGGGACGATGCTTCTGATGCTCCTGGTTGGGCTGGTCGGTGCGGTCCTGCATATCGATGATAATCTGACCACACGCGGCACGTTTGTCGCCGAACGGTTTATTCGCGGTGCACCGGTGTTGGCCCCGCTGCTGTTCGCCAATATGGGATCACTGGGCCTCTTCGTCCTGCTCGATCCCCGCTCCGAAACCCTTCAACAAGAATAACGTTTTTTCTGTGGGGCAGGTTTTCGAATCTGCCCCAACCAATTGGCTGATCACGCTGTCCGGTCCCACAAACGCCGAGCCGCCCCGCTGGACCGTCTCCCAGACAAGGTGCGCGATCCGTTCTTTGTCCGCCTTCACCAGCGCGATCCAGTCTGCTGGGGCATCCGTTTCCGCGTCATGTTTCGCGCTCCATATGCCAATTTCCAGCAGAATCGGGATCAAATCCAGCCCTTTTTCCGTCAGCCGGTAAATCTCTTTGCGTTTATCCACATCCGACGGTTCTTTCACCACGATTCCGTTCTGCTCAAGCTGATCCAGGCGGCTGGCGAGAATATTGGTTGCAATTTTTTCCTCGGACTCCAAAAATTCCCCATACGTTTTTTTCCCAAAAATCACCATATCCCGAATGATCAGCAGCGACCAGCGGTCCCCCCACAGTTCCAGCGCGTAATTAATCGGACAGTGCGAACGGATTTTCAATGGAACACCTGTTCTTGCGAATTATTATGATTTAGACTATAATTATTTTACTTGCAAAATGCAAGTGATAGCACGCTTGGAAATGCCGAATGACGGTGGGCAGGAAAGGAATCAAAAATGGGCCGGGTAATTCTCGATATCACCGTGTCTCTCGATGGTTTTGTGGCCGGGCCAAATGTCTGTCCCGAACACCCTCTGGGCGAAAGTGGCATGCGGCTCTTGGACTGGCATTTCAGCGACGACTCACCGGCTAACAGTATCGAGGAGTTTATTCAGTTATCCGCAAGCTGCCGCGAAATTTTAGAAGAAACGGCGCAGACTGCCGGGGCGCGCGTAACAGGTCGGCGAACCTATGACATTGCGGGCGGCTGGATCGGTGAATATTTGGCGTATGTCCCCCATTTTGTCCTCACCCATCATGTGCCGGCTCGCGCTGCGCAGGAAACCTTTGTCACCGATGGCATCGCTAGCGCGGTCAATCAGGCTCGCGCCGCCGCTGGAGATAAGCATGTGATCATCACGAGTCCGAGTGTTGCGCAGCAGTGCCTCCAGTCCGGACTGCTGGACGAAATCCAGGTCCATCTGGTGCCCGTGCTGCTCGGCGACGGCGTCCGCTTATTTGACTGCATCGACTATACCGAATTGGAATGCACGCGGGTGATCGCCGCCTCGGATGTGACTCATCTGACCTACTGTGTTCTGAAGCCCTAGCGCCTATGTAGTGCCCTACGCCCCCGCTTTTCCCCTCGCCAACTCGGTTGGAGAGGGGGTAGGGGGCATACGCATTAAGCTAAGGCATTTCTCGCGTGTGGTAAGCCTACTGTAGGCCTACCACACGGCTCGTTGCGCCGCCGCAGGACTGCCTACAAGTCCCTCTCTGCGCCAGCGGGGAGGGATTTAGGGAGGGGTTCACTCACCGGGAAACGCTTAACTTACTGCGTATGGGGTAGGGGTGAGGTTCGCTAATTTCTCTCACGCCGGCTTATGGGTAATGTTTAGCTGCTAGCAGGTAGGATGCAACTTACTCATGACCTTTGCCGTACAAGGGAGATAGGCACACATCAAAATCAACTTGGGAGAACACCATGCAAGCTGTCGTGTACGAAAAATATGGTCCGCCCGAAGTCCTGCATCTGGTCGAGCGCCGCCAACCCCTTCCGAAAGAAAACGAAGTCCTGGTCAAAGTCCACGCGACCACCGTCACCCATGGCGATGTCAGAATGCGCAGTTTCACCGTCCCCCGCGCCGAATGGATCCCCGCGCGGCTGTATCTGGGCATTCGCGGCCCGCGCCGCGCCATCCTCGGTATGGAGCTGTCCGGCGAAATCGAAGCGGTTGGTCAGGCGGTCACGCGCTTTAAACCGGGTGATCCCATCTTGGCATCAACCTTTGCGGCGGGCTTTGGCGGTTATGCCGAATATAAATGCCTGCCCGAAGCTACGGCTATGATCCTGAAACCCTCCCCTATCTCTTATGAAGAGGCCGCCGCGGTTCCGATTGGCGGCGGTACAGCCGTCCGTTTTCTCCGCAAAGCCAATATCCAGCCCGGTCAGAAAATTCTGATCTACGGCGCGTCGGGCAGCGTCGGCACCTTTGCCGTCCAGCTTGCCAAACACTACGGCGCGGAAGTGTACGCGGTATGCAGCACGGCTAATCTCGAACTGGTGAAATCGCTGGGAGTCGATTGTGTTATCGATTACACCCGCGAAGATGTTACCCGCTACCCCGTGGACGTGGTTTTTGACGCGGTGGGGCTGATGAACAAAAAAACGCTGCCCGAACATGGCATATTTGTGAGCGTACATGGCTCCGCCGGGGGCGAAAAATTACAGGACTTGCTCTTCCTCGCCGAACTGCTGGCATCCGGTGAACTCAAGCCCGTCATTGATCGTTGCTATCCACTGGATCAAATCGTCGCAGCCCATCGCTACGTGGACACCGGGCACAAAAAAGGCAATGTGATCATCACCATCTGAGCGCTATAATAGGCACTCAGTGCAGGCGCAATAAATAGGCAGTTGCATGGAACAAACCCAAATTTCCTCCTTCGCGGAGATCGCAGAGCAGTATACTCGTCTGATTCTCGAAGGAGATCGCGGCGCAGCACAGCATCTTGTTTTTGGTGTCCTGGATCAAGGGGCCACCGTGCGCGATATTTATCTGAAGATTTTCCAGCCCAGCCTGTATGAAGTGGGGCGGCAGTGGGAAGCGGGTCAGCTTTCCATTGCGCGCGAACATCTCGCCACCGCTGTAACTCAATCGGTTTTGTCGAGCATCTATTCGCGCGTCAGCCTCCCGCCCCATCTCAGCCACCATGCAGTTGTCGCCTGTTTATCCGGCAACTATCACGAGATCGGCCCGCGCATGTTGGCCGATTTTCTACAAATGGCAGGTTATAACACGCGTTTTTTAGGCTCCAATACGCCTATTGCCTCCGTTCTGGAACTGATCGATGAACTCAAACCCGACGTGATCGGCCTGCCCGCCACCACGCCGGAACACGTCGAGGCAGTACGCCGCACCATCGAGTTGTTGCGCGCCGATTTCAACAGCTACCGTCCCGTGATCATGGTGGGCGGTTTGGCCTTCAACGCGTCCGGCGATCTGTGGAAGCGTGTTCAGGCGGATTTGTGGGGGTTGGATGCGGGGCAGGCCGTGGATCGGCTGACCGGGGGGAACAAGTGGGGATGAACGGTACCGAAACCCTGTTGAAGCATTGGCATCCCGTGATCGCCGCGTTTAGCGAGCAGTCGCGGGCGGTGGCGCTCGGATTATTCGATCTGGAAGGTCGCGCGCTCTACATCAACGAAGGCATGCGCCGCCTGTTGGGTGGCAGCACAAACCCTGCTGCGGCGTTTGTCGTGCCTGCCTTCGATACCCTGATCCAGACGGCGGGGACGTCCGGCCCCATTTATCGCGGCTGGCTCACCTTTGGCCCTACCTCTCACCGTTCGCTGCATGGCGAAGTCCACCGTCAGGATGATCAGTTGCTCGTCGTGGCCGAATACGACGTGGAAGAACTCGCCCGTGTGAATGCCAATCTGATCGAGGTCAACGCCGAAATCACCAATTTGCAGCGTGAGTTAGCCCGCCGCCAATCCGAATCCGCCCGGCTGAACGATCTCAAAAACGAGTTTATGGGCATCGCGGCCCACGACTTACGCGGCCCCTTGACCGTCGTCCAGGGCTATACCAATCTGCTGCTCCGCCAGACCGAACTCCCCGCCTCCGAGCGCGCCGAACTCTTGCTGACCATGCAGGACTCCATCGGGGATATGCTGAATATGCTCAACAACCTGCTCAATATCTCCGAGATCGAATCCGGCAAGCTCAAACTGCGCCCGCGTGATGTCGATATTGACGAGTATATTACCCGGATCGCCCGTTTGATCCGCCCGCTGGCCGAGCAAAAAAATATTGAACTGCGGGTCGAAATTACCCGCAACATCCCGCTGATGGTCTTCGATCCCGACCGCATCCAGCAGGTGTTGAACAATCTGCTCAGCAACGCGATCAAGTTTTCGTTCGGCGGCACGCGTGTCACCCTGCAAGTCCATCCCAGCGCCCGCCAGATCATCGAGTTTGCCGTTATCGACCAGGGGCAGGGCATCAAATCCGAGGAATTGGACCGTCTTTTCCAGGCGTTCCAGCGCACCAGCACCCGATCTACCGCGGGTGAACACGGCACGGGGCTGGGCCTCGCCATCTGCAAGCGGATTATCGATGCCAGCGGCGGTCAGATCGGCGTCGAAAGCGAATACGGCAAGGGCAGCCGTTTCTACTTTACGCTTCCCATTATGCCCCGTAAGGAATAAGTATGGAACACAGTGATATGGAATGTCGCGTCGGCTGCGGCGCGTGTTGTATTGCCTTGTCGATTTCCTCGCCCATCCCCGGTATGCCCGACGGCAAACCCGCCGGGGTGCGTTGTGTGCAGTTGTCGGACGCTAACCTCTGCCAACTGTTCGGCCACCCGGATCGCCCTGCGGTCTGCGTCCGCCTTCGCCCCTTGCAGGAAATGTGCGGTTCCACCCGCGAAGAAGCCCTCGCTTATCTCAACCGGCTGGAACAACTCACCGCGCCTAAGGCCGTCCCAAGAAAATAATTATCCCATTCATCCGGTTTGACTCCCCTTCCCTGTGGGAAGGGGTAAGGGGGATGGGGTAAAGAAAATCTAAGTGAGCCTCATGATTCTAATGGCCGAATGTCACCCTGGCTTAAAATCAGCTTGATTTTAAAGCTGTAAACTAATTTAATGAGGGATAGTGTTTCTTTCTGTCGGATGGAGTCATGAATGGAAACTTATCACCAGCTTGCGATTCAAAACCCCAAAGACTTAATTTTTGGCCGTTGTCCCCGCCCCTTGACCCTTAAAAATGGCCTGACCATCGGCGCGGGAACCGTCTACCCCGAACTAAATTTTACCCTGCCCGCCATGCATATTAATGCCGGCACCCTGCCCGAAGTTCGCCGCGAGTATACCATGATGATCGAGGGAGCCTGTGCGCGCGCCGTCGATCTTCAGGTACCCGGATTGGTTGTGGAATTTGAATTGCTGCCCGAACTGACCAAAGCGCCCGAATGGGGCGCGGAAATCACGAAGATTCTGCGTGACACCCTGGACCGCTACACCCAGAGTCACGGTCTACAAAGCGCGCTGCGTGTCACGCCCAACGACATCCGCGAATTTGTGCGCCCGCCGGTCCAGCGTTCCGGCGAAATGTGGGACAACATGGTGCTCAGCTTTGAACTCTGCGCCCAGGCGGGAGCCGATATGCTCTCCATCGAATCGACAGGCGGCAAAGAAGTCCACGACGACGCGATTCTCTACGCTGACCTCGCATCCTCCGTGTTTGCCTTGGGTATATTGGGTAGCCGCGATATGGCCTTTCTCTGGGACATGATCGTGAAAGTGGGGCAGGCGAACGGCGTGATTGCGGCGGGTGATACGGCCTGCGGCTTTGGCAACACCGCCATGCAGTTAGCCGAAATGCACCACATCCCGCGCCTGTGGGCCGCTGTCATCCGCGTGATGACCGTTCCGCGCAGCCTCGTGGCCTACGAACGCGGCGCAGTCGGTCCCAGCAAAGATTGTGCTTACGAAGGCCCCTACATGAAAGCGATTACGGGTTATCCGATTGCGATGGAAGGCGCGGAAGCCGCCTGTGCCCACCTGTCCCCGCTCGGCAATATTGCGCGCGCCGCCGCCGACCTGTGGAGCAACGAATCTGTGAACAACGTCAAACTGCTGGGCGGCATGGCTCCCACCGTTTCCCTCGAACAGCTTGCTTATGCGGCCCGCTTGCTGAACACCGCCTCCGCGCACGGCCCCGCCTCCGCGCTTACCCTGCGGGATTGGCTGGTCGAATCCGATGCTCCACTTGACCCGCAAGCCTATGTGCTGCGTCCCGATATGGTGATCCAGATCGCCGGGGAAATCATCCAGGAATCGACTCCCTATCGCCGCACCCGCCGCGCCGCGCTTGCCGCTCTGGAAGTTCTGCGCCAGGGTCACGCATCCGGCGCGTATACGCTGCCCGCCAACGAAGTCAACTGGCTCAATCGTCTCTCTAAAGCAGCGGATCGCCTGCCCGACGATGAGCAGGAATTTATCGACTCAATGATCGAACGCGTAGACACCGAAAAAGTCCGCCTCGATCAATACGACCTCGCCTGACACGCCCACCTCCCCCTCTCCAAGGATTTGGAGAGGGGCTAGGGGTGAGGTCCGAATGGGCATCAACTTAAGCCGTTTTTCGGCGGAAATTATCCGAACTGCACGCCTTGCTCCGCGCGCGGCGATACCCCATCTTCCAGAACGCAGATCAACGGCTCCGTCGTAGGGGCGTATGGCGATACATAGGCATTAAGCTAAGGAATTTCTCGCGTGTGGTCAGCCTACTGTACGCCTACCATCCGGCAGGATCGCCCTTAAGTCCCTCTCTGCGCCAGCGGGGAGGGATTTAGGGAGGGGTTTCCCGCCGGAAAACGCTTAACTTAATGTCTATGTATGGCGATACGCCCTGCGCTCAATGCCCGTCCTGCGTAGGGGCGGGGGCAGATTTTTTCTTGACATGCGGGGTAAACACCTTAACTCGATGCCTATGAGGTACATCTCTGTAACCCCCACCTTATTAACCATCCAAGTTAGTCATCCAAGTTCACCATCGAAAGACTAGGAGTCCCCGAACATCCGTGCTATCCTGGTGAGTAGCACCGTCGCACCTTTACAACCCAATACGCGCATGACC
>DATAMF010000446.1:0-6111 GCA_036260665.1 Aggregatilineaceae bacterium | reverse complement strand
AAATTTCTTTTGTCGCGCAATCGCCGGGCAGCGCAACCTTGCGCTGCCCGGCGAACACCCTACTTATACAACCCGGGCAGGTACACCCGATACGGCTCGACCGCCAGCGACAGGCTGCCATCGTTGGCGTAGACGCCAGGGTCTTGCCCGCTGAACGTCACGCTGGCGTGGATCACTCGCGAGAGGGCGGCCGCTGTCAGGGGCGCTCTGGCGCTGATCTGCACGCTGGCGCTGGCGCCGGAGCCCGGCCCGCTCACCGTGCAGGAAAAATCCTTCTGGTTGGCCAAGGTGCAGCCCGCCGGGAAGGTAGGCGCGGTGAAGCCATCCGGCAGCGTGCCGGTCACCGTCAGGCTGGGCACCGCGTCTGGCCCGTGGTTGGCGCTGGTAAAGGTGAGCGTGACGAGCTGCCCCGTGGTGACCGCTGCGGGCAGGGCGCTGATGGTTAGGTCCACATCGGCAACGGGCAGCACGGTCAGGCTGGCGGTGCCTTCACTGGCGGTGCAGTCCTCGTCGCCTGAATAGACCACCCGCAGGGCATGAACCCCCGCGCTGAAACCGCCCACATTTTCGAGGGTAGCGGTTCCGGCAGACAGTGCGATGGGATTGGCGTTCATTTGCGTGCTGCCATCCCAGAAGGTCACGCTCCCCTTTGGCGTAGCGCCCTCTGGCATCATCACGCCGACGACGCTGGCCGTCAGGTTGACGGTCTCGCTGCGCTGGATGGTCGGTGCGGAGAGCGACAGCCCGGTGCTGGTTGGCTTAATATTACCCATAGTTTTCGGTAAGGGACTGGTAAGGGAGATCCGGATGAAGCAGAAGCCAGGTATCGGCGATGTCATCCAGACGGCGCAAGCCCTGCCAGATGGTTTTGGGGCCGGGGAAGCCGTCACCGGTGCGGGCGAGGAAGCCACCCAGGCGCGCGATCCAAACGACAGCCTGGTACAAGGAAGGCGGCTCGGCAGGCGGAATGGGCGTTTTATGAATGGTACAGTACAAGGCTTGCCATTCGTGGGTTTTGAGGATGACGGTGCAAGGCTGATCGGGCGACTTGCGAGCTTCATAGGTCAGCCACAGCAGCCGCCAGGCGACAATGGAGTAGAGGGCCAGGGCGCGCAAGAGCCGGTCGGGGGTCTGGAGGTAAAGCCGTTCGATCCGGCAGCCGCTTTTGAGGACAAAATGGAAGCGTTCAATCAACCAGCGCAAGGAATAGTAGTAAATACATTGCAGAGCCTCTTCCAGGCAGGTGACGGGCAGGTCGGTGGCCAGCAGCCAGACGATCGGGTCAGCCCCGGCCGGGACATCGTGTTCCTCGGCCAGGATGAACTGCAGCGCTACCCCCTGGCCCGCCCGTTGATGCGGCGGGCGGATGGTCAGCGAGAGAAAGCGCACCGACACCTGCGCCAGACGCGCCTCACGGTTGGCCTGTGGGGTGACTTCGACGGTGATCTCCCCGGCCAGGGGCGCCTGGTGGATGGCCTCCCACACGTAACGCTGCGCATGCTCCACCCGCCGGTTGTGCTCCATGCGGATCAACAGGTGGCTGCGCGCCTGGCGCTCCACCGCCAACAGATCGTAAATATCGCCCTCCCGGTCGGCCACATGCACGATCTCGGTGTCCCCCGGCACGAGCTGCTCTACCCGCTGGACCGCCGTCAACCAGCGCTGGCTCTCTTTTTCCGCCGTGTCTTTCTTGCGCCGCTCTTTGGCCTTGCCTTTGCTCTCCTCCGTCCGGCTCCAGATCTGCTGATCGAGCAACCCCAACGGCACCCCCGCCTCGCTAACCGCCAGGGTCGAATGCATCCGCAAGCCCTGGGCATGTTGGTTGGACAGATGCCCCAAGGCTTCCGCCACTTGCTTCCCGGCATAGTTCACATCGCTCGTGTCCTGGATCGCCAGCACCCGTCGATGCCCGCTCACCCGTTCGCTGCTCGCTCGATAATGCGCCTGGCGGATCTGTTCTTCCTCCGCGTGCTCACTGTCAAAAAAACGATACGCCCCTTTCGTGGCGGCCCAGCCCGCCATCGCTTCCGGAATACTCTGGGCCGGCTGCTCACTAAAACTGGCAATCAGTTGTTTGGCCCGTTTTGTCACCCGCACATCGGCCAGTTTCAAATACCGCATCTCTTCTTCTACCCACTCGGCTCCCATTTTCCCTGCTTTCTAGTCCGCTCGATTGTACCTGATTGCTTCTCCCGCTGCTTTCGGATCGAGCCTTTCCAAGAAGTGTCTGCTACTGGTTTATCCCCTTCCTACTCCTTTCTCTCCCTTCCCGCTACCGTTCCCTTACTCCAATCTATGGGTAATATTAAGGGAGGGGTGGCAGTTCGAGAATTCCGAAGTGCTGCCCATGGTAAGGTTGGTGGCGGTGGCGGTAACGTACGGCTTGCCCTCCACCTGAGGGTACGATAAATAGAAGTATACGATGCCGTCCGAGGCGGTCAGCATATTATCTATGCTGAGGATGAACTGCTGGCCTTCGGCGTAATCACAGATGGCATTGGCGAAGATTTCCACCCGGAACAAGGTGCCGGGCGTGCTCTTGAGCGTACCGTTCACCGCCACCGCGGCCTGCTCGTCAATGGAGATCGCCCGGGTGGTGATCACCGGGTAGTTCTGCAAGTCGTTGGCCCCCGTGTCGCCATCGCCGGTATCGTTGGCCGTCACGCCGTTGCCGCCCAGGTCGATGCCAGGCCGCCGTTATCATAGATGGCGTTGCGCAGAATTGTGTTGCTGTTGCTGTTGCTGCCGTATGGCACCACCACCATGACGCCGCTGCCGGCATTGCCCGCGATGAGGTTGCCCTGCCCGCTCTGCGTGCCGCCGATGATGTTCGTGTTGGTATTGTTGGTCTCGCTGCGGATGCCGTTCGCTTGATTGGGCAGCGCGCTGGCGCCGGCCGCATCCATGCCAATGGTATTGCCCCGCACGATCGTCCTGCCGCTAGAGCTGGAGAGCAGGATGCCGTCTCCCCCGTTCCCCGAGATCACGTTGCGTTCCGCGCTGGTGGGCCCGCCAATGATATTTCCTTCCCCGGCGATGATCCGAACACCAAACAGCCGGTTCGCCAGGGCGTTCGTCCCATCGTCCGCAAGGCCGATAAAGTTGCCTGAAATCTTAGTGGCAGCAGCCTGGATTTCAATGCCAGCGTTCAGGTTGCCCGAAATCACGTTGCGCTCGGCGGGGGTGTCGCCGCCGATGGTATTGCCCTGGAAGAGCGTGGCGGAGCTGCCATCGCCGATGGTGATCCCGGTGCCGTTGGGCAAAACACCGTTCCCCTCGACATCGGCGCCGATGAAGTTGCCCTCGATGGTGTTGGAACTGCCCAGAATGGAAATCGCACTGTTAGAAGTGCCGCCAATCACCAGCCCGCGCACGGTGCAGCCATCCGCCTTGATCGTCAGCATATCGGCGGATAAAGCGCTGCCGTCGACCACAATCTTGAGCGCGGCGTTATCCTGATCGGCGAGGGTGTTGACGCTTGCCCCCGGCTGGGAATAGCCGTTGATGACGATGCCCGCCTGGGTGATATCCGGCAGGGGCGAGGTGAGCGCGATGGTGCAGACCCCGCCCTCCGTGCAGCCCGCATCCGTGTTGGGGATGGCGAACTGGATTATGGCGCCTTCGGTTGCCGCGTTGGCGGCAATGATCGCCTCACGCAGGCTGCAGTGGGTGGCATCGCAGCCGGCCGCATCCACCCCATCATCGGTGCTGATCACGGTGAACAACGATCCCTCTGCGTTGACGGTTTTGGGGGCTCGCCCCCAGATGAATACAGACGAGAGTACGATGGCGGCGCAAAGCCACAGCCGCAAGCTGCGGATATGAAACATAACCCCCTCCTGATGATGTGTGGCCGTGGTGTTTGAGGGCGTATCCCTCCAACCCTGGAACCGGTGAGTTAGAGAAAATATTACCCCATTATAACGGATAGATTACCCGGAAAGCAAAATAGAATCGGGGGGCTCTGGGAATTGGCGTGGTGGGGGGGCAGATATGGTGGTAGGAAGGGCGGTACAATGGAGGGAAAGTAGAGCTAGAAAGTAGTTGATGCTATGGCAAAAGCACAAATCACGCTGCCGTTGGAGATACCCGATGTGCGCGTGTTGAAAAGCGAAATCAACCCGGCCGGGGAAGTGATGCCCACCCCCATACCGGCGGCTTTTCTGACCTTTTTGCTTATCAGGGAGCGTTTCACCTGTAACGCATGAATTTTCTTCACCGGGTGTGACCCTCGTGCTGCACTGTCCTACCCCACTATCCGCATTCAAAGGATTTTCAGGTGTGGGCACGATGACAAACGATTGCCAAGAGAAACCGATTTGATCAAGCAGCGTTGTAATTGCCTGCCAGCCCTGGGGACCAACACCAGGCACAGAATTTATCAAGCCATTATCAAAGAAAAAGTAGCGCCCCTCCTGAGATACACTGCCGGCAGCGAGTTGGCGCGTTTCGATCGCCCGGGTCAGTTGGCCCAGCGTGAGAAAACCCGCCCTTGCTAGGCGCCTGGCAGTTCCGCCCTTTGGGAGTAAGTCAATCAATTCAGCGTTTTCAGTAGCCGCATACGGTAGAGTCATTGTAAATGGATTTCTTAATGCCTTGGTGTTTCAAGCCAGGCAAATTGCTCGTTTCGATAGAGATTCCTTCTCTTTCCGTGCAGAATGAGCACACCTTACTCTCAGCAAAGGGTACGCTGATCTCGCGGCCCATTATGGCAAAAATATACTGACCCAGAGATCTCCTGGAGCCAATATGTTCTGTATCAGGCCGAGGTTGAGATGTTTTAGATCTGTAGAATGACAACGGATATGAAGTTTTTGAACCTCTTTTTCCAATGTTAACCGCCGCCGGGGGGTCATTGCGCAAACGGCGACATAACGCTGGGCCTGCATATTGCGCACCCACTTGACCGTTTTTTTCTGCGACTTCCGCGTTTCAACCTCAACATACATCCGGACTTCGCCCTGGGTGATCACCAGATCGGGGCTATAGGTTGAACTAAAAAAAGTCTCGCCTTCTGTAGCATTGGGCACCAACTTGACCTCCCATCCGCGGTATCGGGCATGCATAGCAAAAACCAGGATTGCCATGGCATGTTTTTTTTGATCCTCCGCCTGGTGCAGTTTGGCGAGTATCTCCCAATCGGACACAACGGCTGGCCACCCGCAGGCTAAACAGTAATCCTGCCCTTTGGGGGTCAAATACACCATAACATATGAGAATTTGCTCAAAAAATACGGTGTGGAGATTTTCGCGATCAACCCCAACCGGAAGAGTATATCAATCGCCCGGTTACATTTGTTTTCCATATTCTTCCAATTGTTCTTCAGTTGTTTTTGGCTTGGATCATACGGAAGCCTTTTTTTCAGGTAATTGAGCGTAATTTCTCGGGTGAGAGATCGCCCGGATGTTACAATTTCGTACAGCAGTTCCGCACAAAGCCGCCACATATCCTGACGGACACGCCGGCTTCCCCCCTCTGGCACCCAATCTGGAATAGGTGCCTGTTCTAGTTTCAACGAGTAGTTCATGGTAATCCCCATTTTTCCATCCATAGTTCACTCTTAATGCCTTTCCGTTGAGTCCTGATCAATGTTTGAAGATCGGTAGCAGCACCCACTACGAGAACAGGCCGCAGGGCTGCCACCAGCGCATTACGTCGAGAAGAGTTGGTGGTGCAAATACCCATTGGCCGGCTGAAATCATACCGGCTGGATAGCCGCGGATACGCCTCAGTAACCATATAGACATTCCACCCTTCCACATCTCCAGGCAGACGCACAATCACATCTGGAGACTGTCTGTTGATCTTCTCGACCAAATCCGCTTTCCAACCCCTTACTCTGGCATGATACAAGAATTCCAGCGTCATGGAGATATCCTGCCCACTCAGGCCGCGATCTATCAGTTGATCCCAATCTGATTTAACCACGCGCGTAATGCCAGCGGAAATGAGCACATTCTTCCCCTGATCTGTCAGCCGAACCAGAGCAACTTTGCTGGATCGGATTAGTAAGACAGTCTCCAGATGGATCAAACCAGCCGCTGTCATGTTGGCAAAGAGCCGTTTGATCGAGCCTGAATCAGGCTCGATCTCTATCTGCGATTGGAGTT
>DATAMF010000286.1:0-8006 GCA_036260665.1 Aggregatilineaceae bacterium | reverse complement strand
GGCAGCGTCTTCCCGACAAAAGACTGGTTCCGCGCGAGGCTGATCGGCTGTTGGGTGCTCATCAGGATGTCGTGGCGCTGGGCTTTGACTTCCTCCGCGACCTGATCGGGGATGTCAGCCGACGGTGTGCCGGGTTCGAAGCTGTAGGTGAAAGCGCCCACGCGGTCAAAGCGCATCGCCTGGATAAAGTCCACCAGGGTGTTGAATTCCTCGTCTGTCTCGCCAGGATAGCCCACGATAAAGGTGGTGCGGATGGCGAGATCGGGCATAGCGGCGCGCATTTTGCCGATAGTCTGGTGGACCCAGTCGATATTCGCGGGGCGGCGCATGCGTAAAAGCGTGCGGCGGTCCGCATGCTGCAAGGGAATATCGAGGTAGGGCACGATCTGCTTGTGGGTCGCCATCGTCTCGATCAGGCGATCCGTCACGTAGCCGGGGTAGGCGTACATGATGCGCATCCAGGGGACATCCGGCACGGCGGTCACGAGCTGGTTGAGCAGTTCGGCGAGGCCATCTTTGAGGCCGAGATCGTGGCCGTAATCGGTGGTATCCTGCGCGATCAGGATCAGTTCCTGCACGCCCTGGTCACGCAGCAGGCGGGCTTCCGTCAAAATCCGGTCGATGGGGCGGCTGACGGCGGTGCCTTTGATCAGCGGGATAGCGCAAAAAGCGCACGGACGGCGGCAGCCATCCGCGATTTTCAGGTAGGCGCTGGCTCCCTGAACGGCGACCCGGTTGACGCCGTGTTCATCCGCGCCGACGGTCAGCGCGTCGCCGGGGATGTGGTAGATCGGATCGGGGTGTTTGCGCGAGCGTAAGCGCTGCACCAGATCGACAATGTCCATCCAGCGGCGCGTGCCGATGATGCCATCGAGGCCGGGCACCTGCGCGGGGAGTTCCTGGCTGTAGCGCTGCGAGAGACACCCGGCGGCGATCAGATATTGGTTGGGCTTTTTGATCGCGGCGAGTTCGCGCAGAGCGTTGATGCTCTCGTCGCGGGCGGAGCCGATGAAGCCGCAGGTGTTGACGATCAGTACTTCGGCGCGGCGGGCGTTATCGGTCCCGCGCAGACCGGCTTGTTCAAGCAGGGCCGCCATCGATTCAGAATCGACGGTGTTTTTAGAGCAGCCGAGGCTGAGCAGATAATAAGATGGTTTAGGCATGATCGATCCGTGTCTGAATTTGTGCAATGGCGGTTTATTTTATCAGACGACGGACCGAGTGAATAGCGGGAGTTAGGCTTTCGGGCGGTGCGCGCGATACCAGCGGCGGTAGCCGAACGCTCCCAGGACGACGACCAGCAGATAAGGTCCAGCATAAATAAGGAGCCAGATCAGCGCATCGGCCAGGAACTGCGCGAGGTCTTTTTGAGCATCCCAGGCGTTTTCGAGCGTGCGTTTGGCTGACCAGCCTTCATCGGATTTTTCATCAGAGGGCGGATTCGGCGCACGCAGACGGACCGTGATCGTGGAAAAGTCGGTGCGTGTGGACAGGTAATTCATCCGACCTTTGACTTCTTCGATTTGCTGCTCGATGTTCGCCAGTTCGTTGTTGACTTGCAGCGCTTCGGTGACATTGGCGGCCTGTTCGAGGAAGGTCATGATGCGATCCCGTGTGGCTTCGAGGCTGCGCAGCCGGGATTCCAGATCGACATATTCGGCAGTGACATCCTGCCCGGACGAGGAATCGCTGAGAATTTTGGTCCCGATCTGGCGGAGGGCGCTCATCGCGGTTTCGAATTGTTCGGCGTTGACGGCCAGTGTGATAGTAGCCGTAGGGACGGGATCGCTGCTGGTGATCTGGCTGCTGATCACGTAGCCGCCGTATTCCGCCGCGATAACGGAAACTTGATCGAGGGCGGTGAGGGGATCATCCACAATGAGCGATAAATCACCGGTTTTGATCACCATGCGCTCGGCAGCGGGCGCAGATTCACCGGGGGCGGCGGGCGGCGCCGCTTCATCCCCGACGGTCAGGATGGTGGACGAATCAGGACGGTCATCTGGTTGTACATTACCCTGCGATTGGGGCGCGGATTTTTCGGCGGCGGTGTTCTCGGAATCGTTACTGGAGCAGGCCGTAAGCAGCAGGAGAATCAGGAGAGCTGATAGCAGGCGCGTCATGGGCAAGACTCCTCAATATCGTTATTACCATAGTGTGGTTTTAGATTTGACGCAAAGCCGGGGGAAAATGTTCCAGACCGCCATCAAGTCTGAAAGTTCGATGGCGGCCATTTGAGATTACTTCCCAGAGGACCAGCGGAAGGTCAGGTTCAAAAGTGCGATGGTGTCTACAGCCTTGCCAAGAGTGCGGCCATTTTATCGAGGCATTGGTCCATGCCCATTTGGGACAGTTCCATCATTTGCCCTTCGGTCCAGCCGTATTCCGTGACCGTCATTTCGGTTTGGGTGTCGCTCAGCGCGTTGAAGGTTATCGTTTGGCGCTGATCCTGGGGAAAATCGGACGGGAAACCCATTTGGACCGGATCAAGCTTGGTCCCGTTTTGATCGGCTAAGTTGTGGATAAATTCGATACGCTTCAGCGGCACAATTTCCTGGTAGTGCCAGGTGCTGTAGTGGTCGCCATATTCGGGGGAACTCATGCCGACGAGGGATGTCCCGCCCTCACGAAAATCGATTTTGGCAAGTGGGCAGGTAAAGCCCGTTGGTCCCCACCACTGCATCACCCATTCGGGGTCTGTCCAGGCTTTCCAGACTTGCTCAATGGGGGCGTCAAACACACGGGTCATGACGAGATCGCGCTTGGTGCTCATAGGTGTTTTTCCTTCCCTGAGTTATCGAATGTTGCTAGAACATTTGTATTATAAACAAGCGGAAAGCCGCTGTCTTGTATAAAATGGCAAGGCTATTCCGGCTGAAGTTGGGCGGGGGTGTAGCCGATCCACTGCTTTAGGGCGCGGGTCAGATGGGGCTGGTCGAAATAACCTGTCTCGAAAACGGTATCGAGGATGGAAACGCCCTGCTGTAAGAGCGCGGCGGCGTGTTGGGCGCGTTCGAGTTGGCGGATCTGGTTGTGAGGTAAGCCAGTGGCACGCAAGAAATGATGGCGCACGGTGCGGGGGGAAACGTCGTGATCATGGCCTTGCAGCACGGCGTCTACAAGAGGATCACGTACGAGGATGTCATCATGTACAAGACGGTTGATAAACGTTTCGGTATTATCGTAGGTCGGGAACTGCCAGGTCGAATCTTTTAGCCAGAAGGATTGACGTGACGCGCCGGGCAGTGGAGTCTCCCTATTCAGATAGTTTCTGACCGGCAAATGGGGCATAAACGTGCCGAGTTTGAACTTGATCCAGAGCAGCTCCACACCTTCGATGTAGGACAGTGGACCGGCTGAGGTTAAGGCTCCAACGACCAAGAGCTGCGTCTTGCCATTGAACTTCACCAGAACCATATGCCAGTTGTTTTCGGCGGGACGGATGGTCGAACCGCTGCTGGCGGTGTGGCCGCGTGTTACGGTTTCGATGTAGGGGGAGTCGGATAACCGCGCTTCATAGATAAAGCTCATGCTCAACCTCAGGCTGTCATCAAGCAGACGAAAAATTGCACCACACAGGTACAATTTTAGGATTTTAGCAATATAGTCGATGGATGACTTATGCAGCACGAGGAACACGAAGCAGGCCCGCGATGAGCCACAGCCCCAGGCCGACCACCAAAACGCCTGTCCCGGTCAACGGATCAAATTCACCTTCGGCCATGGTATAGATCAGCCCGGCTCCTTCGATGAGGGCATACAACGCCTGAAGGCGGCGGTAGGGGTGGTAAGCACGGTCCGGCAGAACCAGCGTTAGCAGCAGGGGCAGAATATACATGGCGGCGGCAATATACGCCCCACGATTGCGAAGATCATCATAATAAAGCGTGTAGGTCATTCCCCAGATGTTCCCCTGCGCATCGAGTGGGACATTATCGCCGTAACTGATCGCGCCATAGGTTTCGAGCATGGTCAGATCGCGGCTGAAATAGTCTGTTTCGACATAATTACCCCAGCCATTGTAGAGCGGCACATAAAAGCCCACGTTGCCAAAGGGCACGAAAAATGCGATCACGATGGCGACGAAGCCGAGCAGCGACAGAATCCGTGCGCGGCGCTGAACCGCATGAAAGAACGGATGAGCAGCGGCGGCAGGGGTTAATGGTGCGGGACCCGGTATATTCCAGGGAGCAGCGGCTACTGGCGGTACGCCTACATTCCATTGAGGATAGGCTGGTGCGGCGGGCGGGCCGTAATACGAATTATTGGGTTGGACAGCGATCATATTTCCGTTGGGTGGTGTCGGGGGTTCTGGCGGCGGTGTGTATTCCGGCTGGCTGGGGGGCGGTACAGTCGGTGTGGCAGACGCAGCATGCGAGATCCAGGCGGGAATCATCTCCGTTTCATGTTCGCTGGGCGCGATCCAGGGGGGCAGGGTTTCATCGGCGGCGGGGAGCGCCGGGGGAAAAAGTTTGGCCCGCAGGTCGCGCGCTTTTGCGTGGGTGGGATTCAGGCGCAAGACTTCGTTCAGGGCGTAATAACGCTCATTCCAGTTGCGGCTGATGGCGGCAATGGCCCACCATGCACTGGCCTGATTGGGATCCTGTTGGACAACCGTCCGTAACACGGTTAACGCTTCGCCATCGCGCCGCATCCGATGGAGTTCGGCTGCATAGTGAAGTTGTTCTTTGATAGACATAAATTATCCCCCTTACTGGCATTGACTATAGAATTAATTTTTTCTACAGTCAAGAGGCGGTTAAGGATGGGAGCAGTAATTTTTGACCTCTGCGGAATGGGAAATTTTAATATTATAGGCGGAATATTTAACACAAGAAAAAATATAGAGAGATTTACGGTTGTTACTTTAGGTGGTTGCATATAAATTACTACACCCTATATAATGGAATAGTTATTTTGTTCATATAGTTTGGGGGATCTCTTATGTACAACCAGCCACCGCAGCAAGAAAAACCGCAGTCGAATGATCCATATGGCGGACAGCCACAACCACCGTATGGACAGCAACCGTATGGACAGCAGCCCTACGGTCAACAGCCACAGCAGTATGGTCAGTACCAGTACGGGCAACAACCGTACGGACAAGGCTATGATATGCAGCGCGCTCTGGCCGCCCAAAAGAGCTATGTCTCATCGGCTGTTATCATTTTCGTCTTGTATCTTTTCTTCTGGCTTCCAGGGTTGATTTTTAATGTAATGTATATTAATGATGCGAACAAGACGAAACGCATGTCCGGTCAAACACCATCCGGAGTCGGCTGTCTCTATATTTTGCTTGTCCTGAATATACTGCCGCTAATCATCTGCTTTATGGCAGTTGCCGGTGTTGGGCTTTTCGGCGACTAGTACATTGCAGCGTAAGTAGGTAGGCAGGGGTAGGGCACAAGTAGTGCTCCTACAAAACCGGGAATACTGGTCAGGGTGGCATTCGCTGCCACCCCATTGTTAACCTCACCACAGATCCTACTCTCTCAACAATACCACTTTATCTTTATATATGAACCGGACTGCCTCTGTCTTGCAGAAGCCTATCCCGCGTGATATAGTACCGACGACTTGCGAGGAAGCACCGAATTATCGTTTGGGCGGGACCAAAGCCAGGGAGTCTTCAGTATGAGCTACCGAAAAATGATCAAAAAGATGCTTTGTATCATGATGCTGACGGCTGTCATGTGGGGCAGCCTACCGGTCATGGCGCAAAGCGGGCCGGATGCGACGGTGCGTCCTGACAGCCTGAATATGCGCTACGGGCCGGACAGTTCGTATGCCGTTGTCGCTAAGCTCGTGCGAGGAACGGTCCTCACCCTGATTGCACAAGACGGTATCGACGGAAACGGAATCTGGTTGTATGCCCGTACCTCGGAAGGAATCGAAGGCTGGGTACTGTCGGATTATATTGATATTCGCGCCGATCTGGATATTACGACCCTTCCGGTGCAGTCAGCGCCGGGTGATTCAGGAACAAGCGGCGAACAACCGGCTGACCCGGCTGAACAACCGGCTGCGCCAGCGGCTCCCAGTTTCCCTGAAGGGTCGGGGATTCCAGCCAGCACGACCAAAACGATCAATTTTCGCACAGGACCGGGCACCGGATATAAGGTGATTAGTTCACTGGCAGGCGGAACCTCGGTGCTGGCAAAAGGGCGGAATGCGGCGTCAGACTGGATTTTCGTTAACGTGGGCGACCAGGATGGCTGGCTGTATGCGCAATTTGTGAAGCTGTCATCCGGCGTTGTGAGCCAACTCCCGGTGAACGAGACGATTGTTGAACCAGCAGCAGCTGAGGACAGCAGCGGCGGCGCGGTACCGCGCCCGGTAGCAAGCGGGCCGGGATTGGGCGGCTTCGGTTACGGCGGGCATGTAGACAGCTTCGCCTATCCTAATTTGATGGCTTCCGCCGGGATGACCTGGGCGAAACGCCAGATTCGCTTCACACCGGGATCGTCGGGCAGCGTGGCGCAAGGTGCAATCGATCAGGCGCACGCGAATGGGTTCAAGATTTTATTAGGGATTGTCGGGTATCCGTCCAATTTTGGGTCGGGTTACTTTGAAGATTATGCACGCTTTGTCGGCGAAGTGGCGGCTTTGGGGCCGGACGCGATTGAAGTCTGGAACGAGCAGAATATTGACCGGGAATGGCCGACGGGGCAGATTGATCCGGCGAGTTATACCCAACTGCTGGCACTGTCGTACAACGCGATTAAATCGGCCAATCCGAACGTCGCGGTGATCAGCGGCGCATTGGCTCCGACGGGCGCGGAAGGCGCGTTCGGTACCGGGGCGGTATGGAATGATGACCGGTATCTGGCCGGAATGGCCGCAGCGGGCGCGGGGCAGTATATGGACTGCATCGGCGCGCACTATAACGAAGGCATTGTCGGCCCGAACCAGACCAGCGGCGATCCGCGGGGAGATTACTATACCCGCTATTTCTGGTCGATGGTGAACACGTACTCTGGCGCATTTGGCGGCGCGCGTCCGATCTGCTTTACCGAACTGGGCTATCTGTCGCCGGAAGGCTTCGGCCCGCTGCCCGGATCGTTTGCGTGGGGCAGTGATACCAGCGTGGCAGAACAGGCGCAGTGGGTTGCCCAGGCGGTGAGCCTGGCACGCAGCAGCGGCAGAGTGCGGCTGGTGATTATCTGGAATATCGATTTTACTTCCTATGGCAGCGATCCGATGGCCGGGTACGCGATTGTGCGGCCCGATGGCTCGTGCCCGGCGTGTAATGCGCTGGCCGGGCGATAGGATCGGATGCTGAGATTTTAGATTGTACCGGGGCAGCTTCGACGGTAGGAGTTGCCCCGTTTGTGCGCAAGTTAGGAGAAATTGTATGAACCCTGAACACGTAGACGACGTGTGGACCGAGGCGGACTCCACCGATTCACAACCTCCGTCAATGAAAGCGCCAGTCATCGCACCGACGTTTTCAAAGTTTCCAGACGAAGAACGGCGAGAAGCCAAAGCACGAGCGCATGTGGAACAGGGGGAAAAACAAAACCGCATGTGGCTGCCCATGCTGGCTGGCATGCTGGTCGTGCTGCTGCTGGTTATCGTGGCGCTGTTTCTGCCGCCGCTGTCACTGTGGGACAGCATCAGCGGGGATGATGACGGCGAGCCAGCGAATACGACGAAAAATGTGTTAGAAGGCGCGGCGCACCTGACCTTTGGCGCGGACGCGCTGCACGGGGAGTCGAATGGGCTGGCGATTGATGTGCCGGCGGAAGACCCCGGTAATACGTTCGGGGTGTATGTGGTCGCGGTTGGGCCGGACAGCTATCTAGCGGGGGAGACTCCGGCTACAGGCTGGAATTGTACTGCCGACGCGCTGCCCGAACTTCCAGGACCGATTGACGGGCAAGTGTACAGCCTGACGCAGAGCGGGACCGCACCTACATCGATGCTGCTGCAAGTGGCATCGACGGAAGACAGCCGCCTGTATGTGTGGGATGCAGCGAACAACGCCAGGACATTTTTGCCGGGTC
>DATAMF010000424.1:0-25439 GCA_036260665.1 Aggregatilineaceae bacterium | reverse complement strand
AGGTATAGCGCTGTGTAACTTCGTCAATTATTTGCACGAAGTTAATCGCCAATACGGGAATACCCGCCTGCGCAAAAACCTCATTTACCTCACTCAACACGTGATTCACATCATCCGCTGTCGCTCCCGAATCAGTCGTGTGAATGAAGTACATCTGCGGATAAACCACGCCGCCCGCTTCATAGCCAGACAAACGCGCCAGTGTTTCCCATTGCAGCCACGCCTGATCAAACGGATATTCAACAATCCCCACAATCTCCAATTCGGCACTCGCACCGGGCACATGCATCGTAACTTGATCACCGGCCTGCTTATGCATGCTGTCTGCGAGCTTGCTGGAAACGATAATTCCCCTCGCTGCGTTGTCTGACGAAATCAGGTTTCCCGCCTGCAAATCGAACCGAAATACAGGATCGTTTCCCTCAATATCATACCCGTACGCGGTGATCTGCCCGGTGGACCCGGCAAACGCTTGCGGTTCGTACCCCTCAAACTCGACTTCCAGTTGGACACCCGGCTCAACCGCCTGCACCACATCACCGAAATGAGTCGCTATCAGATTTTTAATCTCATCGGGATTACGCGCCTCAAACGGCATGATCGCGGCTTGCACATTGTAACTCGCTCGAAACTGATCCAGTGTCCGCGTCAATTGGCTGAATACGGAGAAAATGCCCATAAACGCCCCAACTGCCAGCGCCAGCGTGATCACAGTGAAGGTCATCCGCGCTTTTTTCAGCGTGAGATTGCTCAAGCCCTGTCGCACCGTGACCGGCAGCGGTAGCCGCTTGATCAATCGTGGCAGTCGTCCTTTACCGTAGGTCGCATCAATTCCCAGATCGGTCATCGCGTCCAGAATCCGGATTCGTGTTGCATTAAAAACAGGCGGCAGCGCAGCCAACACGGGAACCAGCAGGCCCAACACGATACCTATTAGAATCGCCGGGAGGGAAATTTGGAACCCTTCCAGGACCGTATTAATCTCCGGCGCAAGCGCGTGTGCCAATGCATTTCCCGCCGGAACACCGACAATCACGCCGGGAATCACACCCAGGATGCCATACATGAGCGCCATGCCCGCATAAATCACAGTATGATCAAAGCGGGTCGCGCCTAACGCCTTCATCACCCCAATCTGGCGTTTTTGCTCCATCACGATGGTTGAGATGACATTAATCACCAGAAAACCCGATACCAGAAGCGCCGTGATCGCCAGAAAGCGCATCAGGTTGCCGATCATTTGTGCGCCTTCAAGCAGGCTGCTTTGGGCGGGGTCTTCGATCACCGATCCCACAGGTGTATACGGCGTTTCCGTCGCAATCCAGTTCACAACATGATCAATCTGATTTTCGGCAGTAGGAAAGTCCTTGAATCGAAACCACAAATCGGTATAGCCCGGCACGCCCACCAGATACGCCGCATCATCGACCCGCGCATACAATGCCGCTTGGGGGTCGGTTAAGCCGGCATAGGCATCGAACACAACGCCCGAAATGGTCCATACTTCCGTGGTTCCAGCCGCCCCATTTTGTTCCGGCTGGTGCGATGGACTAAGCACCCGCAGCAGCAGGGTATCCCCGGCTTTGAGGTCGTATTTGTCCGCCATACGCTGCTCGATGACAACCTCATTTGCCCCTTCAGTTGGAAACGAACCCGTCTTCAGTCGCAGCGGTTCAATGGGCGCTTCATCGCCGAAAACGCTTGTTAACTGGCCCGCCTCATCCAGCACTTCATACGCCTGGATCGCCCCTTCCTCAAACGCCTCATCGTTCGCTGCGAGCTTGAAATACACGGTTTCATCTTCTACACCACCCACCACCACGTCGTCATTTTGGCTGAGTTGGTTGAGATACGCTGCATTATCAAAGGTCGCGCCCGGATTCGCGTTTACCTGAACCTGAGCCATCGCCAGTTTGCCCTCATCCACATCTTGTTCAAGCTGGTTGATCAAGGCATCGCTCATTGAAAACAGCGCGACGGTTCCCGCCATGCCGATAAAAATCGCCGCCGAGACCAGCAGCGTGCGGCTCTTACGAGCCATCACATCACCGATAATTTTCTTTCTGCGTGTATGCGACATTCCATACCTTCCGCTTGCTATCCACTCTGCTAGCAGGATAGCCTGAATTAGGCGGGTCTGTCGTCTATCCGAAGATACATTCGCGGATACATCGCGGGGTATAACTAGACCAGCAGGCCCAACTGCCGGGCTTTCGCTGCCGCTTGACTGCGGCTGTTCACGTCCAGCTTGCCCAGAATGCTGTGGACATGTCGCTTCACCGTTCCCGTCGTGATCACCAGTTCTTGCGCGATCTCCTGGTTAGATAACCCCACCGCCAGCAGGCGCAGCACATCCAGTTCGCGATCACTCAAAGGATCGACTAACGGCTGCACAGGTCGGGGCGAACCGGGATCGGCAAAATGGAGGAGTTGATCTACAAACAGCGGGGCCGCTCGCCGCACACGAGGAAGAAGCGCCAACACCAGCGGGTCTTCATCCAGAAACGCGCGATAATAGTCCTGGGGAGCTGCACTCTCGACCGCTAACGCCAGATACTCGTTTTCCTGACCCAACCGTTCAGCCGTCAGCGCCTGAAGAATATGGACCGTGATCAGCCACCGCAGCAGGCTTCGCTCCCATGTAAATTGTTCCAGGCGGCTTAGCCAGTGGGCCGCTTCCGATAATCGTCCCTGCGCCAGCAGCACCCGTGCCAGGGTAAGCTGTGTTTCCACCTTTAAATAATGAATCTCATCGTCCAGGCTGATCCCTGCTGCCCAATTCACGGCATACGGCAAATCACCCTGGCTCAGCCGGATATTAACCTCTTCCGCATCCAGCCAGGATAAATCGCCTAACGGCAGATCAAACTGCCGCGCTTGTCGCAGCAATTCCAGTGCAGCTGAGGTTTCACCCTGGGCATGTCTCACCAAGGCGGCAACCCCCTGTGAAAAGGACAAAACGCCGCTAAAACCAAAATGCTCACTTAAGGTGATGCCCTGCTCCGCATACTGGCGGGCTTCTTCCAGCATATTAGCCTCATAATAGAGCATCCCCAGACGACTCAGCAGATGGCTGGATGCTGGCGTGACGCGTTCGTGAACCACCTGTTGGCAGACAGTCACCGCGTCATGCCGTTGGGTATGATGGTTGAGCGCCGCCGCCAAAAACGACGTAATAATAACGGCAAACGGTTGCATGCTAATCATTCGCCCAACACGGTTGGCCTCATACAGCGTGCCTACCGCTTCCGTAATCGGGCGCGTTCGCTCCTGCGCTTCGGCCAGTTCCCACAGTGCCAGCAAACGCCAATTGAGTTGATCAGGGGCGAGCCGATCAAGCGCCTCGCTCGCAAGGTGTGTGGCAAGTTCATAATCCTGGCGACCAATAGTTATGGAACACCGCAGTACCAATAGTTTTCCCCGGTCCGCTGGTTCCTGTAAGTGAGCCTCGGCTTCATCCGCATACTGCTGGGCGACATCAATATTACCATCCACCACCAGTAGCCAGCCCTTATACATGGCTAATTGCCAATTCGCTCGAACCCGGCTGTCCGGCAGTGCATTGATCCAGCGCTGTGCAATCGACAAGTTTCCGTTATAGATCAGACTCTCCGCTGCGTTTTCGATCAACCGTTCGGCGTCATCCAACGCCCCCGCTAGCAAAGCATGGTTAATCGCCTGTTCCCACATACCTTGTGTTTCATACCAGACCATCGCCCGTTGGTGCAGCGCGGTTTGATGCTGCTTATCAAGTGTCGTCCGCAAAAACTCGGCAAATAATGCATGGTACCGAAACCACTCGCGCCCATTCCCAAACGGAATCACGAATAAGTTTGCCTGTTCCAGTTCTCTCAAAATAAGGTGGCTGTCGCTTTGGCCGGTAATCGCTTCACACAGCGAGGCGGATAGGTGATCAAGAATGGAGGTTTGGCTCAAAAACGCCCGAATACGCTCTGGCTGCCGCTGCCACACTTCTTCGGCCAGATAATCAATGACATGTCGGTGACTGCCACGAAACGACTCGATAAAACCCTGTGGATCAGCACTGTTTCTGAGCGATAAAGCAGCAAGATGCAGCCCTGCGATCCACCCTTCCGTCCGTTGTTCCAGCAGTGCAATTGCCTCATTGGACAGATTCAAATGCATCGCGTCATTCAAATACTGCGCGGTTTCGCTGCATTCGAAGCGTAGATCACGCTCCCGAATTTCATTTAGTTCCCCTTGAACGCGCCAGCGCGCGAGGGGAAACGACGGATCGGAGCGGCAGATCAACGCAACATGCAGTTGCGGAGGCTTATGTTCGAGGAAGAATATCATAAAATCGTGGATTCGTTGGTTAGTTAGCTTTTGGTAATCGTCCAGAACGAGGATCGAATGCTTGATCCCCGTCGCCAGTATGTCATTGATGAGCAGCACCGCCAGCGTTTCTACCGGAGGAATCTTCGCGGCACCCATCACCGCATGCAGCGTTTCGCCAATCTGCGGGTGAATTCGTTGTAAAGCGGCAGCCATGTAACTGACAAAGCGGGCGAGATCATCATCCCCTTCATCCAAAGAGAGCCAGCTCCAAGGGAGGGCTTCTCCGGCTAACCACGCGCTGATCAAGGACGTTTTGCCAAAACCTGCTGGAGCAGAAACGAGAGTTAGTTTATAGTTGACCCCCCTACTCAACCGGTCTATAAGCGGTGGGCGCACAATCCATTCTGACCGTGCTGGGGGAGCATAAAACTTGGTTGCCAGGAACATAGCAATACCTCAATTGGCATTATACCAAAGTTTATTCAAACCGTTGATGGGAACGATCAGAGTCCTCATGAAGAAGTCACTCAGATATGGCTGTTTTTGTAGGGAGGGCTTGCCCGACCCTGGACGAGGCATCAGTACGCTTGGGCGGCACAGCTTTCCCTGTAACCGCTATATTATTAACCATCGAAGTTAGTCATCCAAGTTCACCATCGAAGGACTATTTTCCCCCAAACATCCGTGCTATCCTGTGTCTAGCCCACTGCACTTTGACAACCGACAATTCAACCCGCCAACTTCTCCACCGGAGAAATAGCGGGGGGGGGGGGATCATTCACAAGATCGACAAACTGCCCATTTTCACCCCCGGTTTTCCCTCAAACAACTGCTCAAGGGGGGGTAACTTTTTGGACCAAGATCGACAAATCGACTCGCCTGAGCGAGAGATTGTTGAACTTAGGTAGATCTTAGATCATATTTAGATCAACCTAAAAGTGTCTATAACAGGCTGATTCATTTCATGGACGGGGCAATTTTTTAAGCGCCACCAATTGGCACAGAGCGCACCAACCTGTGGGGAAAATAAGATTTGCCCCAAAGTAGTACGCTCTGCGCGCTGTGAACACGTTTTACTTATTGTGCGTGGCGTCTGAACAACCAGGCCGTAATGGGGACTGAGACAACAATGATCCCAAGCGACCAGAGAACCGAAAGCCAGGCCGAATCACCCAGCGGCGTACCAACTAACCAGGCCCGTATCGCGTTAATGGCGTGGGTTATGGGTTGGTTTTCGGCAAAAGTACGGAGGATGTCTGGCATTGTGTCTGTCGGAACAAACGCACTGGACACAAAAGTGAGCGGGAAAATCAACACGAAGCCAACCCACTGTGCCGCTTCAAGGCTCTTGACGACAAGCCCCAGAATAGCCGACAGCCATGAAATAGCCAGTGTGAACAGCAGCGCTAGGCCAATGACATAGAACCATTCAATAGCACTGGCATTCGGGCGAAAGCCAACCACAAAACCGGCCAGAATGATGATGATCCCCGAAATGATATTGCGCACCAGGTCAGCGGCAATGTGGCCGATCACTAATGCGGTGCTCGCCATTGGAAGGGATCGAAAGCGGTCAACAATGCCTTCTTTCATATCGACCGCCAAATTGATCGTTGTGTAGTTAGCGCCGAAAGCCAGCGTCTGGATCAGAATGCCCGCGAACAGATAGTTCGCATAGCTTACATTGCCCGTGTCAATCGCGCCGCCCAAAACATAGCGGTTCAACAGCATAAACATAATCGGAAAGAGGATCAGGGAGAGAACTTGATCCATACTTCGGATGATATGCATCACGCTGCGCTTCGCCATGAGCCACGAATCAGAGATGAGCCAGTACCAGTCTGAACGGCACTCTGGTTGGGCTTGGGCAGGTGCTCTCAAGGTAATCTCACTCATTTTTCCATCTCCTCGGTTTTAGGTGCGCCATTTCCGGTTAGGAAGAGAAACACATCATCAAGCGTCGGACGGCGCATGGACAGGCTTTCAACTTCGATCTGGGCATCTTCTAGACGCTGCAAAACCTGCTTGACCGTAGTAACACCATGACTTGCGGCGATGGTTAAAACCCGCTGTTCAGGATTTGCCTGTATCTTGGCCCCATCTACCGCCTGTTGAGCAATGGAAAAACTGCTGTTTCTTGATATGGTGAGATCAACATGATCAGCTCCGACCCGAGCCTTCAGTGCATTTGCATCACCCTCGGCAATCACTCGGCCCTCATCAATCACCACAATCCAATCTGCCAGATAATCCGCTTCGTCCATGTACTGTGTGGTCAGGAGAATGGTCGTGCCGCTGTTTGCCAGATTTTTGATCAAGGCCCACATACTTAAGCGGCTTCGCGGATCAAGACCCGTTGTCGGTTCGTCCAAAAAGATGACCGGTGGCGAAGCGATGAGACTCATGGCAAGGTCCAGACGACGTTTCATGCCACCAGAATAGGTCTTTACAGGGCGCTGAGCCGCGTCAACCAGATCAAACTGTTCGAGCAACTCGCGCGTGCGCTGTTTGGTGTCAGATTGACTCAAGCGGTAAAGGCGACCAAGCATCAGCAGGTTCTCTTCACTGGTCAGATACCCGTCAACTGCGGCAAACTGTCCCGTTAACCCGATGCTGCCACGTACTTCACAGGCCTGCTTTACAACATCAAACCCATTGACATAGGCTTCACCGCTGTCAGGAGACAGGAGAGTACTTAGGATGCGAATGGTGGTCGTTTTACCGGCTCCGTTTGGTCCAAGCAGTGCAAGGATCGAACCGCGCCTGACATTAAAATCGATGCCATGCAGGACTTTAAGATCCTTATACGACTTCTGGAGATTTTTCACTACAATGGCGTTATCCGTAGCGTGTGGTTGTTTCCTATCCATAGAGTGACCTCCGCAAACTCACGATGACACTATTGTACATCTGTTCTACATAAAAAGAAAGATGTATTTTATAAAAATACCCTCTTTTTATAACTGCTGTTATGAAATTAAGGGAAAGGCATACCAATAATCTTAAAAAGCATCAGATCCAGAATTGACTTAAGAAGGGATGCCATTCTGAACCTATTTTTTCTTCAGCCGAGGCTTGCTAAATTCAAGAACAGACTTATAATTCACAATGGTATTTTGCAAAAGTAGAATTCCTACAGGTGATTTGTGTTACCTACAACGTGCATTAAACTCCGCTAGAACCAGGACTCAAGCACGTCCTGGCGTGCTCCTCCAGACTCAGGCCTCATCAAGCAGGCTCATTTTGTTGTAGCTAAACTCCATTTTTTTTGCTCTAAGAGCGTAGTGTTCGATGGTCAAAACTCGATTCGCGGAGGTTTGTCCCATTGTCTTCTATACCTATGTTGTTCACTCTCAAAAATACGCCGTCAGAAAGTCGCTTGGCCGGTATCTGGCATATGATGACCGGGTTCCGCCTCGCATACTTGGGCGCAACAATTAGTTTGGCGTTTGCCAACATCGCCAAGACCTCAACCTTTTTGCTGATTGCTTACTTTACCGATCATGTTTTGGGTAAGGAAAGCCAACTACTGCCGCTGGTCGCACTCGGATTTGTGGTGCTGGCAGCGATCGAGGGAGGATTTACTTTTCTTAGCGGTGCGCTGGCGGCTAGAACCGCTGAAGGCATTACGCAGCGCCTGCGGAATTACCTGTTTGATCATGTGCAACGCTTGACCTTCACCTATCATGATAACAATCAGACTGGCGAACTGCTTCAGCGTTCGACCTCAGATGTAGATGCACTGCGTCGCTTTTTTGCGGATCAGGCGATAGGTTTGGGGCGCATTGTGCTGATCTTTGTGATCAACCTGATCGCGCTGATGAGCTTACATTGGAAACTGGCGCTGTTATCAGTCGTGATTATTCCGCTGGTCGTGCTGATCTCGTTCTTCTTTTTCCGTCGAATTTCGAAGGCTTATGAAGCATTCCAAGAACAGGAAGCCGTGCTTTCGACGACTTTGCAAGAGAATTTGACGGGGATGCGCGTGGTGAAGGCTTTTGCCCGGCAGGATTACGAGCGTGCGCACTTTGAACAAGATAACTGGGAGAAGTTCTTACGCGGTAAGCGCCTGACATTTATGCATTCCTTCTATTGGCCCATCTCAGATCTGCTTTGCGGATTCCAGACTATGGCGGCGCTCGCTGCTGGCGCGCTGCTGGTGATTGATGGACAGATCACAGTGGGGACTTATCTTGCATTCTCCGGCATGGTTGTCTGGGTCATCTGGCCGATTCGTGATTTGGGTCGCGTTATCGTGCAAACATCAACCGGTCTTGTGTCTTTTGGACGCGTGATGGAGATCATAAAGGAAGACCGCGAGTTGTTGGGTGAAGCCGATATCCCGCCGGTAAGCAGTCTGCGGGGAGAGATTGCTTTCGATGGCGTGTCGTTTGAATATGACACCGATGCCCAGGTACTTCAGGATATCACATTTCGGTGTCTTCCAGGACAAGTGATCGCGCTACTCGGTTCAACCGGGTCGGGCAAAACCACGCTGGTCAAACTGCTTCCGCGCTTCTATGAATACACCAGCGGGAGCCTGACCCTAGATGGCATCGAGCTAACCGCGTTCCCGCGACACTTCCTTCGGAAACAGATCGGTATTGTTGAACAGGAGCCGTTTCTGTTCTCACGCTCGATTCGTGAAAACATTACCTATGGTGTAGGGCATAAAGTTTCGATGGAAGAGGTGGAAGCGGCTGCGCGATCAGCAGCTATTCACGATGTGATCATGACCTTCCCCGAAGGCTATGAGACTATTGTCGGAGAGAAAGGCGTGACGCTCTCGGGTGGACAAAAACAGCGCGTTGCTATCGCCCGAACCCTGCTCAAGAATCCGCGCATCCTGATTCTGGATGACGCGACTTCGTCAGTAGATACAGAAACCGAAAGCTCGATCCGAGATGCACTCCAACAACTCATGCACGACCGGACGACATTTGTGATTGCCCACCGCATTCAGAGTGTGATGGATGCCGACTTGATCCTGGTTATGGACAAGGGGCATATTGTGCAGCGCGGCACGCATGTTGATCTGGTTAGTGAACCCGGAATTTACCGGCAGATTTATGATATGCAATCGCGAGTGGAAATCGAACTGGAAAGGGAGATTACCAGTGTCTGACGTTCGGTTTGAAGAAGAAGAGTTTAGTACTAAGTTCACCACGGGCACGCTGCGCCGGATGCTGGGGCAACTTAAGCCGCACTGGAAATGGGTTGCCATCTTCCTCCTGCTGATCGGTGTGGTGTCGGTACAAGATGCCTATTTCACGTATCTGGGCAAACGAATCATCGATGATGGCATCGTTCCAGGTGATAAAAGCGTGCTCTCCCGGTTGTTTATCATCTATGGCGTGATGTTGGTCTTCCAGGCAAGCTTTGTATTCAGCTTCATCTGTATTACGGGCATCCTGGGACACCGCGTGCAGTACGATCTGCGCAAAGCGTTGTTTAACCACCTGCAAAGCTTGTCCTTTAGCTATTTCGACCGGACACCCGTGGGCTGGATCATGTCCCGCGTCACATCGGATACGGAACGCATCGCGGAATTGATCACCTGGGGGCTGCTGGATCTGGTCTGGAGTATTATCAACATCTGCACGGCGCTGATCTTCATGCTGACGATCAACATTCCGCTGGCGTTGATCGTGTTCATGGCGATTCCAATCCTGATTAGTGTAGCGATTTGGTTCAAGCAGCGCATTCTGGTTGAATACCGCGAAGTGCGCAAGCTCAACTCGAAGATCACCGGCTCTTATAACGAGAATATCACGGGGGTGCGCGTGGTTAAAGCGCTGGCCCGCGAACACGGGAATCTTGAGGAATTTGCAGTACTAACAAGCGGCATGTACCGTTCCTCGTACCGGGCAGCCTGGCTATCTGCGCTGTTTCTGCCTGTCGTACAAATTATCAGCGCGGTGGCCGTCGGCAGTGTGGTCTGGTATGGTGGCTGGCGCGTCGAAGTCGGAGGGATGACCGTTGGCGGTATCCAAGCATTCGTCTCCTATGTCACCTTTATGCTGTGGCCGGTGCAAAATGTGGCGCGTATTTATGCGGAAATGCAGCGTACCATCGCCTCGGCAGAACGAATCTTTTCGCTCATCGATTCGGAACCCGAAGTACAGGATACTCCTGGCTCAGTTGAGGCAGATACGATTCGAGGTGATATCGAGTTTGAGCATGTAGACTTTTACTACGAGGCGGATAAGCCTGTCTTGACAGATTTCTCTCTTAAGGTAAAAGGCGGTGAAACAATTGCGCTGGTAGGGCCGACTGGCGGCGGCAAATCGACCATTGTGAATCTGGTTTGCCGCTTCTACGAGCCGAAATCCGGCATCATCCGGATCAATGGGAGAGATTATACTCAGCTCTCGCTGCATGCTATCCAGTCGAAGATCGGTGTGGTGCTGCAAACGCCGCATCTGTTTTCCGGCACGATTCGCGAGAATATTCGCTATGGGCGATTGGAAGCGGGTGACGACGAGATCGAGCAGGCGGCGAAACTGGCTGGTGCGCATGATTTCATCATCGAGTTGGAAAAAGGCTATGATGAGGAAGTCGGTGAGGGAGGAAACCTTCTGTCGGTGGGACAGAAGCAACTCATCAGCCTGGCACGTGCTGTGCTGGCTAAGCCTGAAATTTTCATTATGGACGAAGCCACAAGTTCGGTGGATACCTTGACCGAAGATCTTATCCAGAGCGGCATGGAGCAGCTGATGAAGGACTGCACCAGTTTTGTAATTGCTCATCGTCTCTCGACCATCAAACGAGCGGATCGTATCCTCGTCATCGAAAATGGACGCATTGCGGAAATGGGATCGCATGCTGAACTGCTGCGCGCACGCGGCCACTACTACCGGCTTTATACACGGCAGTTCCGTGAGAAGCTGGAACAGGATTATGATCCCTTTGCCGTACAAGCTGAGCAGATTCCAGTTTGAAAATAAGATGAGCCGGGGTGATGGTTTGCCCCGGTTCATTTTTACCCCCCCTTTAACCCCCATTAGGGTCGTTTTGAGCGTAAAAGGATGGAAATTTCGCGACGCGAGTCGGGCGAATAATGCAGTGGGCATGATGCTCTGGTCAAAACTCACTGATATGAGTATAGCACGGATGTTCTTCGCTGGCATGGTCGTGGAATACTAACTTCAGTGACTAACTTGGATGGTGAGTCAAGAGGTTCTTACTGATTTGGTGCTCAGGGAAAAGGTTGTTGATCGTTTTGGATAACTATGCATAATCAAATGCGCTTCAGCTAACCATCTCAAGGGTAAACCGTATGCTCTCGTGGCGCATGATTTGGAAGCAGTCCGCTTTAATCCTGTTTTTTGGACTGCTGGGTGTGATTACGCTCTCGCCCCTGATTTTTAACCTGGGAACCCAAGTTCCCGCCGAAATTGACTATTTCCACTTTAACTGGAATTACTGGTGGATCAGGCACGCCCTGGAAACAGATCAGAATCCCTACTACACCCAAATGGTTATGGTCCCTTTCGAACAAAATCTGGCGCTGCATAGCCTAACGCCCATCTGGTTCCCGGTCTATGCGCTTTTAGAACCACTGGCGGGGCAACTTCGCGCTACTAATTTGATCCTCTGGATCAGCGTCGTGCTGACAGGGTGGACAACCTATCTGTTTTTGAAACAGCAAACCGTGCATCCTTCCTTAGCGCTTTTGGGAGGCGTTATTTTGATGCTGTCGCCCAATATGCGCGGTCAGTTACTTGGCACCCACTTAGACCTGATCGGCTTTTTCTGGATGCCGGTTGTGCTGCTGCTGTGGTATCGAGTAGCAAAAGGGAACTGGATTGGCTGGTCGGTGCTGGTTGGATTGGCGCTGTGGGGCGCGTGGTTAACGGACCCGGTGGTTAATCTATGGAATGTCCTGCTTCTTGGACCCTTTGCTCTGCTGACGCTTGTCCAGGCTCAAGATCGTGCTGCTCGCGTCCAGTTGGTTCTACACGGCCTGCTGGCGATTGCTGTTGTGCTGATATGCGCGTGGTTGATCGGCCCCCTGCAACCCTTACTTAAAGCCGATATGGACGCCTTCACACCGCTTGGTTATCAAACCGCACGCGATTTTGCACTCTCACTTAAGATTTGGGAGTGGCAACCGCAAAAAGGCGAACCCCGAGGTTTTGGTATGCTGCTGGTCTTTCTGACGGTTATGGCGCTGCTTATGCGTTCGGCCAATCACCGCCGCTGGTTCTGGCTGCTGGTTGCCCTACCCCCGTTGATTCTGGCTTTGGGGCCGGATATTACGATTGGCGGGACACTGGTGCCGATACCGTTTCGGCTGGTGTCGGACTTGACGGATAAGCAATATCGTGTCCCGGCGCGTTTTGTCCCGGTGGCAACTTTTGCGTTGATTGTTTTTGTGGGACAGACTTTTACGCCCTGGATCAAACGGTTACGTTATTCCACGCTTCGGGCGGTCCCGGTGGGAATGCTCATGGTTGCCTATCTCGTTGATACCCATACCTTTGTGCCGCTGGCAACCAAACTTCCTCCCCAACCATACCAGTTTTATACGATGATGCGCAACGAAGATGCGGATTATGTTGTCTTAGAAGTTCCAACGAGTCCGGCGAGCGGCACGTTTATCCTGGGATGGCAATCGATGGAAAGTTGGCACCCTGAAGCCATGTTTTACGGCATTACGCATGAAAAACGGATGATCAGCGGCCTGCTGTCACGCATTCCTCAAGTTGAAGAGTGGTACTACCAACTGTCACCACTGATCGGCTGGTTGGCGGGCGCACATGGTTTAGACGCAGAGACCGCAAGCGCTGAACTCGCCCGCATGGTCAATGGACAGTGGGGCGCGGGCGAAGTTACTGCTCCTATAGGTTATGTGGTTGTGCATCAAGACTGGCTTCCGGCAGATCGTTCGCAGGAGATTCTGACTTTCTTCAATATGCAATCCGCACTGTGTTTTATGGAAGTGGAACGGGATGCGGTACTCTACCGGACCACAAGCCATCCAGAAGGATGTCCCCCGCGCACGCCTCCCGAAACTGAATCGGGAGTCTATCGGATTGCGTTCGGTCAGCCCGGCGATGAGGGCTTTATCGGCCCCGGATGGTACCGGAAAGAGCAAATCGGCGGAACCCCAGCGCGCTGGACCAGCGGCGAAACACAGTTGTATGCCACACTGCCGCCTGATCAGGCGTATACCATTACGCTACGTGCTGTCGCGTTTAATACGCCACGGACTATTCAAGTTACAGCTAACGGACAAGTAGTGGGTCAAGTGGTGATTACGCCGGGTGATTGGGGCGACTATACGCTAGATATTCCCATGGTAGGGTCAGACGGGAAATTAGAATTTATCCTTACGGCTGACAGCACGCTATCGGCGGCAGAGGCAGGGTTATCGGCTGATACCCGTCCGCTGGCAGTGGCCTATACTGGAATTGAGTTTCGTGTGATTGAGGGATCATAACAGGGGCAAGCCCTCTGTTATGATTAATGCCGTTGAAAGGTGATCTGATCAATCAGCAGGGCTAATTTGCGCGTGTCGCCGCTTTGACCGACTTCAGCCGGGACTACCCAACCATCATAGGCCAGTTCCAAGGTGATATACTGCCCATCACCAATCGTCTCGGCATCCACAGTAAAGGTTGCCGGGACAAGGGTATTGGTAGGGATAGCAGCAGTATTATCGGAGGAATTGTCTGCTAGCGGTGCAGGAACACCGTTCACAAGCAGGCGTAGTATGCGTGGTTCCCAAAATGCCTGGGCAATCACCGTTACATCATAGGCCCCTGGCGGCAGATCAACATAGAGCTTGGCCTGGGGATATTCTCCTGTCCAGCGCAGTAAGAGACCGCTGATGTTCTCAGGCCAGTGCCAACCCCACCCCAGGTAACGCACATCGTCAGATGCGCCAATATCGATCTGATATTGGCCGGGCGATACTTCGCGCGGTATACGGGGTGGGCATCCGGCAGGATGCCATGTGGTTCGAAAGGCGACGGCCCCTTCCTCAACGGCAAACGGACATAACAAGTCGGGCAACGAATTGAAGTAGCCGATGATCTCCTGATTGATCGAGGTATTCATCCCGATCAGATCCTGATGCACGACAATGTATCCGATAGGCCAATCCAAAATCCGTTCGCGAAGCTGTTGTTCAACCAATTCCGGTTCTAATAAACGCCGCTGACCTAACCAGCTCAGCATCGGATCATCGGTTCGCAAGTACCAGTAATCTGCCAGGGGAGCACGCGACAAAAAACTGTTCACCATCTGTTTACCATGCGTCATCCCGTTAAATTGAAGCTCGATGGCGTCCAGATCACCAACCCAGTATTCGCCGGTCCCGGCGGCGACCGGAACTTCGAGCACCACATATTCTTCCTGCTCCTGGCCCATTATTTCATAAAACGAATACTGGCGGGGTGGTTCCCGGATCGGCATGGGCCGCAAAACATGCGTACTGGATAGGATCACTAGGAGTAAGCCGCTCGCGACGACCATCTGCTGCCCGCGCTTTTTGATCAGCGGCGTCCAGGTCAGGCCGATAAAAACCAGCAGCAGCATGATAAAAACCGGGGCCAGCCGCGCCGGGAAACGAAATAGCTTGCCAGAGGCATCATACAACCACAGAAACAGGTAATTTTTAAATGTGTGTCCGGCGACCGTCACCTTCGCGCCGAGGGCGATAATCAAAGGGGGCAGCGCCAGGGCCAGCCAGAACCAACGGCGATCCCATTTCAATTGAATACGGCGGCGCAGCGGGGTGAAGTATACTGCCAGGGAGAGCACGAGCAGAGGCAGCACGTAAGCCCCCACCGCGAACTGCTCGCCATAGTTGATGTTGACATCCAGAAAATCGTCGGGGAATGTCAGATGCGGCGCGGTTTCGGCAGGTGGGGGCACAAAGGTGCTGCGATCTGTTTCTGAAAGATGCGATAAGGGGCCAAAGAACCACAAAAGCAGGAGCGACAGACCGACGACCAGTGTTCCCAATGTGGACAGCCGGAAGCGCAGCCGCCAAGTACGCGCCCTGAGCAGAGTCAGCAGGCCATAAGGGATCAGCAGAAACGCCAAAAAGACAAAAAATAGAAGATCCGTTAATCCCATAGCCCAGAGCGCTACGCCCTGAAGTAACGCCCATGCCAGGCCCCACTTCCAATGATGCGCATGGCGGGCTACTTGCGCCCACAGCAGCAGTTGAACTGGTAACCAAAACCACGCCACCAGATCGATCCAACCCCAATACAGCGCGTGCATCATCAGAGGCGTTGTTTCGAGCGCGACGCCGCTTACCAAGGCTAATCCGCGCGATACTCCTTCAGAGCGTAAAAACAAATACAGGCTATATCCTGTCAGAGTCATACAGAGGACAAAGATGAGATAAAAGGAGGGAAGCGTCCCGATTAGCGGTTCCGTCAGTGCCCAGATCGGGAACCAGAAGGGGGTGAGCGTGTGATAGGCTAAATTGACTTGAAACGGAAAGAGAATAAAGTTAGTCTGGTAAACCTGCAAATCCGCATGGGTCAACGCATGACGTATCCACCAATAGCCCCAGTGGAAGTAATAATAGTCCGTCGTCGTACGGCCCGGAATGTGGGTGCGGGCATGAAATAACGGCCAAGCCAAGACCAAAAACGCGATCAGCGCGAAAAAGGCTAAAAGCCCGACATGTTTTTTCATTCAGCTACCAGCCTAAATATGGTTTAAAACCCAAGGGCGGAGTTTACTGGATTATGGTGTGAGAGACAATAATTTTATGACGAGACTACTCGAAGGATTGACGGTGCTCGACTTTACGCGGGTTTATTGTGGACCATATGCTACCTTATTGCTGGCGGATCTCGGCGCGCGGATTATCAAGGTCGAGAATCCGGCGGGTGGAGATGACAGCCGCACATTTGGTCCCTTGGTCGGGAGGAGCAGTGGCTATTTCGAGATGTTGAACCGGGGCAAGGAGTCTATTGCGCTTGATGTCACACAACCGGAAAACCAGGCGATTTTGCGACACTTAGCGGCTCACGTTGACGTGCTGATCGAAAATGCGCGCCCAGGAGTGATGGCGCGTTATGGTCTTGACTACGAGACACTCCGAGTGGAGTGTCCACACCTAGTCTATGTGAGTATCAGCGGTTTTGGACAGACCGGGCCGGATGCATCCCGTCCCTGTTATGATATTGTGGCGCAGGCGTGCAGTGGGTTAATGAGCTTAACTGGACTACCTGACCAGCCATTGAAGACTGGTCCAGCCATCGCGGATGCAATTGCCGGACTGACCGCAGCGGTAGGATTACTAGCGGCGTTGTGGCGTCAGACGCGAACGGGTCAAGGGGCACATATCGATGTGGCAATGGTCGAAGCTCTATTTGCCTGTCTGGAAAATGCATTAGTTACGTACAGCGTTACGGGCCAAGTTCCAGCACGCCGGGGCAATATTGATAGCGTGGTCGCTCCATTCGATAGTTTCGAGGCAACCGACGGTTTGATTGTGATTGGGGTGGGAAATGACAGGCTATGGAATCGATTGGCACGGTTGGTAGGGAATGGATTGGATGATGAGGCACGTTTTGCGACAAATGCGGAGCGTATTGCTCATTATGATGAACTCCGACCTCGGCTGGCAACATGGTGTGCTTATCAACCCGCGACTGTCGTGTTGGAGGCACTTCAAGCTGAAGGGATTCCATCGGGGCTGGTTCGCTCCATTGATGATCTGGCATACGATCCGCATCTCGAAGTACGGGGGATGCTGGCTCGTCTGAAGTTAGATGATGACATCTCGATCACGGTGCCTGGTTCGCCTATTCATGTGGATGGCACTCACCCGCCCATCAAGCGCGCGCCCCGTCTCGGCGAGCATACTGAGGATGTGCTAAAGGAATTTGGAAAATGAACCGGCGTGACGAAAGGAGGGTCGATCCGACCTCGGATCGACCCTGTTGAATGTTAGTTGAAGGCGAATTGTGAAACCTGGAGGGTCAAAGACTCGTTCAACCGAGCCAAATAGACCGAACCATCAGAACCAAGGGCTACGGGTGCTTTATAACCCGTCGGCTGCTCCATAAATGTAAACGGATCACTCACCGCTGTCCACGTTGTCCCATCCCATTTGACCAAGCCCGCTGTTCCGTCTCCGCCATATGACCACGCCAGCCAAACGGTCCCGTCATCCTGGACCATTAAGTCGGCATCGTCTACATAGCTCGAGTCATCTAAGCCCACTGCTATGAGAGCTTCGGATAGACTTGTCCAATTCGGATCACCCCCAGCAACTTGATGGACATCCTGCAGCGTCCCATAGTAGTAACGATACAGAATCAAGCTTCCATCGGGCGCATTATCCAGGCGTAAAAAGCTAATTTCAGCCTCTTGACCTGGCAAATCGGGGAGGGTTTGCCAAGCTGCGCCATCCCATAGGCGCGTAGACGTTGTGCCGGATTGATCGTATGCTACAGCGAAACTGCCATCGGATAAAACGGCAATATCCGATATACCGGCCTCAAATGAGGCATCCGTACTTAATGACTCGGTGCCGCCTACAGACTGCCAACCTGAACCATCCCACAGGCGCACATACAACTGGTCTGGCTGCATAAATTCCTGGGCTTCGCGCCACGCAATCACCGGACCATCGGGAGTGATTGCAACCGCCTCGTCAAAATTGAATGTGCCGCTCTGATATAGATTGATCACGTCGCCGAGCGGAGTCCAAGCTGTGCCGTCAAACAAAGAGGCACGAAGTTCAGCGCTGCTGCCATCATCGGTGGTTGAGAGATAGGTGATTATAACGGTGCCATCGTCGCCAACCGCGAGCTTAGAAAAAAGTTCGCCGTTGCTGGTAACAGCGTCACCTAGCGGCTGCCAGGCTGCACCATCCCAGCGAGCTGCATTAATTGTGGTTCCATCTGACCAAACCGCGACTGGCATATTGTCTGCACCCACATCAAGATCGTGATAGAGCACAAACATGCCTGTACCAAGCGGGTCGCCTAGTGGCGTTTCCTGGAACGTTCCCTGTGCTAATGCGGTCTGGGAAAACACTAGCAGAGTAAGAACAGCTAGAAAAGTGATGACTCTGAACACGTTTTGGCCTCCGGGGAGTAGAAAAACAAGACACGCAAAAAGATTATAGGAAAAAACGGAGAAGACTTACTTATGCGGAGGTAAATCGTATGCTGAGCACACGGCCTGAGGTCCAGCATTCTCAGCGACAAGCTTAGGCTGCGCCAAATTATTCTCACCCCCTCCCTGCGTGCCCAAGCCACGCGCCACAGCCCGATCCGTTTCAGCCTGTTTCGTCTGGGCTTACGGATCTGGGCCGCCCTACAACGTTTGGCCCCACTTTATCGTGCTTATTCCCTGGCCCCTCTCGTCACTTGAAAAGTGTCGAGTCGCCAACCGCACACAGGGAGGGAACGGGAGTCAAGCCGGATGAGTGGGATAATTATTGGCTTGGGATGGCCTTACTATTCAAGAACAGGAGTGCAAACCAGCGTGTCCCAGTCAATTCCCTTAGTGATGCCTGGGGCTATGGATTCCAAAAAGCTTAGAGCGTCTTCCAGCGAGGGCCAAATTCCCCGCTCCGTTTTTGCCTGGTGTGAATACCTTGAGTAAAGGCCAACAAACAGCGGTGTGTAGATATCCTGGCTAAAGGCGGTACCAGTCGCAAAGTGAGGATGATGCTCTATTAAATCGGCCAGTTTACGGATCGTTTCCACATTTTTTAATCGTCCCTCGCGTAAATCGGAGAGAACGTATATCGGATAGGGGGCCTGATCGAGGACTGTTCTGAGATCGAGGATAAATTGGTTCTCTGATTTAACCGATTCTGGTTCACTAAACCAGCGAATGAAAACCAACTTGTCAGAAACGCAGGTGATCTGGTAGTCCATACTCTGTTCCTTCTGGTTATCTATGCGGACATCCGCGTGCCAAAGCATTAAAAAAGTTTCATTATAAAGGCAACACAAGAGGCTGGATCAGATCACTCACTACTTTGTACAAATGTTGTTTTTCATTATGCTATGCATTTATACGCATTAGCATTGTCTTCAGTTTCGAGACAGGCGGTTCGCGCCAGGGAATTGTTCCGTGTAGAATCAGTGAATCGATATTGCCACTTAGTTCATAATTAGAACTATATGAAAGGGGAGAGCGCCTGTCTTCCTGGCACCAGTCACAGGGAATCGCGCCAACTAAAATGAAACAAGCCATTATGGTCGCTCCAGGTCAAATTGAGTTTCGCCAAGTTACAAAATCGCCTATTGGCGATCACGAAATATTGATGCAAACCAAGCGAATCGGGGTTTGCGGCTCAGACATTCACGTTTTTCATGGGAAACATCCCTATACCAGTTATCCGGTGGTGCAGGGACACGAGGTTTCCGGTGTGGTGGCCGAAGTCGGCGCGGCCATCAAAGGGATTGCCGTCAATGATAAGGTTACTTTCACACCACAAGTCGTATGCGGCGAGTGTTACCCCTGCCGGCATGGAATGTATCATGTCTGCGAAAAACTCAAGGTGATGGGTTTTCAGACCAGTGGCGCGGCCCAGGAATTCTTTGCGCTGCCTGAATGGAATGTGTTTAAACTGCCGGATGAGTTATCGCTCGATTATGCAGCTATGATCGAGCCGGTGGCCGTTGCCGTACACGCGGTTCGGCGCGGGGGCCAGGTCGCAAGTAAAAAGGTGTTAGTGCTCGGCGCGGGCACGATTGGTAATCTGGTGGCCCAAACGGCCAAAGCGTTTGGCGCAGAGGCCGTGATGATAACGGACATCAGCGATTACAAGCTGGAAAAAGCCAAAACCTGTGGTATAGACCTGGCGATCAATACCTCGACTGAAAATCTGAACGAGGCCATCTTACATCATTTTGGCCCGGATCGCGGCGATCTCACCCTGGAGTGTGTGGGAGCGCAAACCACCGCCACGCAGGCCGTAGAATATGCGCGCAAAGGGACGACGATTGTGATTGTCGGTGTGTTTGGCGAAAACCCTGTTATTAACCTGGGTTATGTACAGGATCGAGAACTGAATCTCGTCGGAACGGCGATGTATCAAAAAACGGATTATGAGGCCGCTATCGAACTAGTTAGCGGCGGAAAAATCCGCCTGGATGAACTGATTACGCATCGTTTCAAATTTGATGCCTACCTGGATGCTTACCATGCTATCGAGCAATCGAACGGCGAGTATATGAAAGTTATGATTGAATTAGATTGATTTTGCAAAACCTCAGGAGTTATAACCGATGGATCTTCAACTGAAAAACAAAGTGGCAGTCATTACCGGCGGCAGTGTTGGGATTGGGCTGGCCGTCGCTGAAGGGCTGGCTCAGGAGGGCGTACACCTGGCATTATGCGCGCGGAATGAAGAGCGTGTGCAAGCCAAAGCCCGTGAAATAGCAGCGAAATATGGCGTCAAGGCTATTGGTGTGAAAGCTGATGTGGCGCAAAATGACGATCTGCAACAGCTTGTTTCCACCATAACGGCTGAATTTGGTGATGGGATCGATATTCTGATTAATAATGCCGGGACGGGCAGCGAAGAGACCATTATGACTGCTTCGGATGAACGGTGGCAGTATTACTGGGATTTGCATGTGATGGCGGCGGTCCGGTTGTCGCGGAGTCTTGTGCCGCTCATGCGCCAGCGGGGCGGCGGAGTAATTATCAATAATGCGTCAATCTGTGCTTCACAGCCGCTCGGCTATGAACCCATTTACAACGTGACCAAAGCCGCCTTAGTGATGTTCTCGAAGTGTTTAGCCAATGAACTTATTCCTGACAATATTCGCGTCAACACCATTAATCCCGGATTGGTTCTAACGCCCGACTGGAAAAAAACAGCTACCCTGCTCACCGAGGGCAGCACGATGACGCCGGATGATTATCTTGATAAGATTGCTAAAGATAACGCCCCGATTGGACGGTTTGCATCACCGGAAGAAGTGGCGCATTTTTTTGTCTTTTTGTGCTCACCATGCGCCAGCTACTGCGTCGGCTCAACCTATTATGTTGATGGTGGATGGCTTAAGGTCATCTCATAAAAAAGGGTTCTGGCGAATTAGTCGAGCGGGCAGGTTCTGACAAGCGCATCAGAACCTGCTTTTTTGTGTTAGAACGGGTTTTCATCATTTTCTTAAAATTTCGATTTACACTGATGGGAGATGAAAGGATTGAATCATGCGGGTGTTAATCGTTGAAGATGAAGCGGGGATCGCTAATTTTGTGCGGCAAGGCTTGTCCGAAGCCGGGTATGCCGTTGATGTGGCCTGGGATGGCGAAGAAGGTCTAGCTTATGCCCTGGCGGCAGAGTATGACGCGTTGATCCTAGATATTATGCTGCCGCGGATGAACGGTCTTCAACTGCTGGATCACCTGCGAAAGCGTGGGATCAAAACGCCGACATTGATGCTCACCGCGCGCGATACCATCGAAGATCGGGTGGCCGGTTTGGATTCTGGAGCGGATGATTATCTGATCAAACCGTTCGCTTTCCCGGAATTGCTGGCACGACTGCGCGCCTTGCTACGCCGCCCCCCCGTTGCAAACTGATCCAGTGTTGTGTATTGCGGACCTCACGATGGATACCGCCACTCGACAGGTGCGCCGGGCCGGGCATTTAATCGATTTAAGCCCGCGCGAATATGCGATGCTGGAATATCTGATGCGGCACCCCAATCAAGTGCTGACACGGACTCAGATTGGCGAACACGTTTGGAACTTTGATTTTTATAACGAGTCGAACGTAGTGGATGTTTATATTGGCTACCTGCGTCGCAAAATTGACACTGGGAGTGACTATTCGCTTATTCAAACGATACGCGGCGTAGGATACCGCATTTCTGAAGATGAAAATCAGGCATAACTATTGGCACAAACGTATTCCTATTCGCATGCGGCTGGCCTTATGGTATCTGCTCTCCTTTGGCGCGATTCTGCTGATCTTTGCGTCTTTCCTGCAAAGCCGAATCCGAAAAGGACTGGAGAAAGAGGCCGACGAGTCCCTGAAACTGGCAGCTACCCGCATCATAGAAAATATGGCGGATGACAATGGGAAGCTTGTGCTGGCCGATGATGAAGCGCTGGCGGGCATGGAGAACGATTATTCGGTATATATCCTTGCGCCTGATCAGAAAACAGTCTGGGATCATTTCGGCGTGGAACGCGCCCTTTTTCTCAACCCAGGAGACAAACCCGGCTTTTTTACGGTGAGTAATCGCGGATCGAAAAACTGGGAAAAACACGAAAACTGGCGTGTTTACAGCCAGCCAGTTTCAGAGGGTGCCACGAGCGGATGGCTGCAAGTTATGCACATCTATGATCAGAATAATCTGATTCGGGTTGTTCGTGGACATTTAGTATTCGCTGTTCCGCTCGGTATGATCCTCGGCGGAATCGGCGGAATCTTTCTGGCATCGCGGGCGCTTCGTCCGATTGATGAAGTCACCCAAACGGCACAGCGTATCACCACCAGAGATCTCCACCAGCGGTTGAACTATGATGGTCCGAATGATGAGGTGGGGCGTTTGGCGCTGACGTTTGACCAGATGTTGGACCGCCTACAAGCCGGTTTTGAACGCGAACGCCGCTTCACAGGGGATGCTGCGCACGAATTACGCACGCCACTCACCGCGCTAAAAGGCCAAATCGGTGTCACCCTGAGCCAGCCCCGCACCCCGGCTGAATATGTTGAAACACTTCATAATCTGGAACAGCAGGTTGACCGATTAGTTCGTTTGAGCGGCGATCTGCTCTTTATGGCCCGGCTGGATTATTGCATCCAACAGCGCCAAATTGAACCAATTGTTCTCGGTGATTGGCTGGCCGCCCTGGAAGATCAAATCAGGCCGCTGGCTGAGGCAAAAGGGATCATCCTGACGAGCCAGATTCAGCCAGCGCTGACGGTTAAAGGGAATATGGACCTGCTCATCCGGCTGTTTTTGAACCTGTTGGATAATGCGATCAAATACACCCCCGACGGAGGTGCTGTCACTATTGAAGCGCATCAGGCGGACAATCAAGTCCTCGTTGTCATCTCGGACACAGGTCCCGGTATTGCGGCTGACCAGATTCCCCATCTGTTTGAGCGCTTTTACCGCGTCGAAAATGACCGCGCTCGCCATCACCATTCCATGGGAGGAGCGGGGCTGGGATTAGCTATCGCGCAGGAGATCGCCCGGCTGCATGGGGGACAGATTATGGTGGACAGTGTTGTGGGACAGGGAAGCACCTTCACCGTTCAACTGCCAAAATAAGAACATTCTTAATCTCGTTTCATCGATTTCATATTTTCCTCAGCCCATAATCAGGTTATCGATAAAGGAGTATGGAGAATTGTTCTCATGGATTCCCTTAATAATGGGCGAAAAAACGGCCAATCTGTAAGCGACGCGGTGGTGGAAACTCATGATCTGCACAAAGAATTGCAGATGGGCCAGATTGTTGTTCATGCGCTGCGTGGCACTACGCTAACCGTTAAACGCGGCGAATTTCTGAGCATTATCGGCCCCTCGGGAAGTGGTAAATCGACGCTGCTGGGGCTGATTGGCGGCCTTGACAGCCCCACCAGCGGTACCGTCGTGATCGATGGGGTTGATATTACCCGGTTAAACGAACGCGCGCTCACGCACATTCGCAACGAGAAAATCGGTTTTGTCTTCCAATTCTTTAACCTGGTTCCGACCCTGACAGCACTGGAGAATGTGGCCCTACCCATCCAGTTCGCTCGCCGCCGCGCCTTCGACCCCATCAAACGTGCCAAAGAACTGCTGGCAATGCTTGAACTTGAAGACCGGATGCACCACCGGCCTAACCAACTTTCGGGCGGCCAACAGCAGCGAGTCGCTATCGCGCGGGCATTAGCGAATAACCCGCCCCTGCTGCTTTGCGACGAACCAACCGGGAATCTCGATTCCATTTCCGGGGCGCTGGTTATGAACGCCTTACGCGAGGTACAGCAAACCCTGAATACCACCGTGGTTCTTGTTACCCATGATATGAATGTGGCGGCGCAAACTGACCGCGTGATTGCGTTGGTGGATGGCCGGATCGCGGATGACATTGATCCCCGCTCATCGGCGCAGTTGGCGAGTGTACAGCTATTCAAGCGGAACACAGGCGAACACGCGGCTCTGGTGATCGGGGGCAAGGCATGATCTCCAAACTCCGTTTTTATGTGCGCCATTCCTTCAACGATCTGCGTGTCAACCGGCAGCGCACGATTTTCGCGCTGTTGTGCATTGCGGCAGGTGTCGCCGCGATTGTCAGCCTGCAAACGCTCGGTGTGATGATCCAGGATTCGCTTACGGGCAGCGTCCAAGAAAGTAACGGCGGCGATATTCAACTGCGTGTCGCCACCGACCGCGACGTTTCGACCAGCATTCTTGATGCCGCGCGGGAGCAAGGGCTGATCGAAAAACCGGAACCTTCGGGTTTGTTCAGTAGCCGGGAGACCAATGAGCAGGCCGCTTTCTTCTACACGGCGGCTGGAGTGGAAACCATCCGGGACTGGTTTGATACCAATTACCCAGGTACGGAGATCACGTACCGCGAAGTTATTCCTGGCGGTCATGGACCGATGTCAACCGTCTCGATTAACGATCTGCGCACCAATCAAGAGCAGATGTTTGTGGCCCCGATCATTGTGGATGCTCAGGTGTATCCGCTCTACGGGGAACGAGTATCTGAAGACGACCAGCCGCTCAGTGAACTGCTGCGGGAACCGAGCGATATTGTGATCAGCCGCACACTGGCCGATACCCTGGATGCGCAGATTGGTGACACGGTACGCCTGAGCGGATCCAATCTTGACTTCACGCTGCGCGGCATTTTGCCGGATGACGCTGAAGGTGGGATCGAAAATATTGGTGGCGCGTTGTTCGGATACTTCATGGTTGATCTCAGCACGGCCCCCACCTTCGAAAATCCCGCCGCAGGCATTGACTCTATCTTCATCAAACTGCCCAATCAGGTACAGGTTGAACAGGTTGCAAAGAGTCTCAATACACAGTATCCGTTCGTCAGCACAACGACCATCGCCGATCTCGAAGAGCAGAATACCGAAATTTCCGACACGCTGAACAATTTGGTGACGGTGATGGGGCTGGTATCGCTGCTGATCGGCGGGATCGGAATTATCAATACCATGCAGGTTGTGG
>DATAMF010000419.1:0-4925 GCA_036260665.1 Aggregatilineaceae bacterium | reverse complement strand
TGCTGACCAGCTTTGTGTTCGCCGGACTGCTGCTGGTCCTCAGCGAAGAAGGAAACGTATGATCTCTGAACTCAACCGCCTGACCACAGCCCTTCTGATCCTGTTTGCCGCTGTCGCGCTCAGCATTACCTTTTGGATCGTCATCCAGGGCCAAAGTCTGCTGGCCCGCGAAGACAATGCGCGGCTGGTGATCGAAGAACAGCGCATCAATCGTGGGACGATTTATGATCGGGAGGGTCGAAAACTCGCCTTCAGCGAGGAAACCGAAACCGGAATCCGGCAGCGGGTGTACCCCTATCCTGAAGCAGCGGGCGCGGTGGGTTATTACAGCCTGAAGTATGGCGAGGCGGGGATCGAAGCGGCGTATAACGAGCAGTTACGCGGCGATAACGTCCAAAGTGATCTGGAACAGGAATGGGACAAAACGCTGCACCGCGCCCAGCAGGGCGGCGATGTGCGGTCCACGCTTGATCTGGATGTGCAGCTTGCGGTAGCTGAGGCGATGGGCACTCATCGCGGCGCGGTGATCGTGGTCGAGGTGCCATCCGGGCGCATCCTGGCGATGGTCAGCCATCCGAAATACGATCCCAATCAGGTCGAGGATGATTGGGACCGGCTGACGCGCGATGAAGACACGTCACCGCTGCTCAACCGGGCTATCGCGGGGTTGTACCAGCCGGGCAGCGCGCTGCAAACCGTGATGCTGGTGACAATCCTTTCGGCCTATCCGAACCTCAGCACCGACGCCGGGTATGTGCTGAACGAGGATCTACCGGATGTGCGGGATACCGTCGAGTTGAACGGGCTGGAGCTGACCTGCCAGGCGCAAACGCCGACTCAAAAACTCACGCTGGCGGAAGCCTACGCTTATGGGTGCCCGGCCCCGTTCGCAGACGCCATGCTGAACGGTACCATTAAACCGGGTGATTTGTGGCAGCGGTTGGACGTGTTCGGGTTATTGGACAAGCCCAAACTGGAAGGCTTTGAAACCCAGGGGGGCATCCCGCCGCGCCCACTGAGCAGCAGTTCAACCTCGGACCAACTGCTCAGCACGGCTGTCGGACAGGGCGATCTGACGGTGACACCGCTGCAAATGGTGCAGGTCGTCGCGGCCATTGCCAACCAGGGAAACGCCGTCCCGCTGCATGTGGTCGATGCCATCCGGTCTCCTGGTGAAACCCAGTGGCAGGACGTGAATATTTCCGCATTCCAGCCCGCGCTGCTGCGAACGGACGTGGCGGAGGCGGTGCGGCTGACGATGCTGCAAGCGGCGGCGACCAGTCCAGCCGTGCGGCAGGCCCAACCGGGGAATCTCGTCTTATATGGGCACAGCGGGTTATCGTATGCCGGGCCGCGCCCGACGCCCTACGCCTGGTTTATGGGGTTTGTGGATCAAAGTGTGGCGGAACAGCAGGCCGCGATTGCGGTGGTGGTGGTACTGGAAAACGAAGCTAATCCGGGCGTGGCTGCCGAAGTCGCACGGGCGGCATTCGCGGCGGCAGCGGGGGAATGATAAGCAACCCCTATCCCCCGGCCCCTTGCCCCACTCGCGTGGAGAAAGGGGAGCAAAGCGAACCCTACCCCCAACCCCTTCCCGCAAGCAGGAAGGGGAGAAAAGCGGGCGCAGCAAGCAGCACCGCCCATCTTTCCGCTAAGAAAGCAACGTGAAAAAGATGTGGGTGGAAAATCGGTTAAACGAGCACAGGAAGGAAAAATATGATGAAAAGAACCCTTACGTTTTTTGTCTTATTGATTATCGCGCTGCCCCTCCCGGTGATGGCGCGCACCACGCCGTTACAAACCGCCTGCGGTGAAACGGCCACCCTGATCCATGAGATTCAGGGCACGGACGCTACCAGCACGATCACCGGGCAGACCGTCATCATCGAAGGCATTGTGACGGGTGAATTTCTGCGCGGACTCGACGGCTTTTTTATGCAGGAAGAGATCGACCAGCAGGACGACGATCCCACCACATCCGAGGGAATTTTTGTCTACGGCGATAAAGTGGACGTGATGCCGGGGGATGTCGTGCGCGTCGAGGGCAAGGTTTTTGAATATTCGGCAGGCAGCGACGGTACCTATTTAACCGAGATTCGCCGCCCGTCCAGCGTAACCGTGTGCAGCACCGGAGTCAGCGCCTCCCCGGTGGAACTCGATCTGCCCGTCGCCAATCTGGAAGCCTACGAGGGGATGCTGGTCACGATCCCCGAACCGCTGACGCTCAACGATCTGTATAACCTGGGACGCTACAGCGAGATCGTGCTGTCACCGGATGGGCGGCTGGTCCAGCCGACACAGGTGGTCGCGCCGGGGCCGGATGCGGTGGCAATGCAGGCGGAGATCGATCAGCGGCGGCTGGTGCTGGATGATGGCAGCAGCACGGAAAACCCGGATTTCATCCCCTACCCCAGCGGCGGCCTGAGCGCGGCCAATACGGTTCGCGCCGGAGATACGATCACAGGGCTGACCGGCGTGATCGATCATGCCTATTCCGACTACCTGATTTATCCGACGGAGCCATTCGATTTCACGGTGACGAATCCCCGCCCCGCCGCGCCGGATGAAGTCGGCGGATCGGTGCGCGTGGCGAGTCTCAATCTGCTGAACTACTTCAACGGCACAAAGTTCCCCACGCCGCGCGGGGCCAGTAATCCCGACGAATTTACCCGCCAGCGTGACAAAACGATTAATGTCATTCTGGAGCTGAATGCGGATGTGATCGCCGTGATGGAAATGGAAAACGACGGCAGCGGGCCGGACAGCGCGATGGCCGATCTGGTCAATGGGCTGAATGCGATTGCGGGCGAAGGCACGTATGCTTACATTCCTGATCCCGAAGATTATCCCTTGCCAGATGAAGGCGGCGACGACATCAAAAACGCGATCCTGTACCGCCCGGCAGCGGTGATCCCGGTGGAAGCGTCAATGGCCGATTACGATCCGATCCACAACCGCCCGCCCGTCGCCCAGACGTTTGATGTGGTGGCAACGGGCGAACGCTTCAGCGTGATCGCGGTACATTTTAAGTCCAAAGGCTGCACCGATGCGCGCGGCGATGACGGCGATCAGGATGATGGGCAAAGCTGCTACAACGGCACACGCACCCGGCAGGCTGACGCGCTGCTGGCCTTTGTCGAGGTGGTGCAAAGCCAGAGCTGGGATAATGATGTACTGCTGATGGGCGACTTCAATGCCTACGCGATGGAAGACCCGATCCAGACGATTCTCGCCGCCGGGTTCACCGATACCGCCGAGCATTTTGTCCCCGGTGACTATTCGTATGTCTACATGGGGCAGATGGGCACGCTGGACTATATCCTCGCCAGCCCCAGCCTGATGCCGCAGCTTACGGGCGCGACGCACTGGCATATCAATGCCGATGTAGCGCGCGTGCTGGATTACAACGAAGAATATAAAACCGATGAGCATGTCGAGGCGTATTACGATCCCGCCCCGTACCGCGCCGCCGATCATGATCCGGTGTTGATCGGGCTGGAACTGGCGGAATAAGCAAAAAAATCCCCGCTCGCGATTGGAGCGGGGATTTAATTTTTATTCAGAGGCGCTGACAAAACCCTGGGCATAATCGCGCATGGCGCGCAGCCGTTCGGCGTTATCATCCTGGCCGTTTTCTTCCAGGTCAAGGGCAATCGCTTCCATAATTTCGAGCAGTTCGCCGTTGAATTTGGAGGCCTGGGTTTCGATTAACTCGTTGGCGGTGGCGTCATCCTCGGCGGACATCAAATCCTGGATGAAGCGAATTTCCGGCGGGGCGCTCTCGCGCATGATGCTGAGCGTTTTGGCTAACACCTCGCGCAGCCGTTCGGCGGTGCGTTCGTCGTTGTGCTGCTCGGCGGCTTGAATATTCGCTTGCAGGACAGCAAGGAAAGCATCATCGACCATTTCCAGGCGCGGACGGATCGCGGCGTCGAGGTCTTCGGCGGACATAATGACTTTGAGCGTATCGGTGGCGCGCTGTAACACGGCCTGCGTCTGCTGGTCCACGACCGACGTCAGCGTTAACACCTGTTCGCGCAGATTCTCCAGTTGGGCTTTTTCGTCGCCCGACGCCTGATCGATCCGCTCGGAGAGTTCCTGGAAGAAGGCATAATCGAAGGCGGGGCGCATCAGCCCGACCAACGCCTGAATCCGATCCGGATCGTCCGCGTATTTGAGCACAATCGCAAAAAATTCGTCACGAGTGAGATCATCGCCGTAGGACTGCAATTCTTCGGCCATCTCATGCACGGCGGCATCACGCGCTTCGGCGGCTTGCATCACCTGCTGGCCGACTTCCGAATTCTGGATCAGGAAGTTGTACAAATACATCAGTCCCTGAGCCATCTGCTCTTTACCCGTCTGGGCCGCGTTTTCGGCGGTGAGCAGGATCATCTGGAAAAATTCCGAGTCCACCACACTGCCCTGTTCTTCCAGCATCTGCGGCCACTGGTCGGGCCGGACCTGCAAGAACATTTCCATCACGCGCATTTTTTCGCGCTGAGCGTCGCGCATCTCGGCGGTGATGCCGTCAGCTTCCAGAATGATGTCGATCATGCCGGGAATAGTCAGCACGGGCTTGGGCTGGAAGAGATAACCCTTGCGTTTTTCGTTCGGGGTGCTGTCCATCACGCGCTTGGTCAGATCACCGATCACGCGCTCGCGTTCCTGCGGGGCGATATTCAGTTCCATCGGCACATGCACCAGCAGCAGTTCTTTATCAGGATCGTGATACATCAGCGGAGTGCCCACTGCCAAGGTATGGCCGCAGTTCGGGCATGTGACCATGTTCACCCGGCCCGATAAAAAGCGCGCTTTGGCCTGGGGGTCCAACCCTGCATCAACAATCTGCTCAATTATCGCCGGAAAAGTCTGCCCACAGCGTGAGCAGTTCAGCGTGGTTCGCACGACTTGTGACATTCAAT
>DATAMF010000412.1:0-4040 GCA_036260665.1 Aggregatilineaceae bacterium | reverse complement strand
TGCAGCGGGATCGAAATCCGTTCCCCGCCCGGCCAGCGCGGTGGCAGATGCGCGCACACCAGCGCCAGCCCCAGCACCATACTCGCCAGTTCGGCCATCCGCTGCAATTCCAGCATCCCGCCGAACCCATTCCGCGCCGTCTGGATCGCCAGGTAAAATGTGTACGCGAACGACGACGGATTCCCGCCCTCAAATTCTCGCCACCACAAGGATCGTTGCAGCATCAGCACATAATATGGGTAGAATCCGCTCGTCTGATAAATCCACCACACCGTACTTGTCAGCACGCCCAGCGCCCCCAGCCACGCCGCCCACGCCGGATTCCCATCCTTCACCACGCGCCAGCGCGATCCCGGCTCGGCGCGGTAATAGCGGATCGTCTTTTCGATCCCCCACACCCCTAGCGCCGGAATCAGTGCCAGTCCGTTCGGTTTCGCCAGCCCAACAACGATCCCCATCCCCAACGCACCGATCCCCGCCAACCGTGGATGCCGTTCGCTCTGTAAAATAATCCACACCAGCGCCGCGCTCAGTGCCAGAAAAAACGAATCCGCCTCTCCCACATACATCCACGCCCCGGACGGCAGCACCCCCAGCACCATCAGCCGCCACCACCGCCGCTCCCCGGTGATCGCCTGGAAGATCGGTACCAGCGCCACCAGCGCGATCCCGTTTACCGTCCGCCCGCCGCACGCCTCCCCGCCCAGCGCGATCACCCAACTGATCGCGCGTGGGAACAGCGGCCACCAGCTTCGGTCATTCAGCAGCGTCATGTGTGGCGGCGACAGCGATGGCGCATAGTTGGAATACCCATCCAGCGCGATCCGCATATAATTTCGGGCGTCGCCCGCGTAATAACACGATCCCTTGAATGCCGTATAGCGCGGATCGATCTGCCGGTTTTGCCACGCAAACGACTCATCAATCAGCCATGTGCCCAGCACCAGCAGCACCACCACCCCGATCATGGCCGGAAGAATGACTCTCAACCAGGAGAAAAAAGTGGACTTTCGCATCTGTACCTTTTTTTGACTCTCTTTTGCCATCTTTTGCGCCGCAGTGACCAATGTCCTATACTAAACCACAGCGGTTTGGGTTACGAAGCAGGTTTCATGGATGAGCATCCTCACACTCACCGGGCTAAAACTGGGACAATTTCAACTCCAGGACATCATTGGACGCGGCGGTATGGCCGCTGTTTATCGCGGCTATCAAACCAGCCTCAACCGCGAAGTGGCGATCAAAGTCCTGTCCCCCGATCTCGCCGCCGATCCCACCTATCTCGCCCGCTTTAACCAGGAAGCCAAAACCGCCGCCAGCCTCGAACACAAAAACATCATCCCGATCTACCATCATGGCACCCAGGACGGCATCAGTTTTGTCGTCATGCGTCTGCTCACCGGCGGCACGCTCTCCCAGCGTTTGGGCCGGCCCTGGTTTCCTGCCGATGTGTCGGCTTTGCTCACCCAGCTTGCCAGCGCGCTCGATTACGCCCACCGCCGTAATATTGTTCACCGCGACATCAAACCCGGCAACATCATGTTTGACGATCAGGGCAACTCGTATATTGTCGATTTTGGGATCGCCCGTCTGCTGGGAGCCACCAAACATCTCACCGCCACCGGCTTGGCGATGGGTACGCCCACCTACATGGCTCCCGAACAATGGAAGGGAACCACGCCCGTCCCGGCCACCGATCAATACGCTCTCGGCATCATCGCCTATGCCATGCTGACCGGACGCCTGCCCTTTGATGGCTCCAGCGCGGAAGCCCTGATGTATCAACATCTCAAAGTGCAGCCTCCCCCCTTACGCGCTCTCCGCCCCGACCTCCCGGATGCGCTCACCCAGGTGGTTCACACCGCCCTCAACAAAGACGCGGCGGCGCGTTTCCCATCCATTACTCAATTCGCCCAATCCTTTGAGAGTGCGTGTCGTGGGAACACGGGCGACACGACCAACCGCGCGGTGGACCAGTCGCGCACCTATATTCCTACCGCTATGCCGGTCCAGCCCTATCCACCCGCCAGCGAGTCGCGCCCGACTCCGCCCAATTATCAGCGCTGGCCGACTGCGCCCCGCCCGACCATGCCTCCCCGCCGGGCCAACACCGGCATCTGGGTCGGCCTGTCCGCCACCGCGCTGGTGATCGTGGGTGTAGTCGTGCTGTTGTTATCCGGCGTCTTGTCCGGTGATGATTCGGACCGCAAGACAGCCACTCCCGACCCAAACGACCCCCGCGCCGCTCTCATCTCGGCCACCGACGAACCAGCGTCAGACTCTCAGATCGAAACCACCGTATTTGTTGCCATGCTCCAAACAGTGGATGCGCTCACGCGCACCGCTCCCACGCCTGATTATGAGCAGACCGTGCAGACCATCACCGACACCACCCTCACCGCCATCGCCGCGAGCCAGACTTACGCCGCCCGCGCCTGGACCGACACCCCAACGCCTTCTCCCTCGCCCACGCCGCGCGGTCAGGGCTGCGAATTTGCGCCTCCCATTTCGCTGGTCAGCGTCGGTGCGACAGCCGAAATTACATCCGATGGAAATGGACTCAATTTGCGTTCGTCGCCCGGTTTTGACGCCTCGATTGTCCACCGTTACACCAAAGAGCATCATCTGGACATCACCGGATCGGCGGTCTGTGCCGATGGCTATCGTTGGTGGTCCGTTCGTTTCGACGATGGCCGCAGCGGTTGGGTGGCCGATGGCTCCACCGAAGATGGCACCACCGTCTATTGGATTCAGTCGGTCTCCGTGTACACCGCTCCCAACACCCTGCCTCTGCCTGCCACCTCGATCACCTTCACCGTGGATCGTACCACCATTGCGCGCGGCCAATGTGTCACCCTGCGCTGGGATGTCGAAGGCATCCGCGAAGTGTACTACCAGAATCAAGGCGCAGTCGGGCACGACCAGCGCCAGGAATGCCCTGCTGTCACCACCACCTATACCCTGCGTGTGATCCTGGCGAATGGCACCGAGGATTATCGTTATATCACCATCACCGTCGCCCAATAAAAAAATAGAGCACCTGGCTCATTGCACCCTGTACTTTGTTCCCCTATATTCCTGATCATAAGCACAGAGGGGAAAGGTGAAGCATGCAAAATCTGAATGGGAAAATGGTTGGGCAGTACGAACTCCGCTATATATTAGGCATTGGCGGCATGTCCGTCGTGTACAGCGGCTATCAGATCAATCTGAAGCGCGAGGTCGCGGTCAAAATCCTCTCCCCTCAACTGGCGCTCCAGCCCGACTATATCGAGCGTTTCACCCGTGAGGCTGAAACCGCCGCCCGCCTCGAACATCCCCATATCGTCCCGGTTTACGATTACGGCACCGAAGACGGTTTGACCTACGTGGTGATGCGTCTGCTCACCGGTGGCACCCTGGCCCAACGGATGGCCCAGCGCGCCGAAACCAGCGAGCCGCTGCCCTCCCTAGGCGAATTATCCACCCTGCTCACCCAGCTTGCCAGCGCCTTGGATTACGCCCATTCTCAGGGTGTGCTGCACCGCGACATCAAACCCAGCAACATCATGTTTGACAACCAGGGCACCGCCTACATCGTCGATTATGGTATCGCCAAGCTCCTGGAATCCACCAGCACCCTCACCGGAACTGGCGTCTCGATGGGCACGCCGTCGTATATGTCGCCGGAACAGTGGCGCGCCGAAGACCTCAGCCCGGCCACCGATCAGTACGCGCTCGGCGCTATGATGTATCTGCTGCTGACGGGAGAGCCGCCTTTCAAAGCCCCGACGCCCTACGCCCTCATGCACAAACATCTGCACGAACTGCCCACCCCGCCGCAGGTCGTCCGCCCCGATGTGCCCGACGCCGTCGCCCATGTTCTGGGCCGCGCGATGGCCAAAAAGGCCGCGGACCGTTTCCCCACCTGTACCGCGTTTTCCGAAGCGTTCGGGCAAGCAATCCAGGGTTCGACGGGTGAACCGACCAACTTTTTCACCATGCCGGTACGCTCCAATGAACTCCCCGCCGTGCCGATGACACCCATCAGTCCTGGTGCC
>DATAMF010000404.1:0-3125 GCA_036260665.1 Aggregatilineaceae bacterium | reverse complement strand
TAACGCGCCGTTCGTCGTGGACACGGCCATCGGCGGCGAGTTCATCGTCAAAGGCGGCCCCGTTTTCGGTGATGTAAAACGGCGTGCCGGGGTATTCGGCGTGCAGCCACTTCAGCAGGCGGTATAAACCTTCGGGATAGATTTCCCAACCCATCGCCGTCCGGTTGGTTGCGCCAATCTGGGTATGTTCCAGGTTGACCGGCACATTCTCGGATTGGTTGGGATCGCCGCTGATGACGATGCGGGAATAATAATTGATGCCCATGTAATCGACGGGGGCGCTGATAATTTTCAGATCGTCGGGGCCGATTTTGAGCGCGGCATATTCGGGCAGTTCCAGCAGGATGGGAGTATAGTGCCCTTTGAACACCGGGTCTTCAAACCAGCGGTTGACTTTCGCATCCGCGATTTGGCCGCGCCGGTGGAGTTCGGGGTCATCGCCGATCACATCAACGGGGGCGAAGTTGTAGACGATGCCGACCTGGGCATCCGCGCCGACGTTCTGGCGCAGCACGGGCACCGCGTGACCATGCGCCAACAGCAGATGGTGTCCGGCTTGCGCGCCGATAAAGCGGTCTTTCAAGCCGGGGGCGTGTTCGCCCTGGATATGGCCGTGATTGATGACGACGTGCGGCTCGTTGAAGGTCGTCCAATGTTTGACGCGATCTCCCAATGCGCGAGATACGATGTCGGCGTAATGCACAAACTGATCAACGATGGCTGGTGATGCCCAACCGCCCTGACGATCCTGAAGCGCCTGCGGGAGATCCCAATGGTAGAGCGTCAGAAACGGGGTGAGGCCCTGTTCGAGCAGCGCATCGACCAGTTGATCGTAGAAGGCGAGTCCGGCTTCGTTGACCGCGCCGTCCCCCTGTGGCAGGATGCGCGGCCACGCGACAGAAAAGCGGTAGGCCTGCATGCCCAGATCGCGCATCAGGCGGATGTCGTCACGCCAGCGGTGATAATGGTCGGTGGAACGATCTCCTGTATCGCCGTTTAATACTTTGCCGGGCGTGCGGCAGAAACGATCCCAGATCGATTCCCCGCGCCCATCTTCCCATGCACCACCTTCAACCTGAAACGCAGCGGTGGCGCTGCCCCAGATAAAATTGGACGGGAATTTCAACATAAAGAATAGGCCTTTCAATAATTTACAATTCAGGCCTCAATTTTAACGTTAGTTTTGTCCCCCGACAAAGACTTCATAGGGCGCAAGAGTCAGCCTTCCACCGCCGGAAACAGACGCCGGAATAGACGCGCTGGAAAAGATCGGACGGAGATGCTGCGCGCCGTCGATCTGAACGGTGGCGGGTGCGCCGGACATATTGAGCGCGACCAGCACGGTATCACGCCAGAAAGCAAACACCGGATCGGTATCGTTCAACAGGCGGAAATCACCGCGCCGCAGGGCGATCTGATCGCGGCGGAGCAGGGCCAGCCGCCGGAAAAAGTTCAGCAGGGATGAAGCATCGCGGCGCTGGTCTTCGACATTGATGCCGGAGGCGTAATCGGGGTTGATGGGGAGCCAGGACGGCACACCGGGCGGGCAGAATCCGGCATTCGGCGCGTTGGCCCACTGCATGGGCGTGCGGCATTTGTCGCGGCTGATTTCGTTGGCCTGATGCAGCGCACCTTCAGCGGCAACACCCAGACCGAGCAGCACCTGATAGGCTGCCGGGCCGCGATTATCGCGGAAGGCCTCAACGGTGGGCATTTCCAGGCTGCGCATGCCGATCTCTTCGCCATTATAAAACGTGGGCGTGCCCCACAGGAACATGGTCAGGGCGAGGGCAACCTGCATTTTTTGCTTATCGTTTGCGCCGAACAGTTCCATCGCGCGGGTGCGATCATGGTTGCCGAGCGTATTGGATTCCCAAACGCCGGGCGGAAGCTCCGGCCAGCGGGTGAGCAGCAGATCGCGGATTGCCGCCGGATCGAGTGTGCCGATATTGGTCAGGTCGAAGTTGAAGACCGAATGCAGCATATCATCACCGCTGCCGTAGTAGGTGGTTTCTTTGGTTTCGCCCAACAGGACGCGATCCGGGTATTCGTCGCAGATCTGGCGAAGCCGGGCCATGATCTCATACGTTTCGGGCAGATCGCGCTGGTATTGGAATTTTTGCTGTAAGGCTTTCTGCTGGTTGGGCGGGCGCTTGTTGAGATAATACTCGATCATCAGATCGGTCATGGAGATGTCCGTCGGGGCGTCGGTCAGATTTTCATCCTCAAACAGCGATGCCAGCGCATCCAGGCGGAAACCATCCACACCGCGATCCAGCCAATAGCGCACGGCGTCGAACATAGCGGCGACCACTTCGGGATTGCGCCAGTTCAGATCGGGCTGTTCGGGGAAAAACATGTGGTAGTAATACTGTCCGGTGGTTTCATCAAGGGTCCAGGCTGGGCCGCCGAAGATCGATTCCCAGTTGTTGGGCGGGCCGCCGTTTTTGCCGTCGCGCCAGATATACCAATCGCGCTTGGGGTTGGCGCGGCTGGAACGGGATTGGATGAACCATTCATGCTGATCGGAGGTGTGGTTCAACACCAGATCGAGCAAAATCCGAATGCCGCGCCGGTGCGCCTGATCGAGCAGGCGATCAAAGTCTTCGAGCGTGCCGTAGTCGGGATCGATGGCGACATAATCGGAAATGTCGTAGCCAACATCAAACAGCGGCGATGGGTAAAACGGCGAAATCCAGAGCACGGTCACGCCCAGCCACTGCAAATAGTCCAGCCTGTCGATCATGCCGGGAATGTCGCCAATGCCATCGCCGTTGGCATCGGCAAACGAGCGCGGGTAAATCTGATAAGCAACGGCATCCTGCCACCACGTAGGTACGGGCATGGTCATACGATCCTTTGCAGAAAAAGCACAATTCATATGGTAACACGACTATAGGATGCCCAGGTAGTCGAGCACGGCGCGGGCAAGGATGCGGGTGCTGTCGAAAAGGCTGTCCAGTTCGACATATTCGCCGGGAGCATGCACGCCGCTGCCGTTGGGACCAAAGCCGCACACTGCCGGAATCCCGCGCGAGATGAACATCCATCCATCGAGCGGGTGCGATCATGGTTGCCGAGCGTGTTGGATTCCCAAACGCCGGGCGGAAGCTCCGGCCAGCGGG
>DATAMF010000395.1:0-6440 GCA_036260665.1 Aggregatilineaceae bacterium | reverse complement strand
GCCGCTGGTGGGTTCGACGATGATGGTATCTTTGGTGATCTTGCCTGCCTGCTCAGCAGCTTCGATCATGGCGAGGCCGATACGATCCTTGACGCTTTTGGCGGGATTGTAGTATTCGAGCTTGGCGACCACCGTCGCCTGCGCGCCATCGGTGATCCGGTTGAGACGAACCAGCGGTGTATTGCCGATCAGTTCGGTGACATTCTGGGCGATGTTCGTTTTCTGCGAGATAGTCATTATGTTTTTCCTCGATATGCACTTAGAAACAAAATAGCCGATCACACCTGAGAGCGTGACCGGCTTATCCATCGTTGACGACTGTGTACGTCGTGATCAGCCTACAGCATCACACCACAAGCGCTGCTTGCCTGGTATGGCGAGACAGATACACGAGCAAACCTGGGTGTGAAAAGCCATCAGAAACCTCAATAAAGCTGATGCACATTTGAACAAAGAAGATTATAAGCCTATTGAGAGTGTTTCGCAATAGGCTAAATTGTACAACTGGATCACGCGGCAAAATCCGGTGATGGTGTGACGGCTGGGCGGTTGGCCCACCAGTTCGCGGCGAACAGCACGATGCCCCAATAGGCTAAGTAGCCGATTACTTCGATCAGTGTGGGGGAAGCGTTGTAGCCGACCAACACACGCAGAAGGCCACCCACGGTAGAGGAATTGCTGAGCACGGATTCCAGGTTCCAGACTTCCTCGGCCAACGCCGGCAGCCAGCCGAGTTCGGCAAATTCGTGCAAGGCGTGTGCGAACAAGCCCGCGCCGAAGATGAGCAGCAAAATGCTGGTCACATCGAAGAAGCGCCGCACGTTGAGCTGCGCCGTACCCGCATAGATCATCCAGCCGATGAGAACGGCGGCGGCTAAGCCGATCAGACCGCCCAGCAGCGTCAGAAAACCATCGCCGCTGGCGACATTCGCGGCAGTCAGGAACAGGGCGGTTTCGATGCCTTCGCGAAGGATCGCCACAAAAACGAGACTGAACAGCGCCCAGTTGTGACCCTGGCGAATAGCAACTCGAATATCGGCTTCGATTTTGGCTTTGAGCGTGCGCGACTGGCGGCGCATCCAAAAGATCATCCAGGTGAGGACACTCACCGCCAGTAACATGGCTATGCCTTCGAAAATCATCTCGCCGCGACCTTCAAATTCGGCTCCGGCAATTTGCAGCGCTACGGCTAACAAAAAGCTCAATGTGGCCGCCAGCAGAACAGCGGCCCACGTCATCCGGTGGAGATCAGGGCGGTCTAATTGGCGCAGTGTTCCAAAAATAATGCCGACCAACAGCGCGGCTTCAAGACCTTCGCGAAAAGTGAGGAGCAAAGATACCCACATCGATGTTTTCTCCATGCGATTATATCAGCTCAATTATTGAGAATAGTTCTCAATTGAACCATGAATAACCACGACACACAAGGAACACAGGTTTAGTTCCACCGCAACCCGCATTGCAACCAGGGTTTCAACCCGGTTGAAAATGGCGGTACACCACATTTGTGCTATGCTGAAAAGGCTGAAAAAGACCAACAAAGACTATATTTTGAAAAGGGGAGAGCGCCATGATCCAGATCGCCACGGATACCATTGCTGATTTGCCCGTTGAACTGGTTAACCAACATAAAATTCACATTATTCCGGCCTGGGTCTATCTCAAGACGGGCAAGGTGCGAACGGATGCCGTTGATACACAAGCGCTCTATGATCTGCTGGCCGATGAGCCGGAAGTGCCGCGCACCGAACCCTTATCGGTGGAGGAGTACAGCGACTTTTTCACCCCGCTCATCGCCAACGAGGATCGATTGATCGTGGTAAGCGCATCCAGTGGGATTAGTAGAGTATTCGAGATCGCGGGGCAGGCTGCCCAACAGGTTGCGCCGGAACGGGTGCGGGTGCATGACAGTGGGGGCATCTCGCTGTGGCAGGGGTTCCAGGCGCTGCGGGCGGCGCAGATGGCGGAAGCTGGACAAGACGAAATTGTTATTCTGGGAACGCTGGAACGGATGCGCAAGCAGTCTCATTTTTATTGTTTGCTTGATAACCTGTCGTATCTGCACCGGGGTGGACGGGTGAACCTGGCCCAATATATGTTGGGTTTGATGCTCGACCTGAAACCCATTCTGATGCTGAAAGAGGGCCTGCTGGTCCCTGGCGGACGCGTGCGGGGGCGTGAACGGGCCACGATTGATATGCAAATGCGGGTGCTGGAAGACATTAAGGGCCTGCTGACGGTGTGGGTGGGTGTGGTTCACACCAAAGTGCCGGATCTCGGTCAACGGTTGTGCAGCCAAATGCAAAATACACTGCGTCCGGCTTATTCCCTGGTCGTGGACGCGGGGCCAACTATTTCGGCGCATGCCGGACCGGGTGCGGTGGGGGTTGTTGTTTGTCCGATTTAGTAGGGGAACCTCTATCCTCCCTGCCCCCTCTCCAACCGAGTTGGCGAGGGGGAAAAACGGGCGCAGCAAGCAGCGCCCCTACAAACCGCCTGTATTTCGGATATTTTCCGCCGAAAAACGGCTTCAGTTGACACCAATTGGTGAGGCAAGCGGGGCAATTCATGAATTGCCCCTACGAATCATCCTCCCGGCATCCTTTCCCCGCACGCGGAGAAAGGAGGGGCACAGCGGGCGCGGCATGGTCTGGGGCGGCAACCGGCTACGGTTGTTCTTTGCCCAAGGCGCGCATAATGCTGGTGATGCACAGGTCGAAAAAGAGTTGGGCCATATATTCAGCGGTGTAGGGCATATCTTTTTCCAGCCACCATTCCACTAAACCCAAGAGCGAGCTGCCGATGTAGTTGCCCGCGATTTCGATAGGCAGCGGGCTGGGGTCCCCCTGGAGGAGCTTTTCGATCAACGATTCGGAACGACTCGCGGTGTACTCGCGGAGACGGTGTTCGATGGTGGACGCGCCGCGCCCCTGCAAGATGATTTGATAGAGAACACGATGTTCTTCGGCGTGATGAAAGACGGTCAACAGCGGCGCAATATCCCCCCGCAGAAACATCCCTTCCATTTGCGGTCCGACCTGTTGAAGCAGGTCATCCACAATTTCCTGCAAGGTTTGGAGCAGGAGATCGTCTTTGTCACGGTAGTGGAGATAAAACGTGGCCCGGCCTAAATTGGCGCGATCCGTGATCTCCTGAATCGTAACGTCATCGTAGCCTTTTTCCAGGCTCAGTTCAATTAATGAATCACGTAGCAGTTGATGGGTGCGCTGGACGCGCCGATCGGTTCGTTTATCATTTTGGGGCAGCATAGACACCTGTTCATTAAAATACAAGATGCGCAAATTCAGCGTTGACAAAGCTCAAAAAACGCATATCCTATACATTGTGTACATAAGTGGCGCGTTAGTCAAGTATTGATCGTGATGCGCACTACTAACTCCCTGTCATCAGGAGGAAAGTGTAACCTATGTTTGAGCGTCTGGGTAGGCTTGCTGTTCGTTACCATACACCAATTGTCCTGGGCTGGATCGGGCTGGCGATCCTGATTACGCTGGTCGCGCCCAATATCAACGATGTTGCCAGTTCGGATCAGGCGGATTTTCTGCCGGATAATGCGCCCTATCAGAAAGCGGAAGAGGTCTTTCGCACGAATTTCCCCAGCCAATATGCGAGCGGTTCGACGGTGTTGGTGGTGGATGCCAGTCAAAATGAGGGCGTGTATGATCCGGCAGTGTGGGGATTCATTCAGGAATTGGAAAACTGGCTGAACAGTGACAGCGCGCCTGATAACATTGTCCGCGTGTCGGCCCCGACCACGAATAAACTGGTTGAGAAACTGACCGTAGCGGATGATCAACAAATTGCGATTGTAGTGGTCGATCTGGCTACCGGGCACGTTGATCCGCGCACCGGCGACGCTATCCACGCGATCAATGATTGGCTGGATGCGCATACGCCGTCGATTGTCAAGGTTCACCAGACCGGATCATCGCCGGTGGTGATCGAAACGGATGAATCGATCCGGACCAGCGTGGACCGAACAATCTGGGTGACGGTGGCGCTGGTGGTGATTCTGCTGCTGACGATCTACCGCTCGCCGGTCAGCCCGCTGATTCCGCTGACGACGGTGACGATCTCCTACTTTATCACGCGCGGATTAGTCGCGTGGGTGGGGGAGCAGGTGATGACGATCACCAGCTATGTGAACGTGCTGCTGGTGGTGATTCTGTACGGCGCGGGGACCGATTACTGCCTATTCCTGATCAGCCGGTTCCGCGAAGAGATGGCCGATCAGAAGGACGTAGCGAAATCGACGCGGCATACGGTGCAGCTTGTGGGGGAGACGATTACCAGCAGCGCCGGGACGATTTTTGTCGGTTTTATGGCGATGTCACTGGCCGAAATGGGACTGTTCAAAACGACAGGTCCCGCGCTGGCAATTGGTGTGCTGGTGATGCTGGCGGCAGGGTTGACCCTGACTCCGGCGCTGCTGGCGACACTGGGCGAACGTGCCTTCTGGCCGGGGAAAGCCCAACACCGCGCAACGGGGCAGTGGTATGAATGGGTTTCGAAACAGGTCAGCAGCCGCCCGGTGATCGCCATTGTACTGATCATCGTGGTGATGGCTCCGTTCTCGATCTACGCGCTGAGCCTGGATTATTCGTATGATGCGGTCAAGGATTTGCCCGACGATAAACCCGCTGTGGTGGGATTCAATGTGCTGGGCGAACACATGGACCAGGGCTTGATCACGCCGATGGATGTCACCGTGACCCAGCGGGACGCGGAGACGATGGCGGCGGAAATCGTCCAATTGACGGATGAACTCGCGGCGCTGGATGGAGTGGGGCAGGTGCGCGGCATGAACAGCCCGTTCGGCCAGGACGAGGACCTGGATGGCCTGCTGCGCCCCGATGTGCAGATCGAGGCGATCCGCGCGCAGTTGGCCGAAACCGACCTGCTGACGGCGGACCCGGCGGAAGTCGTGACGCTGCTAAAAAGCATGGCGGCGTATCTGGATGTGTTGGGCGAACGGTTCCCGGCGATTGTGGAAGATGAGAATTACGCTGCGATACAGTCCACGCTGACGCAGTTAGGCGGATTGATGCGCGTGGACGGGCAGTTGGCGCTGGCGGCGAACGCCCTGGCACAGCCGCTGGATCTGACCAAAATCGATCCGGCGCTGGTGCCGCTGGTGCAGCCCGCTGCACAGGGGTATCTGAAGTTGCTGGGTGAACGGTTCCCGGAAATTGTGGGCGATCCGAGTTATGTTACACTCAACGAGATCGCGGAGGCGGGACTACCCGCGCTGCTGACGCGGAAGGACGAGCTGATCGGGGCGCTGAACGGCCTGGCGGCGCGATTCGCGGAAATGGACGAGGCGACCCTGCCGATCAGCGATTTGATGACTCTGGTTGAACCGGCCCAACCGCAGTTGGAAGCGCTGGCGGGTGACAGCCTGGCGAAAGTGGACAGCACCCTGGCGGGGTTGGCGGAAAGCTTCCGCGCGATGCCCGATGCGTATATTCTGCCGACGGAAGCCGGGGATTTGTTCGCCCGACTTGACCCTATTTTCGAGCGTTATCTGTCGGATAATGGGAATGCCTACCGGTTGCAAGTGGTGCTGGATGTGATCCCAACCAGTTATCAAGCGATGGATACGATTACCGATATTCGGGACATCCTGAAGCGGTATGAGGGCAACGGAGAAGCCGAAATCAGCGGCGATCCGGTGATGGTCACGGATATTCACGATACGATGAACCGGGATCAGATTAAGGCGTTTGGATTTGTGATGGGCGGCATCTTCCTGGTGCTGCTGCTGATGCTGCGGAGTGCAGTTGCGCCACTGTACCTGATCGCTACTGTCGTGTTGAGCTTCACCTTCACGCTGGGATTGACGGGGTTGTTCTTCAAGGTGGTGCTGGGAATCGAAAAACTGACGTTCTGGATGCCATTTTTCACCTTCGTGTTCCTGGTAGCCCTGGGAATTGACTACAGCATCTTTTTGATGGGGCGCGTCAAGGAAGAAGTCGGCAAACATGGCCCGCGCGAAGGCGTCCACCGCGCCGTAGCGGCAACCGGGTCGATTATCACGTCGGCGGGGATTATCCTGGCAGGAACGTTTGCGGCGATGACAACGGGAGAGATCAAAGGACTATCGGAAATTGGGTTTGCGGTGTCGGTAGGTGTGTTGATCGATACGTTTGTGGTGCGGACGATGCTGGTTCCGGCACTGACGGCACTGTTGGGGCGGTGGACGTGGTGGCCGGGTGGGCTGCCGCGTGGCAAGCAGCCAACCGTCCCCAGTGAAGCGGGGGATTAGACTGCATGGCAAGCGGGGCAATTCGTGAATTGCCCCTACGAATCTCACCCCTATCCTCCCGGCCTCCTTTCCCCGCACGCGGAGAAAGGAGGGGAAAAGCGGGCGGGGCAAGCCCACGCCCCTACGAAGGACGGGCATTGAACGCGGGGCGTAT
>DATAMF010000385.1:0-5308 GCA_036260665.1 Aggregatilineaceae bacterium | reverse complement strand
TACGCCCAACATCACGCTTAGCCCTGCCGCCAGCAGCGTTTTGAACGGCTGCCGCGCCTGCACCGCGATCCGCATCCCGCGCACGACCAGCACCGCGATTGCCAGCAGCGCCCCGAACAGGCCGACCATGCCCCATTCTTCACCAATCGCCGCGAATGCGAAGTCGCTGTGAACCACTGGAATGATGGTCGGCTGGCCTTGCCCGATTCCCTGTCCAAAGATGCCGCCTGCTGCTACCGCCATCAGGCTTTGCACCACCTGATAGGCGTCGGTGTCGGCGGTACGCCAGGGATTCCACCAGATATTGACGCGCAGCGCTACCACATCGAACAGGTTATAGGCCACCACGCCCGCCATGATCAGCAGCGCCAGCCCACCCGCGAGCAGTTTCGTTTGTCCGCTGGCGAGATACAGCATCACCATAAACACGACAAAAAACAGCGTCGCCGTACCCAGGTCGCGCTGCCAGATCAGCACCACGACGCACACGCCCCACATCAACAGCACGGGGCCGAGGAAGGCCAGCGAGGGAAACTGCCAGAATCCGAAACGAAACGATCCGCCGCGCATAACTTGATGGTGTTCCGCGAGGTAGCTGGCGAGAAACACCACCAGCACGATCTTGAGCAGTTCCGAGGGTTGGTAGTAGATGCGTCCGAAGCCCAGCCAGATCCACAGGCGCGGCCCTTGCCCGGATGGATTCTGCCCCAGCAGAATCGACATCACCAGCAGACCCAACCCGGCGAACAGCCACGTGTAGCGGTAGCGCCGCAGCCAGCGCAGATCGCGCGGGAACGTCGTGACGGCCAGCATCGCGCCCAGGCTGACCACCAGCCAAAGCGTCTGGCGATCCGTATACGAGGGCACCAGCCGCGACACGAGGTTGATCCCCCACCCGCTGAGGAACATGACCAGTGGGAAGATCAGCGGATCGCGGTCTGGCAGTTGGCGGCTTAGAAAGGCATGTCCGAACGCCGCACTGACCACCCAAACCAGCACCGGCCACAGGTTATACCAGGGCTGTTCGCGCACGATCACCAGCGCGACATGGTTAACCAGGATGAACAACCCCGCCAGCGCCAACAGCCCGCGCTCCTGCCGGACGGGTGACAGCGGTATTTCATCCCATTGAGAACTCACTATCCTGTCCAGGAATCACCTGCCTGATCCGCTTAGCGAAATTGATTATGGGAGTAGGGGCCAGGGATAAGGTTTTTTGTCGCCCAATGTAATCCAGCCTACCACAAACGGCGCTATTACCCCAAAAATACAATTCTCCGAGGAGCGTGCTCGGAGAATGATAACGGATCGAGCGGCGTCTATCTCACGGGTTCGTTACTCGAAATATTTGCCCACAATCGGCCACAACCGCTGCAAGGTGGAATTGGGAATCTTCGGCGGATCGGTAATCAGGGCGTTCGCTAAGGCATGCTGGCAGGCGCAGTCCGGTAAAGGTTTCGCCTGGAGCCGCTTCACCACGTTGATCAGGGCTTGCTGCGCCAGCCGCAGATTCGCCTGGAGCGTGCGAATCACCAGTTCCACCGAGACATCATCCGCCGACTCGTGCCACACGTCATAATCGGTGACATGCGCCATCACCGCGTAGCCCATTTCGGCTTCCCGCGCCAAAAATGCTTCGGGCGAGGTCGTCATGCCGATGATCCCCATGCCCCAACTGCGATACAGAGCGCTTTCGGCGCGTGTGCTGAAACGCGGTCCCTCGACAGTAATATACGTCCCGCCCCGGTGAACCGTGCCGCCCGCTTCCTGCACGGCATCTGCCAGCACGGCGCTGAGTTCCTTGCAGAACGGATCGGCTGTGGCGACGTGCGCGACCAATCCTTCTTCAAAAAATGACGGCGGACGATCCCCGCGTGTCCGGTCCACCAACTGATCCGGGACCACAATATGCCCCGGCGCGAATTCTTCCCGCAGCGATCCGCACGCGCTGACGGCGATCACATGTTCCACGCCCAGTTGTTTGAGCGCGTAAATATTGGCCCGGTACGGAACTTCGGAGGGCGTCAGCACATGCCCGCGCCCATGTCGGGGCAAAAACGCGACCCGTTCCCCGGCCAGCGTCCCGATCAGAATCGCATCACTCGGCGGACCATACGGCGTTTCGATTAATTCTTCTCGGACATCGGTCAGTTCGGGCATATGATACAGGCCGGAGCCACCGATCACCCCCAAGCGTACTGCTTCCATCTAAATCTACTCCTTACGCAAAAAAATCTGGCCCTCAGTTTAACGCTATTTTCCATATTCCGACATTGCTTTATATTCTGATCCATGACACCTTTACCAGGGAGCAACCATGCAGCGCGACGTACTGGTTCCGATCCAACATCCTGACGATATTTTCCCGGTCTACCAATCCACCCCCATCGGCCACCTGCTGGAATATCATAATCTGGCACGCCCCTTGGATGTCTATACGCGCGCCGAACTGTTGATCGGCATGTGTATGGACAACCGGAAATCGCTCCATATTCCCGATAACTTTGCCTATATCATCCGCACCGGAGGGGCTAATCTCCGCTACAGCGAATTCAAAGTGTCCTATGCCATCGCGGTGGGCGGCGTCACGGCGCTGGCCCTGATCGGCCACAACCACTGCGGCATGGTCAATCTGGTATCCCGCAAAACGCAGTTCATCGAAAATCTGGTGATCAACGCTGGCTGGACTGCATCGCAGGCCGAGGAACATTTTATGAGTTTTGCCCCCATGTTTGAGATCACCAACGAGATCGATTTTGTGCTCAGTGAAGCCCGCCGTCTGCGTGACAAATATCCCCGGATTCTCATCGCGCCCATGCTCTATCGTGTGGAGGATAACCGTCTCTACCTGTTGAACGAAGAATAGAAGATTTTTGCACCCCTGTGCCTCGGCGTTATGCTAGGATGTTTAGCCTGTGCAACCATCCTGTGAGGTTTCATGACACAACCCTTCGCTCGTGATCGTTTTACCTGGCTGGCGTATTTGATGCTGGGCTATTTCGCCTATCTGGAAGCCGTACTTGGCCCTGCCATGCCCTTTTTGAAGGATGATCTGCATCTCGAATACTGGGAAGCGGGCCTGCATTCGAGCGCTGTCGCGTTGGGTGTGATGATCAATGGAATCGCCGCCGCGTGGATCGTGAACCGCTGGGGCAGGCGGATCACGTTTTGGGCGGGCGGGGCAGGCATGGCTGCTGGCGTTCTGCTGCTGGTATGGGGGCGTTCACTCTGGATCACCATTCCCGGCGCGTTTATCATGGGGCTGTGGGGCGGCTTCCTCCTGATCACGATCCAGGCCGCGCTCTCGGATCGCCACGGCCAACACCGGATGGTGGCAATTGCCGAAGCCAATGTGATCGCCAGCATTGCGACCATGTTCGCCCCCATGTTGACCGGCAACCTGGAACGGTTTGGGTTCGGCTGGCGTGGGGCGCTGTATGTCATGGTTTTTGTCTGGGGCACCCTGCTGTTGATGTTCTGGCGCGAACCCTTCCCCGAATCCGAACCTATCTCCGACGCGAATCGGGAAGCCGCCCGGCGTCCGCTGCCGCCCGTCTTTTGGGCCTATCTCGCCGCGCTGCTGCTCGTCGTGGCCCTCGAATGGTGCATGATCCTCTGGGCGGCGGATTTTCTGAATAAGGTGGTCGATTTCAGCAAAGAAGACGCCTCTAGCCTGATTACCCTGTTTTTTCTGGCGATGGTGATCGGGCGTTTTGCGGGCAGTCGCTTGGCGCGCACCATGCGCAGTGATGCTCTGCTGGCGGTTGCCATCGGCGTGACAGCGGTGGGCTTCCCGATTTTCTGGCTCTCACCCCTCCCGGCGCTCAACGTCCTCGGACTGTTTTTGTGCGGCCTGGGCGTTGCTAATCTTTATCCGATTGGTGTTTCGCTGGCGCTGAGCATCGTCCCCAAACAGGCGACTACCGCCACCGCGATCTTATCGGTGGGCGTCTCATCCGCCATTATGATCGTGCCCCAGTTGCTGGCTGCTGCCGCCGACGCCGTCGGGATTCGCACCGCCTATGGGCTGGTCGTGATCATTATCGTCTGCGGTTCTGGACTAATGGTATTTGCCAACCGGCTGGCAACACGGCACAATCTGACTGCCGAGACGTAATTAGACTGTGGATGGAGAATGGATATGGCGGAGCAGGAATTGAAGCCGTTTAACTACGGCGGTCAGGCAGTGATTGAGGGGATTATGATGCGCGGGCAGTATGTCGCCGCCATCGCCGTTCGCAACTCGAAGGGCGAAATTGTGGTGCGCGAACTTCCGCTGAATGCCACGGTATACCGGAGTCGCGCCGCGCGGATGCCCTTTGTACGCGGGCTGGTTATGCTCTGGGATGCGCTGGGACTCGGTACGAAAGCGTTGATGTGGTCGGCGGATGTCTCGCAGGAAGAGGAAGAAGTCCAGGTTTCACTGGAAGGCGCGGCGGGTGTCGGGCTGGTAGTGGTTTCGCTGGCGCTGGGCATCGGCCTGTTCTTTTTGCTCCCCGCTGCCGCATCCGCCGCTGTGAAAGAAGCGGCGGGCGTCGAGAGTCGTTTTACGGCGGACATGATCGAAGGGCTGATCAAACTCGGCATGCTGACCGGCTATATCTGGCTGATCGGCCATATGCAGGATGTCAAGCGGCTGTTCGGCTATCATGGCGCGGAACACAAGACGATCAACGCCTACGAAGCGGGCGCGGAACTGACCCCCGATCAGGTCGCCGCCTATCCGATTGAGCACCCCCGCTGCGGTACGGCCTTTTTGCTGACTCTCGTGGTGTTATCGGTTCTGATCCACACCGCCACCGGACGCCCCGATAAAATCTACTGGCTGTTGGCGTCACGCCTGGGGCTGATCCTGCCGATTGCGGGCATTGCCTACGAATACATCCGGTTTACGGCCAAACACCAGACCAACCCGATCATCCGCCTGATCAGCCGCCCCAATTTATGGCTGCAAAAGCTGACCACGCGCGAACCCGATGCGAAGATGCTCGAAGTTGGGATCGCGGCCTTGGAGCGTGTGCTGGCGGCGGAACGTGCCGGGAAGCCAGTGCTGGCCGAATCCACCGAAACAATCGTCCCGGCGGGCGCGGCGGTCCCGTCCGGTGACTGATCGATACTATCCTGACCGAAACGACAGCTTGCTTGAGAGGAGGAAGGGTTACTATGTGGATGATGGCACGTGTGCAAGGGCCGGGCGTGATGATCTTCGCCCCCGGCGGGGTGCAGCGCAAGAACTTCAACGACTTTGACAGCGCGGTGGTTGCCATGCTGAAAGAGGGCTGGGAACCGTTTGCCGCCGACAGTCAAA
>DATAMF010000372.1:0-5113 GCA_036260665.1 Aggregatilineaceae bacterium | reverse complement strand
TCCGCTTGCAGTCCGGTCATTTCGACCAGTACGCGCCCGCGTTGTTCCGACCAGTTATCGCGCGCTTTGGCGAGTTCGTCTCGTTCAGTGCGCATCAGATCGCGCTGGTTGATCATCGCTTCCCGATCCGCTGCCAACCGTCGCAGTTCGGCTTCCAACGCGCCCATCTGGGCCTCACGTTCTGCTTCCCGCTGAATCTGCTCTTCCAGTTTGGTCCGTTCCGCCAGCAGCAGATCGCGCTCCTGCCCGATTCGTTCCGCCCGGTTGCGATAATATGCCCGTTCTTCGGTCAGTTGGCCGAGCGCTTTCGCCACCGCCAGCGGTCCACCCTCGAATCCGAGCGCTGACAGTTGATTCTGCACGGTATCCAGTTCGCGCCGGATTTCATCCTTTTCCAGCGACAGCCGCGCTTTTTCCTCGCTCATCTCGTTGAGCATATCGCGCAGCGTATTCGGGATCGTCGTTTCCCGCGCCGTCCGAATATCTTCCAGATGCCGTTCCAGTTTGGTCTTCTGGACTTGCAGTTCATCACGTTCGTGCCGCAGCGTTTCGATCATCGTGGTATACACGTCTTCGTCGCCCTGCGCCGTCGCGCTGACCAGGGTCGCGTGCGCTTCTTGCAGAGCCTGCGACAGACGGTGCCGTTCGGCGGCGAGTTCTGCGCGTTCCTGCGACAGCGTCGCGATCCGCTGTGAAATGGTCAGGCTTTCGTCGCTGTCCTCGACCAGTTGCGCCATCCGGTTCCGCTCGTAATCCAGTTCCACCTGCAAATCTCGTACCAGATGACTCAGCTCCGCGATCTGCTGCTGCGCCAGTTCGAGACTCTGCTGCATCTCCTGCCGCGCCGCCAACACGCTTCCCTGGTCCACTTCGCCCGGCGTGGCCCCTTCCACAATCGCCTGGATCGCTTGGCTTTCGGCTGAGACGCGCGTTTGTTGTGCCGCCTTGCTCAAGACCAACAGTCGCGCCGCTACCGGTCCCAGACCTTCGAGCAGTCCGGTTTCGTTTTCTTGCAATTCGCGGTTGCTGTAGGGCAGCGCTACGACCAGCACGCCCACCATTTGCCCCGCACGGAACATCGGCTGAAGGTAGGCCGGTCCCAATTGGCTGACATCCAACCGCGTGTACAGGTCAACCAGTTCATCCAGGTCCCGATCCGGCACGAGTTTTTTCTGCGCCCGCTCCTGGATCGCTTTCGCCATAGTCGGCTGTTCTTCCAGGTTAATTGCCAACCCCGGAATCTGCCGCTGTTTGATGTTATCGTAGGCCGACACAATATCCGCCCAGCCCTGATCTTCGGGCGACACAAGGGCCGTAATATCCGCCTTCAGCACATTCGCTACCGCCAGCGTGATCTGCCGGGGGATCGCTTCGGGATCTTCCTTTTCCAGCATAATCCCCAACGCTTTGAGCAGCGTCATGGATTCCGCCGTTCCGTACATACTGGTGGTTGGGGCCGGGGTACCGCGTGCCGGGCGGGGGGGTGTCGGCTGATCGAGCATAATTGCAGGCTGTGGTCTGGATACCGCTTCCGCGTATTCTGCCACTTCATCAATCGCCGCGCTCAATCGTTCCAGCACCAGCCGGTACACTACCGTGACGACCATCGGCATTCCCGCCAGGAAGGCCAGCCGCAGTTCCCCGGACATATTGCCGTCCAGTTTTCCCGCGCTGATTCGGATCGTCGTATAGCTGTACCCGATCAGCAGCACGAGAAAATACAGCATCTTCAGGGGAATATCAGCCGTTTCTTAATACCGGGTGAACAGCAGTGCCACCACGCCCACCAGCAGCAGCCCCGGCACAAACGTCCACACAAAGCCAAGCGTGTGTTCGTTAAATTCCTTACTATCGGCCAGCGGCTGCCAGGTGTTCGCCGTAAACCCATACGCGGCCATCGTCACCACGCTGAGCAGTGTGACAATCACCCACATCCGCCGCTCCGAGTTGGGGCTGTCGGCGGCCAGCAAAGCCGCGCTGGTATAGATAATTACCAGCATATTGACTGCCCGTTCCAACGGGGGCAGGATCGCCGCCGCCGACATATCGCTCACCAGCGCATAGATGCCGCCGCCCATCAGAGCGACCCAGGCCAACACCGTTCCCGTCAGCAGGACGGTATAGCGCCCGGCAGCCGTTTCATGTTTCCCCCGCAGTCGCTGCCCCAGCGCCATCAATAGCGCGGCTTGGCTGACGGCGATCACCGCCAGAAAGTAAATCAGTTCGCCGGTAGGCTCCGTAAATAAATGCATAAAATCGGGCGCAGAGTCCCTGAATAGTCCCCTGGATTATGTGGAGAAATCTGTTTCAGTATAGCACGGTTGAGCGAACCGCGCGCACCGCCATCACAACGGCTGCAAGGCGCGCTGGTAAGAGATTGGTTTGAATTATACTCGCCTCGTCATGATTTGGCATTTCGCCCCCACGCGCGGTATAGTCGCTCCATCTTGGGGGGCCAGATGATCGCTGCTGGCCTTTTTTGTATTATAGACGAGAAGTTTTTCGTGATGGATGGTTATGAAAAACTCGCCACACAACGGAGTGACCGTGACGGCTCAGGGTAGGCGCGAATTACATGGATTCTGGCGGCGGCTGGTGACTGTCATCCGCCGCTATCCGCGTTTGGGGCAGGTGGTTCAGCGCGCCTATCGTCGCTTGCAGCCCCGTTTTACCATCGGCGTGATCGGCGTGCTGGTGAATGAAGATCGTGTGCTGCTGGTCGAGCACCTCTTCCATCCCTATACCCCCTGGGGACTCCCCGGCGGCTGGATTGGTCGCCGCGAAAATCCAGCCCAAACCGTCGAGCGTGAATTTCTGGAAGAAACCGGGCTGCGTGTGCGTGCTGTCCGCCCACTGATCGTGCAGCAGCCGAAACTCTGGCGTGGTCACATGGATGTGGTGTATTTAATGGAACCCGCTGGCCCGCTGGAACCGATTCACTTATGCCACGAATTGTTAGGTTATCGCTGGACTCCGTGCGACGATCTGCCCAAACTGGTGCCCGTTCACACCCAGGCGATTCGCGCGGCGTTTGAGGAGAAGTAGCTATGGATTACGGACGATTAGGTGAGCGCCCGCGTGGGCCGCAGATTCCGGTCCTTGAAATTTTTTCGTCCTTGATGCTCTTGGCCGCGATTGCCCTTGGTATGATCGAACTCACCAAGTACAGCAGTACAAAGGACGATCTGCCCACCCGCCTGACGATTGCGGGGCTGCCTCTGGGTGGTTTGGACGAAAATCAGGCGCGTGAGCAGTTGGAAATCATGTATGTGACTCAACCTGTCGAGTTGTCCTACCAGGGCAGCAAGATTTTGCTCAGCCCGGCTCAGATCGGTTTTACCCCCAATGCCGACTCAATGCTGGCGGAGGCCCGCAAACAGAACAGCCAGGAACAGGATTTTTGGGTCGGTTTCTGGAACTATCTGGTGCATGAGCCGGTCAAACAGGTGACAGTGCCGCTTGAAGCCTCCTACAGCGAGCGCGAACTCAAGACCTTTTTGGAGCAGCTTGCCCAACGTTACGATACCGTGTCGGGCCAGGCTCATTTTGATCCCACCTCGTTAACCTTTGTCTCCGGCACCCCCGGCACTCAACTCGATATTCCCCACGCCGCCCTGGCGATTGATGCCGCCCTGCGTTCGCCTGATCCCGAACTGCGCCGCGTCACGCTTCCCGTAACCGAAATCGGAGCCGATGCGGGCAGTATCGACACCCTGCGGCAGGCCATTTTGAACCTCATGGCGGCGCGCGGTTTTTCCTACAACGGACCAGAAACCGTCGGCTCGGTTTACATTATGGACCTCTCAACCGGCGAAGAAGTCACCATCCAGCCCGACGTGGTTTACAGCGCCGCCAGCACCATCAAAATCCCGATCATGGTTAATCTGTTCCGCCAGATGTTGATCGTCGATCAGGACCCGAATGTGGCCTTTTTGCTCACGGCATCGATTCTATGCAGCGACAATTCCGCCTCGAACTTGCTGATGCAGGTCGCCGGCGGTCTGGAAGTCTCCGCCGATGCCAATACCATGCTGGGAGCCGGGCTGAATCAGGTATCCTGTACGGCGCAGGAACTCGGCGCGGTGCGCACCTTCATCAGCGCTCCGATTGATCTGGGCGATGGCGGGCCGCGCGGCGAATGGCCCGTTTGCCGCCCGCAGGTGCCTGCCGATACCAGCTTGCCCGTCAAGCCCGATCTCTATTCGCAGACCACCGCCCGCGATCTGGGCATGCTGCTCACCGAAATTTACGACTGTGCCAACTCGAATACCGGGCTGCGCACCATCTATCCCGACGACATCACCCAGACCGAATGCCAGCAGATGATCGAAGTGTTAAGCGGCAACCGCATTGATCGTTTGATTGAATTAGGCGTTCCCCAGGGGACCAAAATCGCCCACAAAAACGGCTGGTCGTTCGATACTACCGGGGATGCCGCGATTGTCTTTTCGCCCGGCGGTGACTATGTGATTTCCATCTTTGTCTATCAGCCCGATACCGATGTCAGCTACAGTGTCCCGATTGAACTCTGGGAACTGATCGAAGAGATCAGCCGCCTGACCTACAACTACTTTAATCCCGATGCGCCCCTGTCACAGCGCCGCGAGCCGCTTCATCCCTTCACGGCGATTGACTGCGTGACGGTCACGGCTGCCGAGGATGTGAATCTGAACGACGTCGATGCCAACCGCCTCGACGCCGAAGGTAACCCTTTACCAACGGCTTGTTTTGGTGGGCCGGGGCACTGCAAGGAATTCAATGGCTGGTAGGCAGCCATTGGAAAACCCTGAAAAACAGGCAGCTTCGTCGATACCGTCAATCTTTGTCTGACTTCCACCTTGCCAACTGGGTTGGAGAGGAGGACCGAGGGGGTGAGGTTCAAGCTACGCCATACGCCCCGCTTGTCTCCCCGTCCTGCTTGCGGGAAGGGGTCGGGGGTAGGGTTCGCCTTGCTCCTCCTTTCTCCGTGTGCGGCTAATCATTACCCACATCTTTTTCCCGTTGCTTTTTCGACAAGCGGGGCGTATGGCGTAGCTTGAACCTCACCCCCTCGGTCCTCCCCTCCAACCCAGTTGGCAAGGTGGAAGTCAGACAAAGATTGACGGTATCGACG
>DATAMF010000364.1:0-12142 GCA_036260665.1 Aggregatilineaceae bacterium | reverse complement strand
GTCGGCCTGTTGGTGAACCACGCGGCGTTTAGCCGAGAAGTAACGCATGCCACTGTGCGCCGTCACTGCGCCTGCCGTGCCGAGGAACAGGAACGCCCCCAGCGCATCGATCCAGCCGACGTTATCGTGCCCAAAGATATACAGATTCACCGCTTTGGTTTGGTGCGTCGGCTGGAAGACCAACTGCCCCTTATCATTGATCTGAACTTCGCCCGTATCCAGTACAGACGAATTGCTGGTGAAGGTCGGGATCACGCCGTTCGGAACTCGATCCGCCAAAACCATTGGTGCAGCCGCGCGCGACTCATCGCTGTGGCAGGTTTGGCAGTCCTTGATCGCCCATTCACTCGGGGCGACATCGTGATTGATGCTGTAAGGCCGCACCTCGCCCATAATACGCGGATTTTCGAGGCCGCGTGCTTCTAACTCGGCTGCAATGAACGCCTCTTTTTCTGAACTATCGATGAGCAATTCACCGTCATCCAGCGTGCCATCGGCGTCCTGATCAAAAACGGCTAATACCTCGGCGCGATAGACATCCTTGTCTAACCATACCGCCTGCAAATCCCGCATCGGTACGGGGCGCTCTAGATCGCCGTACACCCAGTACCACGAGGTGATCAAGTTATAAGGAGCCAGAGATATCGAGTCATCGTCGTTTTGGCGCGGCAGCAGTACCGGCTGGTAGCCCGCCAACAGCGGCGCGTTCCCATCGTTGGCAGCGATCCCGCGATAATCGGCGCGCGGCGTGCCATCTACGTTGAGCACCGTCCAATCCGCAACCTGCTGTGCCGGGGCGTAGAGCTTCGGGATATGGCACGTTTCGCAGCTTACCGCGCTCATATGCCGGTCCTGATACGGCAGCCACTCATGCGCGGCTTCTTCGTCGTGACACGTTTCACACGTGCGCATGCTGTTATCAAACTCCGACGCCAGATTATTTTGCGCGCTCTGCCCTTTGGCAAATTCGTGCAGTGGGCGGTACAGATAGTCGCCCACATCAATCCGGCGCGGATCAAATTCGAGGTAATCCAGTTGCTCGTCTTCCGATTCTTGATAGTACACCGGGTTATTGAGGGCATAGTGGCAGTCCGTACAGCCTACTACCCGCTCGGCATGCACATCCCAGGAGCGCGCGAGTTCCTCTTTATCTTTGAGATTCAGGCCGCTTTCGGAGATGCGCTGCGGCGAGAACACCTGTCCGGTGGTGAGTGTGCTCCATTGATCAGCGCTCCCGGCATCCAGCGTTAATGGGGCGCGGTTATCCGTATGGACCGTGCCGTGACACTGCCCGCAGTTCGCGTTGCCTGGATCCTGCACGGTGATAAATTCTTCCCGCAACTCGCCAGTTTCGCTAAAAGCATTCGGGTTCCACTGCCATTCGCCCTCAACCTGATCCACGATCCCGGTGCCCAGTAAAGTAGCGGTGTTGGCCCATTGGAACTGTCCGGCTTGCAAACTTTCGATGCGTGCCTGATTATTCGGGGCTGCAAAATGGCACAGGAAACAGTTCATTTCCACCACGCCGGAAACCTGCCAGTCCCAGGGCACGAGTTCCCCGGTTTCCGGATCGACAATCGAATTTTGTAGTCCTTCGGCTGTCGAACTGTTGAGTGGCTGGCCATCCAGGCCGATTTGTGCCGGACCGCCACCCACATGCCGGTTGCCAAATACTTGAATCCATTCGGCTGTGGTCAGATCGGCGTGTTCATCCCCTTCGGGAGATAAATAGCGGTAGGTCAGCGGATCCCAACGCCCGAACAACCCCGGACTGGTGTCCCATAATTCCCCATCCGAAAAACCGCCCGTCGAAGTGTAATCACTCAACCCCACATCGGAATGAAAGCTGTGACTGGCGATAAAAGCGGTATCATGGCAGGTGCCGCACGTTTTCAGCGTCGATACCGGCTTACCTGAATCCAGCACGTTTTCGCCATTTTCATCAAGCAGCGCGAAGGTGGGATGCAGCGGTGATCCGCTTTGCGCATCCACTTCGGGGTTAAAGGCCAGCAAAAAAGCGGCAGTCAGCAGGGCTGAGGCAGCGAATATCAGATAGAGTTTAGAATGTCTAAGTAGCTGCTTAGTCCGCATCGCGGCCCCCCCACGTCATCGGATCGCCATAATAACCCAGTGCTTCCCAGTCCAGACGCCCGTTTTCGCCGTGACATTCATTGCATTGCAGGGCATTGGCGGCGGGCTGAACCATGTGACTGAGCGGCCAATACATTTCCGTCGGTGCGAAATCATACTTGCCACTGTATTCCAATCCGACGGCTTCTGACCCTAAGCGTGCCGCCTCATCCCAGTCAAAGTTGACCCAGTATTCGCCAACGGTCTTGGGCTGAAGGAGATAGTTGTAAACTGTATCGTAGATTTGTTTGGCCTGATGAATCTTAAACGGCCAAATCTTTGCGGTGGGATCATCGATGCTGCCCGCTGGCGGATTGAGTACGGTGGTCTGCGTGGGATCGATAGTATCTCCGATCAGGTAGCGGTCATCCAGGCTGCCGTTATACCAGTCGTATTCTGGTATAAACTGGCTTTCATAAATGAAACTGCCTTTGATCTTGAGGTATTCGTGCGGATTATCTTCTCGATCCTGCCCCGCCGTAGACCAGTCCCATTCCATTTTGGTCGGTTCGCGCACCGCCCCCAGCGGTACATGGCAGGTTTGGCAGGCCACCGTATCCACATGTTCATTGATGCGCTGATCGTCGTGGACATCTTCTTCATGACAGTCCACACACTGCACCTGATTAGCTGTATCGACGCTCACCGAAATTGAACGCCCCTTGATCTGATGATCTTCCGTCCGGTGACAGTCGATACACTGAAAATCAAGCCGTCCCATATGGACATCGATCTGTTCATTCGGGAAGTACAGACTTTCGTCCATATCCCCATGTTTGACCGCATTGCCGCCGCCGCCGTTAAAGTGGCAGTAACCGCAGTTCTGGCGTGTTGGCAGTCCGACGCTTTGAGCCACCGCTACCAAATCGACTTCTTCAAAAGGTATGCCTGAATTGTCCTTCACATAGGTGTGGGTCTGCTCGTGGCAAACCAGGCAGTCTACATTTTGTTCCTGCGAAAAATCAAAATTGGCATCACTCCAGCCATAACCTGCATGGCACTTGGTGCAGCCGGTCCAGTTGGATTGGATACCGATGCAAAAATTATTAAGGACGTTCGCTTTGCCTGTCGCAACGGGTTCATCGCTCCACATCACGCTCACCGGCTCAGCCTTCCACGTCCAATGTGTGGTTTGCATCAGGTCGTGAGCCGCGTCTTTGTGGCACGATAAACACGCTTTGGTGACATCGCTGCCTGTTTCAAAGGGGCCATTCATTAAATCAGTGTGATCGGTATGGGTGGGATGATCCGGGAGTTTAGATTGGGGATCATCCGCTGTTTCTGCTTCGGGCGTAACCAGCAGCAGAAGAGGGACGATGACGATAAGGGCCGTGATAAGCAGGCCCGCCAACCAAATATACTTAAAATTTTTCATACTCACTCCGGGTTTAACGTAATCGACTGCCGCTCTAGCGCATCACGTAACATCTGGCGCATGGTATCGAGTATCGTCAGAATGCGGGGATCGGTGAGACGGTAAATGACGGCAGCACCATCCCGTTCAGTGGTGACCAGCGCCCGCTGGCGCAGGATAGCTAAATGACGTGAGATCGTGGGTTGGGGCGTTTCGAGCAGTGCGGCCAACGTCGTCACATTCAGCGGTTGTTCGGCTAAGGCATACAGAATCTGTATCCGTTTCGGTTCGCTGATCGCCTGACACAAGTTGTTGTGGAGGAGGTTAATCTCTTCAATTGGAATAACTGGCACAGTTTCCGCCCTTTCGAGTATTCGTTCATCCGAATATCATAAAACACTCTGAAAAAGCTTGGCAGCGTACAGTTACATCAACCTATAGTGATATTTGTCACATGATGCCGCTGAAGGTCATTCGGTGGAGCAGAGCAGGCGGCTGCCCGGTACATTACCCTATCCTGAGGACAAATCGGGGAGCACCCGTAGGGGCCGCCCTGCATGACCGCCTGCCAACTGGAGTCATTTTTCCTGAACAATCCCCCCGCTCTGGTATAATCACGGGACATTTGGAGCAAGGGGAGATAGGTAGTGAGCAGATACACCTTCGGAACAGACGATCCAGGACTCCACCGCCTGGCAAGCATTGCCAGCGTTTTTAATCCTCTAGCCGCACGGTTTATCCGGCAGCAGCTTGGCGATCAGCCGCGCCAAGTGGCGGCAGACCTGGGGTGCGGGCCGGGATTCACGACGGATATGCTGGCGCAGGCTACCGGCTGTCCCAGGGTTTACGGTCTGGATAATGCCCCTTATTTTCTTCAGATGGCCGCTTCCCATTTTCCGGCATACACCTTCATCCAGCATGATCTGACGCACATCCCCCTGCCGGTTCAAGCCGATGTGATTTATGTGCGGTTTGTGCTCTCCCACCTGCTCGATGCGGTGCAAACGGTCAACCGCTGGCTGACGGCGCTGCATCCCGGCGGGCTGCTGTTCGTAGATGAAACCGACAGCGTCGAAAGCGAGATCGAAGTTTTCCAGCGTTATTTTGATACCAATGCCGGGATGATCGCCGCGCAGGGGGCGAACCTGTGGATCGGGGCGACTCTGGCGGCAGGCCAGTATGACGCTGAAGTGGTGGCATCGGTGTGTGACCGCATCGCAGTCGAAAATGAGCTGGCGGCGACCTGGTTCTTGCCCAATGTGGAAACCGTCTGGCAGACCGATCCCTATGTCCAGGCGCATCTGTCGCCGCAGGAATATCGGCGCATTTCCGCTGAAATCTCCCGGATCAAAGAGTCCGGGGACCGCCGCCTGCAAAATACCTGGAACTTGCGGCGGATTGTCCTGCGCCGGAAGGCTTAATACGCTACTATGGGTCTATAGGTAGGCTGCGCCAACTATTCGTTACCCCCAAAACTGGATGGGGCCTTACAAATTGGCGCGCAGCCGGTAGCCAACGCCGGGTTCGGTGAGTATGTACTGTGGGCGCGCGGGTTCGACTTCCAGCTTGCTGCGCAGATTGCTCATGTTGACGCGCAGCAGATGCTTTTCTTGCTCATAGCCCGGTCCCCAAACTTCGCGCAGCAATTGGTGGTGCGTCAGAACCTTGCCCGCGTATTTGATCAGGACGCGGAGCAGGGCATATTCGTTCGGCGTCAATTGGACTTCCTGATTCTTTAGTTCGACGACCCGGCGTGCCAGATCGACTTTAAGATCACCAAGCGTAAAAATGGCCGCTTCATCCTGCTGGGTGATCACATGCCGCAGCGCCACCCGCAGTCGGGCCATAAGTTCGCCGACACCAAAAGGTTTGGTCAGATAGTCATCCGCCCCGGCATCGAGTGCCGCGATTTTGTCCTCTTCGTGTTCACGGACCGAGAGAATAAGGATGGGAATGTCGGTCCACTCGCGCAATTGGCGGGTCACTTCTACCCCATCCATATCAGGCAGCCCTAGGTCGAGAATGACGATATCGGGATGGTGGGCGATAACTTGCTGGAGAGCGCTCTGTCCATTTTCCGCTTCCAGCACCAGATAGCCATGCACGGTTAAAGAGGTTCTCAGGAAGCGTCGAATAGCCCGATCATCATCGACCACGAGTACATAGGGTTGTGCTTCTGTCATGGATGATGATTCTCCTTAAAACGTCCCGGCCCCTTTAATTCAAGCGCAGCTTTGTTATACACGCAAGAACCGGATGGGCCAGGTTCAGCCATCCGGTTCGCTTTATGCGTCTTATAGAGGGAACTTTAATACCGCGAATTAGGCTTTTTGCTCTTCCGCCTCTTCAGCCGGGGCACCGTTTCGGCGGATTTGGTAGGGAACGCTCGTGATCACGACATTCTTCATCCGGCTTAAGCCCAGGTTAAAAAGCACGGCTGTATTTTGGTGGAGCGCTTGTTCCCAGAAGGTATCCATCGCCAGATGCCCCATGATGAGGTGTACAAAACTGCCCGGCACCTGCTCCTGAAGCTCCTCGATATACTGTTTCAGCGGTTCGGCCAGCAGCCGGTAGGGTGAGGGGATAATGACGAGTTCCCCTTCGCCAACGCGCTGTTCCCATTTCCGGCGCACTGCCTCAACTTTATCAGGGTTCACGGCGATATGCACCGCATGCCAGGGATGGTCCATCGACTTGGCGAAGTTGACCATCTGCGCGGTTTCGGCGTGGACATCATCCACCAGAATAATGGTTTGGATCGCGCGCTTCTCCACATCGACGGGCACGCCTTCCAGACTGAGTAGCCGTGCGACATCTCGATAATGATAATGGATGCGGAAGAAGATATAGACCAGAGTCGGTATCAGAAGACACACAAACCACGCGCCGCTCGTGAACTTGGTCACGGCGAACACGATCATAACGATGCCTGTGCAGATGGCACCAAATCCGCTAATAAACATCTTCAGCCGCCAGTGCGGATCATAGCGCATCACGGTTTCACGCCCTGGTACTTCTTCCCCTGGCTGAAGTCGGCCAAGCTTCCGCATACGAATGACCATTCCGGTTTGCGACATGGTAAAGCTTAGGAAAACACCTATCGCATACAACGGAATAAGGGAGGTGGTACGCGCATGCCCTACGATCACTAAGAGGGATGCAAACGTGGCTAATCCCATGATCCCCCATGAAAAAACGAGGCGACTTCCGCGATAGGTAAGCTGGCGCGGCAAGAAGCCGTCTCCAGCATGCAGCGCGGCTAAGCGCGGAAAATCAGCGTAGCTTGTGTTTGCAGCCATCAACAGAATTAGAGCAGTGCCAACCAATACCATAAGGTAGATCGGACTGCCTTCGCCATAGATGGTGCGGCTGATTTGAGAAATAACGGTTTCTGTTTCACTTGGCATTGCGTGAATTTGATGCGCCAGGAAAGTGATGCCTAAAAACATGATGATGAGTGAGCTGCTCATCCACACCAATGTGATCGCAGCGTTTCGGCTGCGAGGTTCTTTGAAGGCGGTGATACCGTTTGAGATAGCCTCGATACCCGTCAGTGCGGTACACCCACTGGAAAAGGCCCGCAGGACTAAAAACAAAGTCAGTGCTTGCCCCCCCTCATGCATCGCTTCAACGTCAACGACATTCGGGAGATCGCCCATCGCATACCGGATCGCGCCTACGATCAACGTCAAAAACATCGATCCCAGAAAGAAAAAGGTGGGAATGGCAAAAATACGCCCACTCTCTTTGACTCCGCGGAGATTGACCAGGGTCATTAGACCAATAACGGCAACTGCAATCTCAACACGGTAAGGATACAAGGCGTGGAAACCGGATGTGATCTGTGCAACGCCAGCCGAGACGCTCACGGCTACTGTCAAAATGTAGTCGGTTAATAAAGCTGCACCGGCAATCTGCGCTGGAAGCTCACCCAGGTTGTCACGGGCGACGATGTAAGCTCCACCGCCGTTGGGATAAGCAAAAATCGTTTGGCGGTAAGAAATCGTCACAATCGTCAATAGGATAGCGATTGCGATAGCAATGGGTAGTGACAACCCTAATGTGGCGGCACCTGTTCCAGCCAAAGCGAGGATAATTAGAATTTCTTCCGTCGCATACGCCGTAGAAGATAATGCGTCTGACGCAAACACTGCCAGACCAACCGGGTTGCTCACAACCTGGTGCGGCAGCGCTTTGGTTTCGAGCGGTTTGCCGATGAGGAGGCGCGATAATGAAAAGCGCGATTTTGTTGCGGTTGTCGATGCCATGGAGCCAAGTATCCCTTGTACACTAAAGAAGCCCGAACTGCTTCGGGCCATCTCTGCCTGTTGCCATGATGTGTTGGATAAAACCCGGACTGGCAGAGTGACACGATTCCGAGCAAGGGGTGATTATCCTATAAAGCCAATCAAGAAGGTTTCAAGAAACAGGCAAAACGTGTCAAGAAAGTATCAAGAAGGCGCTGCGTTCACTTTTATTCAATCCTGCACCAAGGGTTCGGACTCAGCAATGGGTAAAGTAAGTCCAAATATCGTTCCGCCTTCAGCACGATTTTGTGCCTCTATCTGCCCACCCAGCAGCTCTACAATGCCTTTGCTGATCGACAACCCCAGCCCTGTCCCACCCGAATCATTCACCCGTTGAACACGATAAAACTTGTCAAAGATGAGTTCTAATTCAGATGGGGGAATCCCGACACCTTGATCAATCACTTCGATGACAACCTGCTGCTGATCGGTATAAGCGCGAATCTCAATCGGTGTATCGGGCGGTGAATATTTCACCGCATTATCAACCAGATTGACCAGCGCTTGTGCGCCTAACACCAGATCAATCGCAACGGGCGGTAATTGCTGGGGGACATCCACTTTGATTTCGCGGTGGCGTAAGCGGCTGGACATTTGTGTGAGCGTCACACCGACCAGATCCTGAACATCACACGCTTCGAGCGACAGTTTGATGGCCCCCGATTCCAGGCGTGTCATGTTGAGCAGGTTACTCACCAGCCGGTTTAGGCGTTCTGATTCTTCGAGGGCCATGCCGACTAATTCCTGACGCGCATTTGCCGTCAGAACAGGATCATCATCTCGCAAGCTGCTCAATGCGCCCGTAATCGAGGAAAGCGGCGTGCGTAGATTATGCGAGACAGAATTCAGCAGCGCCGTTTGCAGTTTTTCGGCTTCGCGCAAAAGCTGGGCCTGACGAGCATTATTTGCCAATTGAACAGCCTCAATTGCCAGGGCAACCTGACTTAATAAGGCTTCCAGCAGGCGCTGTTGATCGCGGCTCAAGGTTTCATTGTTCGTTTTGAATCCCAGCACACCCATCACACCCTGAGCCGTCTTGAGCGGCATATAACGTGCTTCAACGGTAGCTAACGTATTCGTACCTTGCCCGGCGATTTGTCCTCGTTTAAAGACCCAGTTGGCTACCTCTTGATCAACAGGAAACTGTGGGCTGCGCGCGCGAAGGATAAGGGTGCCCTCTTTTGGCAAAAAAACGGCGATGTCAAAGTGGAAGATTTCAATCAAATGGCGCATGGCGATTTGGATCACCGCATCCAAATCGACTGCTGTCGTTAGATCGCGGCTGAGATCATACAGCGCCGCCGTATGGATTTCACGGTGTTTGGCGGCTTCCGCCTGCTCGCGCTCGCGTACAGCCAGCGTGCTGATCACCAATCCCACCATGAGCAGACCGAAGAAGGTCAAAAAATACTGTGCATCGGATACGGAAAGAGTCAAGCGCGGCGGCACCATGAAAAAATCGAAGGCCAATACACTGAGTGCCACCGTGAGAACCGATGGCCCCCGTCCCCAGCGTGTGGCGGCGACCACCACGGCCAACAGATAAAACATCACTAAATTCGTCGGATCGATAATCAGGTGGATGGGCTGTCCAATCACCGATACGAATACAACCAGCCCAATACTATAAAGATATTGTCGCCAAGGATGGTGAGAATCCGCTGTCAGGCGCGGCACAACATATTGAGATTCGGCGGCGGCGCTGATCACATAAATATTGATATCGCCACTATTATGAATAATCCGATCAACCACGGTCTCCCCAAAGATGTGAGTCCAACGCAACCCCCATGATTTCCCAACAATGATCTGGGTGATATTGTGTGAACGGGCGTACTGAAGAATGGAGTCCGATATGGTTTGTCCGGGGATCGTAACCGCCCTGGCTCCTAATTCTTCCGCCAAATGCATCGTTCGCGTTATCCGGTCTCGTTCCCGATCCGACAGTCGCGCTGCGCGCGGCGTTTCCACATAGAGCACAAACCACTCCGCATTTAATTGGTTAGCGAGGCGTCGTCCGGTTCGTACCAACCGCTCGCTGAGAGGATTCGGGCTGATCGCCACCAGTAGTCGGTCTGTGGCAGCCCACGTATAAAAAATGGCATGCGCTTTTTTGTAAGCCCGCATTTGTTCATCAACACGGGCTGCCGTGTGGCGCAGCGCCATCTCACGCAGCGCGATCAGATTACCGGCGCGGTAAAATTTTTCCGCATCTTCAGTGCTATAAACTTTGCCTTCGCGAAACCGTTGAATGAGTTCTTCGGGGGGCAAATCAACTAACTCAATCTCGTCTACCATATCGAGAATCCGGTCAGGCACCGTTTCATGCACAATCGTGCCTGTAATTTGAGCCACGACATCATTCAGACTTTCCAGATTTTGGATATTGGCGGTTGTGTAGACGTTAATGCCTGCGGATAGAAGTTCTTCAATATCCTGATACCGCTTCGCATGCCGTGCTCCCGGCGCATTCGCATGGGCCAGGTCATCGACCAGCACTAACTGCGGCTTGCGTGCCAGGATGACATCTGTATCCATTTCCGTATGTAATCGTGGAACTACTTCCAGCTCGTGGAGAAGGTCTTCGGTTGCTCTATAACCGTGAGTCTCGACGTAACCGACCAGCACATCAACTTTTTCCTGGCGGCGCTGATGGGCCGCTTCTAACATCGCGTAGGTCTTACCAACACCTGTTGCATATCCTAGGAAAAGCTTTAGCTTGCCGCGCAGTTGTCGCTCGCTCATGGGTTTTGTATTCCTTTACATACGACGCTCCTTCTCCTATTTTATCTGTTCTGCCGAGATTTAGTCGTTGCCCGCTTCATGCTGGAAGATGGTCGTTCGCCGTACTGCGGATTCGGGGATGCTCAAACCTTGTGGATTGGATTGCTGCTCTGGTTTTGATGAATAGGTTTCATCCTCTAAAGCGCGCGTATTGGATTTAACCCACAGGGCGACCAGCGCATAAATGAGGAGCGTGACAACAAGCAGCGCGACTTTATGCCCGGCAGGGCTGAGATGAAGCTCATGCTGGATGAGCAGGAAACCGATTGCCAATGGCAGTATGATATACAATCTGGTCCACGGTTTGGATAACATGGCGTTTTTTCCCGTCTAAATCGAAAGTGCAGTGTGACGGAATCTTAGCCAGTCTTGTGTCAAAGAGGCGTCAAAATAACCTGTAGACGGGTCAAGGAACTATCAAGTTTTGAGAAGTAGGCAAACACTCAGTTCAGCAGAAATGGCCGGAGCAGAACCTGAAGGAGTTCGGGTACCGCGTGCTGCGTGATCAATGTACCGGGGAGTTGATTGCCTAACCAAAGCTGGACAAACCCATGAATGCAGGCCCACATGCTGACGGCGATCAATTCAGGATCGCCCGGCGCTACCCGGTTTTGGTTTTGGCAATCGATGACAACCGCCACCACGAGCGCAAAACTCCGCTTGGATTGTTCCACATAGTCAGGATAATTCTGTTCCGCTTCGACAACGCCCGCAAAAGTGATCTTAAAGTGAGCAGGCTCGTCCAGCGCAAACTGAATATAAGCTTGTGCGACGGCGAACAGGCAGTCAGCCGGATCAGGCTGGCTGTTCTGCGCGGCGGCAAGCTGCTGGTACAGTTTTTTATAGCCTTCCGTCGCAATGGCCGCAATGAGCGCTTGTTTGTCCGTGAAGTGGGCATAGGGGGCGGCATGGCTGACCCCCGCTTTTTTGGCGACGTTCCGCAGCGTGAGCGCCTGCATCCCATCTTTAGACAGAATCTCGATTCCGGCCTGGATCAAGGCATTTTTGAGATCGCCATGATGATAGTTGCTGTTCATAAAGTCAATCCTAGCGTAATATCTTGACGCTGTAAAGTTTTGATCCTACAATCTTTACAGTGTAAAGTTTTGCGAAATGTGGTGACTATGAGTGATTACGATGAGGTCCGGCAGCAGGTTTTAGACTATAGCTGTAAACTGGTCCAGGAAGGCTTTCTCAAAGGGACCGGGGGGAACGTGTCGGTTCGCGTCCCCGGCAAAAACATTCTAGCCATTACGCCCTCAAACCAGGACTATCTCAGTCTCAGTGTAAACGATATTTGTGTCTACAGTTTTGAACATGAGCCGGTTGAAGGCACGCTGAAACCTTCCATTGAGATGGATTTTCATATTACGGTCTACGAGAGCCGCTCCGATGTAGGGTGTGTGATGCATACCCACCAGGACTTTGCCAGTGCTGTCGCGCTGATCAACAAACCCATCCCGGCCTTGTTCGATGAGCAGGTCCGTTTTTTGGGCCGTCAGGTAGACATCGTTCCGTATGCGCCATCGGGCACGGGGATGCTGGCGAAACAAGTGCGGAAAGCGGT
>DATAMF010000359.1:0-2267 GCA_036260665.1 Aggregatilineaceae bacterium | reverse complement strand
GTTGAGCGAAGAACAACAAACCATCTTGCTCTTGCGGTTTGTGGAACGTAAAAGCCACGAAGAAGTGGCCCAAATTTTGGAGAAAAGCGTGCGTGCTATTGCAACCGCACAACATCGTGCATTGAAATCGCTGGCCGAGATATTAGGAACGGCCAAAGTATCCCGGCATTATTTGCGGGGGAAATCAACATGAATCACGAATTCCCCGATGAAATTGACCTGATGAAGAAATTGGACGCGGCCATTCCGCCCTACCAGGACAAAGTGCTTGCCAGCGATGATCCGCAAATTGCAGCGGCTCAGCGGCTGGCACAAGGGCCAGATGTCCGGTTGAGCAACGTCGCGTTGAACCGTATCGAGGCGCAGTTACGGTCACGCATGGCGGAACTGCATCCTGTTGCATCCAAGCCCCAAAGTTCACGCCGTGGGTTTCGTCCCACCCCCTGGCTGCGTTATATGGCAGCCGCCTGTCTGGTAATCATCATGGTGGTCAGCGGCGTTGCACAGGTTTCCGCGAATGCACTTCCCGGTGATAACTTGTATTCGGTTAAACGGGCCATTGAAACCGGACGGCTGGCGGTAGTCTCAGATGACGGAGAACCAGGATTACGGGTAGACCTGGCTACGCGCCGCGTTGAAGAATTTGAGAAGCTTTTTTTGGAACGCGGGCGTATCTATCCCGATGCGTTGGAAGAGGCTTCTGACGAACTTGATCGTTCCCTGCAACTTCTCGGTCAGGGATTTGGCGATCAAGTTGAGATTAGCATCCGAATCATAGCGCTTACCAGCGAACAAGAGCGTTTGATCAATCTCACACTGCCTTTGACGAGTCAGGATGTACAGCAGCAGTTGGATCGCGTTGCAAGTGATGTGGTCGAAATTCAAACCAGCGCGCTGGTACTTTCACCGAATACCAAGCCTGAGATTGTGCCAACGGCTTTGCCTGTACCGACCTGGGATATTTCAGCGACACCCTCACTCACTGTGTTACCCACCCAGACGCCGACACCAAGCATGACTGTGTCGCCTACCCGGACACCGACGATCGTCTCAACGCAAACCAAGACGCCGACCACAACGGCTACACCCCATGCGACCAAAACACCGAAGCCGCATTCAACCACTGCGTCAGAAGTTATCCCAACGATCAGCGAGCCAGATACAATGCCCACTCGTACGCCGCCGGGACATGGTGCTACACCAGGACTAGGTGATAATCCACCCGGACAAGGTGGCGATAATCCTGGCACTGGTAACGATGGGCAGCCGCCGGGGCAGGATAAGCCTGACAACCCCAACAAACCCAATAAGGATAAGTAATCCACTAAGCCCGGTCGATTTTGAGACTGTCGTTTTCAGTCATTTTTGGCTGCCTGCTAGACGAGTGGCACAATCTCCTGCCCCATTGTAGGATGGGTAGCCTGCACATGAGGGGTTAGGATGAGTTTGTGGACAAAACACCGCTTTATCAGGAGATCGCAGAAGCAATCCGGCAGGAAATCCTCTATGGTGTGCTTAAACCGAGTGATGAACTCCCGCCTGTGCGTGATATGGCACGGCAGTGGCATTGTGCGCCGGGGACCATTCAGCGCGCTTATCAGGAATTAACGCGCCAGGGATTGGTGATCAGCCGTCCGGGGCAGGGCACACGTATCGCCGCGCTAAGTCCAGCCGAACAGCTAACGCCTTTGCGCCGTGCCAATTTAGTCCACGAAGCCGAAGCGTTTTTGCTGCATTTTCTGTCCGAGGGTTACAGCGTACCGGATATTGAACAGGCGATGCGTTTGGCGCTGGATCGGTGGCGCGTGATGGCGATGGAGCCGGCGCTGCCGCCTTCGCCCATACTGCGCTTTATAGGCAGTCATGATCCCGCTGTTTCGCTGTTGGCAGCACAGGCACCCGGCTGTGCGTTTGATATATCATTCGCAGGCAGTCTGGGCGGGCTGATCGCATTGGCAGAATGCCGCGCGGATCTGGCTGGAATTCATTTGTGGGATGCTGAAACCGATACCTATAACATTCCGTTTGTACAGCGGCTGCTGCCCGGTCGCCGCACGGCGCTGATCACCCTGGCGCATCGCCGCCTGGGTCTGATTGTGCCACCAGGCAATCCTGCTCACGTAACGGGTTTGCATGATATGGCGCGGCCTGAACTGCGATTTGTCAACCGTCAGCGCGGAGCAGGGACGCGGGTGTGGTTGGATGCCCAATTACGCGTCTTGCAAATTGCACCGGAGCATATCAAAGGGTATGAAAACAACACAGCG
>DATAMF010000349.1:0-9058 GCA_036260665.1 Aggregatilineaceae bacterium | reverse complement strand
GTATGCAGTCCAGCGGGGTTTAATCCATAGTCAGCATAACGATTCGCAAAGGTCACATGGCTTTCATTCCGCACGGGTTCCGAGCAGTTGATCACGGCGCGCAGACTCGACAAATCCAGGCCTTCCAGCGCAGATTTGCGTACGCGTGTCGCCAGAAAGTTATAAGCGAAATTCGGCAGCCAGCACAGCGTTCCCTTGTAATCGTGAATCGCGCGCAGCAGCACCTGCGGATTGCTCACCCAGTGGAACGGCGACATCAAGACAAGGTGAATTCCTTGTATAATCGGCATAACAAAGCCAGCAATCAGGCCCATATCGTGATACAGTGGAAGCCAGCTAATGATCACATCGTCCGGCTGAAGCTGGATCGCGGCACTGTACGCCGTCACCTGATTCAACACCGCGCCGTGTGCCAGCATCACGCCCTTTTGCAGCCCGGTACTGCCCGACGAATGTTGCAAAAACGCGGTATCATCAGGCTGCGAGGGAGCGCGATCCAGGTAATCGGCTAATTGGCCTTCTGGCTCCAGATCGTTAACATTAAGGATGGTTCCCAGCGTGGCGATCCCTGCCAGGTGCTGTTCGAGGATCGGCTGCATCTCTGGATAGGTAATCACCGCTTTGACCTCGGACAGTTCGACCAGGGCGCGCACGCTCTCGTAGTAGTGCTCCGGGTCCAGCTTGGGAGTCAGAAACGGGAAAATCGAGGGGATCGCGCCCAGCAGCATCGCGCCCCAGAAGCCGTACAGCACTTCATCGCCGTGCTGAAGCACCAGCACGACGAGATCGTGCGGCTGGACTCCCGCTTTTTCGAGCGCGCGAGCATACCGGGCGGCCTGATTAAAAAATTCATGATAGGTGATCGTCCGGGTGCTGTCGGGATCAATCAGGGTCAGCGCGGCCCGATCCGGCACCTGGTCACACAAATGTTTTGCGCAGTCAAGCAGGGTATTGGCATCTACCTGCGCGAGAGTTAAATTGGTCATCTTGTCATCACTCGATAGGTTGACAAATAAAGCACGCACCTACAAATACACTATTTTGACCAGGTTGCCCAGATTTGATGGGTTACATTTGAATAATTTAGGCCATCCCAAGAAAATAATTCCCCGTGTCCTGCCGGTTTGACTCCCCTTTCCTAAGGGAAGGGGTAAGGGGGGATGGGGTAAAGATCATATTGGCGCAGCCTTTAACCTGCCGAGGAAGCGTATGGAAGATGATTCGAGTCAAGTGACGCAAATGGAATCGCGCGGCATGTGGAACCAGGCGCGCCGCAAAGCGTTCCTGACCCGCATGTACAGCGCGCTGGGCCTATCCCGCCATCCGGTAGAACTGCTGTCCTTTGAAGAAGTGCAGAACTCCATGCGGCTGACCCAAAGCTCGTATCGCGGGCTACAGCAGGTTCCCATGGATCAGATCGTGGGCAGTGTGGGCCGTTACAACGACTTCACCCGCACATTTTTACCGCTGGTTGAAAACGATAGCTGGCGCTGGCGCAAAGTCGCTGAGCTTCAGGCCGGGATGGGCGGTCTGCCCCCGGTTGAACTCTACAAAGTCGGGGATGCCTATTTCGTCAAGGATGGCAACCACCGCGTATCGGTGGCCCGGCAGTTTGGCGCGAATACGGTGGAAGCCTACGTCTGGGAATACGAATCCCCGGTAGGCGGTCTGTCCGCCGACGCCAAAGTGGACGATCTGATCGTCAAGGCCGAATACCGCGCCTTTCTGGATCGAACTCGTCTGGATGTCTCGCGCCCCGAACAGAAGATCGTGCTCACCGAACCGGGCATGTATCCTGAACTGGAACTTCAGATCGCGCTTTACCGCGAAAACTTGCAGCGCATCGACGGCAACGAAAAATCCTACGAGGATGCGGCCATCGCCTGGTACGACATGGTGTACACCCTCGCTGTTGACCAGATCGAAGAATCCGGTGTGTTGGAACTCTTCCCCGGACGTACCGAAGCCGACCTGTATGTGTGGGTGTCGCGCAACCGCCGCGAACTCGAAGAACGTTATGGTGAGCGCGTATCGCTGCGCGAGGCAGTCAATCAACTGGCCGAAGCCCAGCAGAAGCCCAGCGCCGTCGAGCGCGTGATGCATACCCTTACCAGTTCGGTGATGGGGCTGGTCCACTGCCTGACGCCGAGTTCGGATCGCGCCAACGACGATCTGAAGCTACCCGAACGTCCCGGTGAAGATCAGCCACTCGGCAAACTGCTCGCCCAGGTGAATGCAATTGCCCCCCATTTGGCCTACCAGGGGCAGCGCGGCGACGATTGGCGCTGGTGGCGCGGCGAACTGCGCGGCAAGGTCTGGGAACTGCTCGGCATGAGTTATACACCCGGCGCGGCCTTTGAGATCGTCACCGTCAACACCTCGTTTGATGCCGGGGTGCGCCGCGAGAAGATTTTGATTCAGGCGTCCGATGGGCTGCTGCTGCCTGCCTATGTGATGGTCCCGCTGGATTTGCCCACTCCCGCTCCGGCCCTGCTCGTTTATCCCGGTCACGGCACCATCCAGCAGACGGCTGGCCTTGAACGCAGCAGCCACCACGCCAGCGCGCTGGCCCTCGCCCAGCAGGGCTATGTGACACTGACTATCGAAGAACGCGGCTTTGGTGAATTGGGTCAGGTCGATCATATCGCCCTCAACAATGTGGCCCAGTTGATGGGCCGCTCATGGTTGGGCATCACCCTTGAAGACGGCATGCGCGCCATCGACTATCTGCAAACCCGCCGGGATGTGAAGCCCACCCACATCGGCGTAACTGGGCTGGGCCTCGGCGGGGGATTAGCCATGTATACCGCCGCGCTGGACGAACGTATCCGCGCGGTGGTGATCCAGAACTATCTCAGCAGCAGCGTCGATCCCGCCATGTTGGTCGATGCCTGCGACTTTGTGCCCGGTCTGCGTCACTACGCGGGCCTCAGCGATGTGGCGCGCCTCATCGTGCCGCGTCCCGTGCTGTATGCCTATCCCAAAAACTGGGCAACCACCAGTCTGGCGCACGAATTTTTTGACCGGGTGCGCCCCTCCTATGAAATGTTCAGCGTGCCCGACCGTACCCGTTTCATCGAACACGACGAGGGCGACTCCTACGACACGGAAATTGCGCAGATGTGGTACCAGCGCTGGCTGGCCGAAGAGGAAGATACCAGTGTGCTGCTCTGGGCAGCGCGTGAAGGATAAAGTCGAGGGCAGGCATCAACCTGCCCTGTTTTTTAGATGCTCACAAAACTCTCAGCATCCAACACAAAAATCGTGGCATAGTGCTCGTCGGTGGTGGCCGTTGCCGGATTTGCCTCCCGGATCAGCCCCAGTGCCGTATCAACCTGCTCATCCGCTACCCCGATCAACAGCGTCGTATGGCGGCGGCGCAAAAAGCCCCCCACACTGCTAAATTCGGTCACCCGGTAGTCCTGGTCGGTCAATATTTGCGTGAGCTTGTCGCCATCCCCACGTAGAATCACTAAAATCAGCTTCATAGTCTGGTCCGCGTTCTCCTTTCTGGGTTAGCTCGCTGGAACTTGTTCAAAGTGTTCGACCTGGAGCACAAACAGCGCCGCGCCGCCCACTTCCACCTCGACAAATCCCCTCCATCATCGCCGCCGAATCGACAATATTCGGCCCAGCAGGTATCAACCGTGTCCGGCGCTCACACGTCGTCTTGAGAATCGTGATTACCTCATCAAGCTGATCATCTTCCACGCCGCTGATAAGTGTTGTATTTCCGACCCGAAAAAAACCGCCTGTCGTCGCAATCCGCGTGACGCGGTACTTGGCCTCGTTCAGCGCTTTGATCGTCCGGTCGGCATCCTGATCCTGTACTACCGCGAGGATAAGTTTCATGGCGTCCTCCTGTCAGCAGTTTATCACAGCTTCTTCTCTATCGACAATTATTAGGCCACCAAAATCCCTGAATATATTCGGAATATTTTCACAACTTTAAGAAGAAAGATATTGCGGAAATAACTTAACCCCTTTATCATATATTTATCCTCAATAATTGATAGACGGGTGGGGGAAGTGCATGTCAGCATCCAATTCGACGGAAACCATTCTATTTGTCGATGATAATCAGGCTCTCCAGCGCAGTGTGGAACGCTTGCTGCGTGTTGAAGGTTTCCAGGTCATCCTGGCCGACGATGGCACCGCCGCTTTGAATATTTTGAACAAAGAAGGCGTGCCTGATCTGATTATCAGTGATGTTGCGATGCCTAATATGGATGGTTTTGAATTATTTGAAGAAGTTCGTCAGCGCGCTGAATGGTTAAATGTCCCCTTTATTTTTTTGACCGCCCGTGACCAGATGAAAGATTTGCGCCAGGGTTATGAGTTGGGCGCGGATGATTATCTGATCAAACCCTTTGAACAGGAACGTCTACTGCTCGTCATTCGCAGCAAACTAAAGCGGCGCGCCGAACTCCAAGAGCACCTGAATGTGCAGCAGGCCGCCATTGATGCCGCCAAGCGCGAACTCTCCATGATGGTGGCCCACGAACTGCGTACGCCGCTTGTTTCGATCACGATGGTCACGGATATTCTCTCCCGTGAATTTGATCGGATGGAAGTCAATCAGGCCAAAGAAATGGTGGAAATGATGCACAGCGGCAGCGTACGTTTGAACCGTCTGGTTGAGCAGATGGTGATGTATGTCCAGCTCACCAGCGGTGCGCTCTTGACTGCCATCCAGAGTCATCTCCGCCCCAGTTATATGCGTGAAGCCGTGATCGGCGCAGTAGACCGCGCCCGCCAGTTCAGCTACCGCCAACAGGACATCCCTCTCCGTTACGATGAGCACGATCCCGACGCCCAGATCATGGGCGATCTGGCCGCGCTCAAACATGCGCTGGCCGAACTGCTCTCGAATGCGATGGCCTTTTCAACCCCCAAGAATGAAATCGAGGTCGTCCAGTGGTCGGCTGACCATCGAGTCTGGCTCACCATCACTGATCAAGGCCCCGGCATCGAACCCGAACATCTCGCCCGCGTCTTTGAACCGTTCTACCAGGCCAACCGGACCCATTATGAACAGCAGGGCATCGGGATCGGTCTGGCGCTGTCCCAGGGCATCATTCAGGTTCACGGCGGCACACTCGAACTGAAGTCGCGTGTCGGCGTCGGCACCCGTGCCACCGTCTCGCTGCCAATCTGGACCAAAGCCTAATGGATGGCGCGCCGCACCACCGCCAGCGTAATATCATCGGCCTGGGGCATTTCTCCGGCGAACCGCTGAATCTCATCCAGCAGCGTGCTGCACAGCGTCTGGACTTGTGCGGCGGGACAGGCGCGCACAATCTCGATCAGTCGTTCCGTCCCAAAAAATTCGCCGTCCTGGTTCTGTGCTTCGGTCGCGCCGTCTGTATAAAGCACCAGGGTATCCCCGGCTGCCAGTTCGACTATATGGTCCTTCCAGACCGCGCTGTCAAACAATCCCAGCGGAATCCCCGTCCGGCTTAGTTCGCGCAGCCCATTCTCCCCGCTGATCAGGAATCCGGGGTTGTGCCCGGCATTCCCATAGGTCAGTGTCTTCGCTGCCGGGTCCAGCACGCCATAAAACACCGTCACAAATTGATCGGTCTGCGTATCGGCCAAAATGCGTTCGTTCGTGGCCGCCAGGGCGTTGGCAGGCTGCGTCGGATATTCCAGCGCATATGTCCGCAGCAGAGTTCGGCTCAGCGCCATATACAGCGCCGCCCCCGTCCCTTTATCCGCCACGTCCGCCACCACAATCCCGATTCGACCTTCGGGCAGCATGATCAAATCGTAGAAATCCCCGCTGGTCTGCCGCGCCGGTTCCAGCGCCACCCCGATCTGCCATCCCTCTGCCTGCGGCACACTTGTCGGCAAAAACCGGGATTGAATTTCCCCGGCAAAGGCCAGTTCCTGTTCCATTTTCTGATGTGCCAGCGTCCGCTGGTACACACGCACCCGGTTAATCGCGCCTGCAATTTGCGCCGCCAACGATTGCGCCGCCGGAAGCGTCAGCCGGACACTCCTGAAATTGTGCCGCCGTGTAATGTAGATACCGCCCACCACGTCACCGTTTTCAACATCCTTAATCGGCACCACAATCACCCCATTAGCATGACGCGCTTCTCCCCACGGCAGTTCTGCTTTGGGTTTAAAAACCTGTGCGTCGTCTATCGTGCGTACCCAATTCCAGGTCGCCTCCAACACCATCGGCCATTCATCAGGAATATGCAGAATTTTCTGATCCGGGAACAGCCGGATTTCCACCCCACTGAACCCGAACATGCCGGGCACATGCGACCGCAGCAAATCCGGTAAAGCCGATCCGTCGGGCGGCGCATCAATAATCGCACGCCCAAGCTGCTCCAACTGTGCCATCTCGCGGGTTCGCTGCGTGCTTTGCGCCGCCGCCTGGCTCAAGCGGTACGCCAACAGACTGGCGAGCAGCGCCCCGGCAATGAGAAACACGTACGCGCCCCAGCCATGAGCAGCATACAACCCTACCGCCAGTACGATAAACGGCTCCGCGAAATCGGGCAGCGCATCCGAGATGAGCAAAAATCGCGCAAACGCCCGGCGGGTTACCCCGCCGAACAGCGGCAGCAGTCGGATGAGAAAGTAGACAAACAGCGGAATTTGGATCAGCAGTTCCAACACCATGCGCAACGCCGTAGCCACAAACGCCGGGGCCAGCGCATCTACCGACATACCCTGGGGCGGATAGGTGCCGCCCAAGGTTTCATAGACGGCCAACGCCAACAAACCGCCGAACGTAAGCTGCACCATTTCGAACAAAATATTCCGCGCTTCTGCCCAGCGTGCCGCCGGGTGTTTATTGATCCGGAGCCGGTAGCCGAGCAGGGCGAGTCCTTCCACAACCGGAATCCACAAGGCGACTGGCCCCAAAATCAGCGCCGCGGACCACAGGACCAGTCGATCCAGCGAACTCACAGCACTGGCTGGAATACCGGGGCTTAACTCAATTGCCATTTCAAAGGGCAGATTCGAAAACATAATTTGCAGCGCACCTAACGCCACCAGCGCAGCCCAATGTTGTTCAAGCACCGTCCGATCAGTGACTACCGCCAGCCACACCACCCCGATCACCAGCAGCGGAGCCGCATAACTGACCGCAAACACATCGCCCAGCACCGTTGCGCGTTGCAGCGGTGACATCGTTTCGAGTCCCGGCCATCGTTTTTTTAATGCAGCATAAATTGCCATTTGTTTTAGGCCTTCCCAAGAAAATAATTATCCCACTCATCCGGTTTGACTCCCCTTGCCTGAGGGAAGGGGTAAGGGAGGATGGGGTAAAGAAAATATTGGCGCAGTCTTAGGCCACCTGCCCCAGGAAAAGACACGTACACTGTCCTACCACGTAATGCGTCATCTGCCTCATTTGGCTCATAGGTTCTTATTCTATCATCAGAATAAGTTCAAAATGCAAACGAAGGAGTGCCCGATGTTTCGCCAAGATCCTCAGCCCGCCGCCCAGCGCAGCGGCTTTAAAATCGATACCAAAGTGATTATCATCGGACTGGTCCTTTTTGTGGCCGCCGTATTCATTCTGCCCCAGCTTTTCGGGGGTGATAAAGAGGAAGACACCACCGATACGACCACCATCAACCAGCCGAACCAACCCGCGAATCCGGGGGATGAGCAGCTCAATACCGATTACACACTCGGTGCCATCGTGGCTGCTGCCGCCGTCGATCGGGATAACTGCCCGGTCAACCAGACATCCAGCTTCGCACCCACCGATCAGATTTATGTGGTAGCGCAGGATGCCAATGTGACAGCCGGCACCAGTGTGTTTGTCCGCCTGTACCGCGATGGCGAACTGATCGAAGACGCCCCTGAAATTACCGCCGACCAGGATTACGAAAATTCCTGCATCGCCTTTGTGTTCGAACCCACCGACACGGCGGGCTTTGATCCAGGCAGCTACGAAGCGCTCTTCGTGGTGAACGGCAACCAGGCCGAATCCGTGACCTTCCAGGTCCAGTAGGGAGTGCAAATGATGGATAACTTTGCGACGTTATGTTGTATTGGTAGTCTGGTCGGCCTGTTCCTGTTAGCCATGCTGCCCCGCCTGTTGATGGGTGGTTTGGGCGGCGGGAGTTCACGGCGTGGACCGTTGTTCCCGCAGGCCGATGATCCCGATATCGAAAGTCGGGGAGCCTTCGGCGATCCGTCACGCGGACTGCGCCCCGAAGCTGACGATCCCGATATTCAGAGCCGGGGTATGTTTGGCCGTTCACGTTCCCCCTTCAGCGGCATCGGCCTCCCTGGTCGTCGCAGCGGCGGCAGTACGCTAGGCCGTTCGTCGGGTCGCGCGGACAGCCCTAATGTGCGCAGTCGCGGCAGTTTCGGACGCAGCAAGCGCAGCTAGTGCGCGGAGTGGTGGTGTGATTCACCACTTGTAGGAGTGGCCCCATTTATTTTTACTTTTAGGGTCACTCCGAACACCCTCATACCTTGAGCACCCGCTTCACCTTCAACCGGATAGTCTGAATCCCCAAATCTTTCCAATCCTCGACATGTTTCGCCGCCGTCTCCGGTTCTTCATAATGAAACGTGATCTTGCGCATAAACGCCCCGCCCGGATCATCTTCCACCGCAAAATCGCCTTTGATCAGATACCCGCCCCCGTCGTTTACATCCCCGCCAACGCTCACTGATCCTTTCGGATTGCGGCGAATATGGCCGACTTTTTTCGTTTCAGGCACAGCGATAATGCAAATATCGTCACCTTCCAGCATAAACCACACCGGGACCGTGTGTGGGTAGCCTTCCTGATCAATCGTAGACATACGCGCCAGTAGCGGTTTCTGCAAAAACGCCCGCGCCGCATCATCCAACATAAAACACCTTCCTCAGATTTTCGCCTCAGACCAACGTCACCAGTATACTACCCCCATACAAAGGATAGAAACGTTTATGCACAGCGACATTCTAACCCGTTTACACGCCCTGCCCCGCGTGCGGCTGGCGCACCTGCCCACACCCATCGAGCCGCTGCCCCGCCTGAGCCCCTTACTCGGCGGTCCTAAACTCTATATCAAGCGCGACGATCAGACCG
>DATAMF010000332.1:0-3804 GCA_036260665.1 Aggregatilineaceae bacterium | reverse complement strand
GGTCGAATGTGTGGAAGAGGAGGGGCAGTCCTGGGCGGTGACAACCACCCTGAAAGCGCCGGGGCGACATCTGAACTACCGCGATCCAGAGGATTTTAAGCCCACATTCTTCCAGCGGTGGGGCGAATTGATCGGGCAGATACACGCGCTGGCGGCGCAGTATACGGGCGGCAAGGCGATTAATAGCTGGGTCGAAGAACATGCGCTGTTCAGCACATGGTGCGCGGATGAGGCTGTCGGCGAAAAATGGCGGCAGTTGGGCGATCACCTGCGGACACTGCCCACCCCGCCGGACGCCTTCGGACTGATCCACAACGATCCGCATGTCGATAATATGCTGGTGGATGATGGACAGCTCACCATGCTGGATTTCGACGTGTGCGATCATCACTGGTTCATGACGGACATTGGGATCGCACTGTTTCACCCGTTCTGGGAACAGCGACACGCCGCGCCGCGTGTCCGGCTGGCGGTGGCGGAGATGATGGCGACGAACTTTATGGAAGGCTATCAGCGCGCCTACACGCTGCCAGGTGGCTGGCTGGGACGGCTGCACACCTTCCTGAAGTACCGGCAGATATTGTTTTTCATCGCGCTGGGGCATGAAGGCGTGATGAATGACTGGGCGAAATACACGGTGCGCGATCTGCGGGAAGCTATTGTCAACGATATTCCGGTGACCGAGTTTACTTTCTAAGCGGATGTAAACCGAGCCGCAGCAGGGCGCGCTCGATCCCGCGAATGCGCCGCATCCGCACCTGATCCATGCCCGCGACAGGCCATGTCACATGATAGAGCGCCTTCGCGGGTTTGGCGTCTTCGGCATAGACTTCGACGCGAAAAAAGTAGGTGTCACACGGGAGACTGCTCTGGCGCTGTTGGGCCGGGATGGAAGTCTGAACGCGCAGGGTGTCAGGGTCGTCTTCGCGGATCACCACCAGATCGAGAAAACTTTTTTCGGATGGGCGGAGCGAGACAGGAACGGGTTCTTCGGCGACACACCAGTTCAGATCGAAAAAACTGCGCAGCGGAAGCAGGGTGTAATCGGCGCGGCGGATTTCGATCAGCGACCCGGTGACATGGTGAGCGGTTTTCTGACCCTTGTTGCGCACTTCCAGCCGCATCCAATAACCGGGTGGGTAGTGCTGGCAGAACGGTTCCCGGTTTTTGAAATCAACTTCCAACTGCGGCGAACGATACCAGGGCAGGATTTGGGCGAGAATGCCGAGAATAATGGTGGCGACGAGGGTACCCAGGGCGATGATCAATTCCGAGTCCATCAATAACCCCCTTTGATTAGTCGCGGGCGATCTCCAACGTGGCTAACAATTCGGTGCGATTGGTGACACCGCGCAATGTGATCAGAAATTGTTCCAGATTGGGACTGAGCGACAGGATTTCTTCAACCGCCGGGCCAATCGGATCGACTCCCCCTGCCCCTGGCGATCCCTGGTAGCCGCCGTAAAAGGCAAAATAGGCCTGATTCAATTTGCGAATAGAATACCCGTTGCGCACAAATTCGCGGCGCTGGTATTCCATAAAGGTTTCGGCGGCTTCGATCCGACCCTGCCACAGCAAAAAGTCCACCGTCGCGCGGGTATAGGCCATCTCGCTGCCGTAATTGAACGGCTCCGGAGCATCGGGGTCAGTGATCGGCGCGGGCGACGATGGCACTAGCGACGATAGAAACGAACTGCGGCGCGGTGGGTTGAGATCGGGATAGTAGCGCTGCATGACTTTAGCGGCAAGCGCGCGGCCAAAGAAAGTCGCTACCGTCTCGTTGATGATCTGCGTTTCCGGCTGAACGCCGTATTCGAGGCCCAACGGATAAAAGGCGAGATAGTGGTGGGACCACTCGTGGGCGGTGACTTCGATAGCCCAGGAGATATTGTAATTTAAATATTCGGGCGGGTAGTCCGGCTCTTCGATCATCGCCGGGTAGAGACTCATGCCGCCAATAGGTTCGATCAGGGAAGCAACATCCAGCTCCGCGTCGATTTCGGCTTCGAGGGCGGCGCGTTCTTCCAGCGTCATGTGAACCAGTTTGAGATTGGCAGCGAAGTCGATATGGTCGCGGGGAGAAATGATCAGAACCATCGGGAGTGCGCTGAAGTGCATCGATACCGGCGGGAGTACCTGATTTGCCCAGCCGAACCCCTCATCGAGCAGCACCGAGGATACCTGACTCTCAATGATGCCCTCGACCAGCCGCTGATTGTCGGCTAATTCGTCGCGCAGGCCGTTGCGCTGGGCGCGGAGTTGGGCGGTTGCCGCGTGGGGATCGACCACATTCGGATCCGCGTAAATACGCTCAATCTCATCTTCGACAGCCTGCACACGGCTCATCTTGTCGATAAAATCGAGCACGGCTTCGCGCTCGGTTTTGGCGTCCAGAAAGGGATGAACACCTAACAGTTCTTGCTTGACCTTATCCCAGAGGGCGCGGACTTCCCAATCGACATAATCAAAGAGATAGTCACGCGAGAGGGCTGTCGCGCGCCCGGTCAGGCTGGTGTCCTGCTGGCCTTCGGAGTTGAACATCAACAAAAACACGATCAGCAGCGCCAACCGGATCGACATTCGAACAATAAATCCGGCCCCATAGCTGATCCAGTCTAAAATGCGATTCATCACGAAACGAGACTCATATCCCAATCGGTCAGAATTTTAGCCAGCAGCGCGGCACGGCGCGGCAGTGTGCGAATCTGTAACTGTTCGTGCGCGGCATGCAGGCCAAGCCCCGCCGGACCCAACCCATCCAGCGTTGGGATGCCCAGCGCGGCGGTGAAATTGCCATCGCTGCCGCCGCCGCTGCCATCTTCGGGCAGTTCCATACCGAGCGCGCGGCCTAACGCCTGGGCCTGCTGCACGACGCGGATCATCTGTGCGTCGCGCTCCATCGGGCCGCGATCAATGCCGCCCTCAACCGTAAGCTGTGCGCCGGGCAGAACGGGCGTCAGGCTGCGGATCGCTTGATCGACGCGCTGCGCTTCGGACATTTTCAGGAAGCGCACATCGACTCCTAACACCGCTTCCGCCGGGATCACGTTGATGGTGGAGCCGCCCTGCACGGTGGTCACAGAAACAGACGTGCCGTTCGGGTAATCGTTGAGGCTGTGCAGGAAAATCGCCTGGTGCGCGGCTTCGATCACGGCGTTGATGCCATTTTCGGGAGCCTGCCCCGCGTGGGAAGCGCGTCCGTGAGTGGTGACGGTGTAACGCGCAAACCCTTTGCGCCACGCTTTGAAAGCTTCTTCGGCGGTGGCGGGTTCCATCACCAGCACCAGACCCGCTTCACGCGCCTTGTCTTCGATCAAGTCCTGGCTGTAGACGCTGCCCGTTTCTTCGTCGCTGTTGAAGAAAATCCAGATCGGGCGGTGGGGCATTTCACCGCGATCCCGCAGACCGCGAAGCGCTTCCAGCGCGACGACAATGCCGCCCTTCATATCGGCTACGCCGGGGCCAAAGAGCAGGCCGCTTTCCTCGCGGATTGGCATGGTGGGGAGCGTACCCAACGGCCAAACGGTGTCCATGTGGCAGAGCAGCATGATCGGCTTGCCAGGTGCATCTCCATTCCAGACAGCGATCCGCAGATCACCGACCTGTTCGCGGGAATAGGTGGTGACAGCGCCGCCGAGTTCGCGGCAGAGAGCGGTGATACGCTCGCCCACACGATCCACATCGGGCTTGCTGTGGGTAGGCGATTCAAGCTCAACCAGCTCAATGAGCTGTTCAAGCATTTCGGGAGTGCGTTCGGTGAAGTAGGCCAGCAGGTCGGTCATGTTGAGTCTCTCGCTTGTTGTA
>DATAMF010000324.1:0-19145 GCA_036260665.1 Aggregatilineaceae bacterium | reverse complement strand
TTTCAGTATTGCAATTGGTAGCGCTGGTGCAAATCCGGTGATCATGAGCGGGCTGCCGCCGAATGGAGTGAAAGGAACAGCCTATTCGCACACCTATATTGCCAGTGGCACGACGCCGATCACCTTTAGTTTGACATCGGGTACTCTGCCGCCTGGTCTGACCCTGAGTAGTGCCGGTTTACTAAGTGGCACACCAACGACCACTGGAACCTTCACCGGGGTGGTAACCGCAACCAATGGCGTAGCGCCAGATGCGACGCAACCTTTCAGCATTCAGATCACGACCAGCGGTGATGGGACCGACCCTGCACCCTATGTGCCGACTGCTGCGGACCACGCCCGCGCCCAGGCCCCACTATGTGCTGATGCCAGTGGCAAGACCAGCATGATTATTCGTGTCGATGTTCCGCCGGGGGCCATTACAGGTGGCAGTGTGTTCTGCCGCGTACTCGCGCAAGATGGCGAATTCAAAGCGAACGCAGCAGAGATCGGTGAGCAAGCAGTGTTAGATATGGGGGTGATCCAGGCTGTGGATGTTTTCGGCCTGATGCATAACGGATCGCCGGAATTACGCTTCAATCTACCGATCAAGGTATGCTTACAAGGCAGTGGCCGCTTTCTATACCTGGACGCTACAACCTCTCCCCGTGCTGCCAATCAACTGCCGGTCTCGTTGGAAGGCGAGTACACATGTGCAACAGTCTTTAACGCCGGCCTGGTGGTGCTAGTATCCGGCACGCCAGAGGCAGGCATAACTGCACCTGGCGGAGTGGGCACATCGCTGAATGAGTGCATGGTCACGACTAACCATATTATGAATTTGCGAGTTGGCCCAAACGCCAATAGCGAAGTTATTATGCTGGTGCCGTACAACGTTACGTTGACAGCGGTACAACGCGATGGAGAGTGGTTCAATGTGGACTATTTGGGTACGGCAGGATGGATAAATGCTGCCTACGTCAAGCCACAGGGTCTATGCGGCTCATAGTGTCGCTCTGAACAAACAATAAATATATATCCTTCCACAAGGAAATGCCGACAATTGCATAGTTTAGGAGAACTGTGGCTAAACAGTTCTCCTTCTTGTTTATCCTAATTGTTCTGTCCCGTTGTTGCTGAAATGTAGTAGCTAACTGGCGTTTGTCACTGCGACCAGATCAGGCAAGGTCGAAACGATCAAGATTCATAACCTTGTCCCACGCTGCCACGAAGTCACGGACAAATGCCTGCTGCGCATCATCACATGCGTAGACTTCCACGAGAGCGCGAAGTTGGGAGTTCGACCCCAAAATGAGATCAATACGGGTACCAGTCCATTTCAATTCGCCGGTTGCACGATCACATCCCTCGAACACGTCTTCAGCTTCCGAAGTTGGCTTCCACACCGTGTTCATGTCGAGCAGGTTCACGAAGAAGTCATTGGTGAGCGTCCCCGGTCGAGTGGTGAAAACACCGTGTTGGGACTGGCCGAAGTTAGCGTTCAAGGCACGCATACCGCCGAGGAGAACTATCATTTCAGGGGCGGTCAGCGTCAGCAACTGCGCCCGATCAATCAACAGTTCCTCTGCGGATACGGCATATTGGGTTTTGAGATAGTTGCGAAATCCGTCAGCGGTCGGTTCAAGTACGGCAAATGAGGCGGCATCGGTTTGCTCCGGCGACGCATCCATCCGTCCTGGCGTGAAGGGCACGGTGACCGTGTGTCCGGCGTTCTTCGCCGCTTGCTCAACCGCCGCACAGCCTCCGAGGACGATCAAATCAGCGAGTGAAACCTTCTTTCCGCCAGTCTGCGCGCGGTTGAAGTCGTCTTGGATGCACTCAAGGGTTTTGAGCACTGTCGCCAATTGCTCCGGCTGGTTAACTTCCCAATCTTTTTGCGGGGAAAGACGGATGCGAGCGCCGTTCGCGCCACCGCGCTTGTCAGAACCACGGAAGGTTGCCGCTGACGCCCAGGCGGAATAGACAAGCTGGGAGATAGCCAGTCCTGATGCGAGAATTTTACCTTTGAGATCGGCAATGTCTTTTTCGTCAATCAGTTTGTGATCGACGGCGGGGATAGGGTCCTGCCACAGTAGTTCTTCCTCAGGCACCAATGGACCAAGATAACGAGCACGAGGCCCCATATCGCGATGGGTCAGTTTGTACCATGCACGGGCAAAAGCGTCTGCAAACTGATCTGGATTCTCGTAGAAGCGTCTTGAAATCTTTTCATAAACAGGGTCAAACCGCAGGGCGAGGTCAGTGGTCAGCATAGCTGGTGCGTGACGCTTTGACGGGTCGTGCGCATCCGGCACCGTACCGGCACCTACACCATGCTTCGGTTTCCACTGATGCGCACCAGCGGGGCTTTTCGTCAGCTCCCATTCGTAGCCAAACAGGTTCCAGAAAAAGTTGTTGCTCCACTTCGTCGGCGTCGTGGTCCAGATGACTTCCAGGCCGCTAGTGATTGTGTCGCCTCCCTTCCCTGTGCCAAATTTGCTCGTCCAGCCAAGGCCCTGCTCTGCAATGCTGGCACCCTCTGGCTCAGGGCCAACCAGAGCCGCATCGCCCGCACCGTGAGTTTTGCCAAAGCTGTGTCCACCAGCGATCAGCGCTACAGTTTCCTCATCGTTCATTGCCATACGAGCGAACGTCTCTCGAATATCTCTGGCAGCAGCGAGCGGATCGGGGTTGCCGTTGGGTCCCTCTGGATTGACATAAATCAGCCCCATTTGAACGGCAGCCAGCGGTTTCTCAAGATCTCGATCACCGCTGTAACGTTTGTCGCCAAGCCATGTGTCCTCGGAACCCCAGTAGATGTCTTCTTCAGGTTCCCAAACATCTTCACGCCCACCGCCAAAGCCAAAGGTCTTGAAACCCATGGATTCCAGAGCACAGTTCCCTGCGAGGATCATCAGATCCGCCCAGGAGATTTTCCGACCATATTTTTGTTTAATGGGCCAAAGCAAACGACGAGCCTTATCCAGATTGGCATTGTCGGGCCAACTATTAAGGGGCGCAAAACGTTGGGTGCCAGAGGATGTTCCGCCACGACCATCGCCAGTACGATAGGTGCCTGCGCTGTGCCACGCCATCCGAATGAAGAGGGGTCCGTAATGACCATAGTCGGCGGGCCACCAGTCCTGAGAGTCGGTCATCAACGCATACAAGTCGTTTCTTAGAGCATCCAGATCAAGGCTTTTGAATTCCTCAGCGTAATCAAAATCCTTGCCCATCGGATCTGACTCGGAAGAATTCTGATGGAGTATCTTCAGGTTCAACTGGTTCGGCCACCAGTGACGGCTCGACATGGAACCAAACTTCGTGCTTGATCCGCCCGTTACAGGACATTTACTTTCGCTATTCATATTCTCCCCTTTTGCTCTTTCTTTGTTTTGTATACAAGAATCGCGAATCTCTCGTCACATTGAAGTCGAAACATGGGCACATCACAATTTATAGTAAGGTTTACGAGATAATTATGAAAACAGTGTGACACTATTCGAAATGGGGTAATGATGTTAGTTCTTAGAGACACCCTATGTTGGGAAAGCACACCAACTTCTACCAAAATTGCGACTCTAAGCTCATTCACTTGAGAGGCCCCTTGTTGATCATATCAATCACGTGGTATGTGTTGCAATTGTGGTGTGATCGAATTTGACTCTGTTGAAAAACTCGAGGGTGGTGTCCATCATAGGGAAAAAGTAAACCCCATGTCACTCAAAGACGCGTTTCCACGTGATAGCGGACTGTGTCAGTGATAGCTTCAGTTTCGGGGAAAAACTTCGATCGGGCGACAGCTCAAATGGCCGTGATGCGCTTGGATTGGGCGGGCTTTTATTACTCAAATTTGTGCAATCCCCGCAAACGACTGTTGATGCATAGTGGCGAGAGCTTGATCCTCGAACGGTTGCTGGCGTATTTACGCGAGGGCGGCTTAGTCCAGACGAGCGGACGACAATGCACGGATGCCACGCATATTCTGGGCGTAGTCAAACAAATAAGTAGCGACCTGCGATGTCCACCTGAAGTGATCCAGTTAGCCCGCAGTTGGCTAGAGCAATATCACGACGTGAATGAACCGGAGCGCAACACTGCCGCTCGTCAGGGCGAGGGCAAAGTCCATCCGTAATCCACACGATCCTGAGGTGGACTATAGCTACCACCAACGACGGCGGGTACCCGCCACAGGCCGTCCTGATAATCGCGTGAACATCTGTGTTTTCTTGGCAAACAATGCCTGACCTGCCCTTTTTTCGACCAAGACCGTTGTACCACCAGCCAACCCTGAGTTTTTCAACAGAGTCTTTTTCAGCCGCAGGATAAGGTTCCTTAGCTTAATGCATAAGCCCTCCTCTCCAACCAAGTTCGAAAAGGAGCAAGATTGAGTGGCAAACCGCGCCTCTACGGGTGCTCCTTGATCGGCCCCAAGGGGATGTTGGAAAAGGGAAAGGGTGGGTGCAACACGCAAGTAAGCCTACCTAGCGCGCTGATCGCCCTAGAGTACCTTCCCCACCCAGCGGAATTGCCTCTATAATGGGATGGAGTTGGACGGCACCGCCATTTTGTGGACAATAGTAACTGTGTAGGAACCGTACCGCTCAACTATAACTGCCCATGGACATCAATCGCCATTATCATGAAGCCTCGACCCGGACTGCACTGAGCCTGCGCAATGTGCTGCAAGCACGCGATGTACGGGAACTATCACGACTCACACTACCCGAAATTGATGCGGTTGTCGAGCGGGTCGCCCGGCTGATTCCGGCGGGTAATGTGCCGGGATTGATCCTGAGCGGGCTAGCGCGTCTGAACGAACGCCGCCCCTCCACAGAGCGTGTTCAACGTGATGTGAACCGTTTATTTGCTGGCGTTGATGAGGCGCTGGATCGCGTCGAGTATCTCACTCTTTTCGCCGGACCTGCGGCGGTCATCTGGGGTTATCAGAGTCTGCTGAAATTGGCCGGGAAAGACCCCAATGATGCTTTCCCCGAGGGCACATGGCAGTTTTACGTGGACTACGCGCTACGCGAAGATACTGCCCGTCATGCTAATGAAACACATGGCTTCGATACGGCCTTAAACCGCAGCCGTGTGACGCTGTCGTTGGTTGATCGGGTAACGGCCTGGACGATGGCAGCCATCTATCTGCTCCATCGTTATGATGCCCTGTTAGCTAACGAGTGGCGTGAGCGCGTTGCGTTGGATGTGCTGCGTGGTGTCATCCATGATGAAGCACAAGTCGCTAAATATTTCCGTGCCTGGGAAAAACAACGCCCCTTTTCACGGAGCACAGATGCTGTTTCCGGTGAGGATTTTGCTGCTTATCGCCACCGTAAATTTGACATTTTTACAACCTTGATCGAGCGTAACATGGGGCGGCGTGCTCAACGCGAGTGGCATGCTCAGTTTATCAAGCTGGAGCAGCGCGATCTACAGTCGTACCAGCAACAAATGACGATTCTGGCTTATTTAGAACCCGGTTCGCATGGTGAAACGCGCGTTCGTTTTCCACTGGCTGAGGCACACATCGGCTTGATCGTCAAAGGGCATTATTACCTGATCCCAGCCTGTATCCCTGGCACTTCCTATCCCGCTGATCCGGCAACTGTGCATGCTCAGGTTGCTTCGATCATGCGCAGCCAGCGCAAAGCTGCGGCGACCGCGCTCGCCCATGTGGCAGTTATACGGCGCGGCGCGTGGGCCGGACTTCGTGAGCAAATGAGTCCCACTTTGCAGGCTGAATTGAACGCACTACGCCATGCGCCTATTTTGCTAAACACAGATCGGCCACTTCGGGAACAGCCGTTAGCCCTTGTGCGTCAAGCCGAACGCGGAATCGGTGATCATCCTCTGACGATTTTTGATACGGGCACCAGCTTTGTGTTTGACCAGTCGCACATCTTTTTTGATGGTTCATGGGGCGCTGCGCTGGCCGAGATACTGACTAACGAAGCACTGGCATGGGCGTATGTACTGCATGATACGCCGCCACCTGCGCCTGCTGCGCCGCCACCTAAGCCCATCTTTCTACCGCTGGCGATCACGCCTGCCGAACAAGAGTGTCTTACGAACGCGCCCCGTGTGTTGCCTGAAGTTAGCGGCGAGACGGAGGCCGTAAACCTACGCGCTGTGCTCGACCTGCGTAAGCTATTGCACAAGCGGAATGAGGAACTTCAGCTTACGGTCAACGATCTCCTGGTGCTCTATCGAGCGATTCATGCGGCTACGTATGTGCCTGATCCTGCCTTGCAGCAGGAACTGGAGCAGGGGCGTGTCCAACGGCGCAAAGCCTCGCGCGAGGCTTATGAGGCAGCACTGGCGGCTTTGGACGCAGGTCGCAGTACGAATCCCTCGGTTTTAATTCCGGTAGACGCATCGAAGCATAGCCCACGCGAACGCTTGCATCCCCTTACGTTTGAAATTCCGCTGGCCGAACTTGATCTGCTGCGCCAACACACGCAAACCTGGGAAGCGCTGCTGGCATGTGAAACTGGCGGGGCATTTAAGCCATTTGATGCCCAGCGGCGCATGTACTTTGCCAGCTTAGCCGCTCTAGGCAAACTGTTAGCGCGAATCAAGATCTGTGCGGCAGCGGGGGAAAGTGCGAGTGTCGGTTCGATTCGATTGTTGGCGCATCTGCCCCGGCCTGTCCAGTATTGGCTGGATCGTATCCCTCAACATGTTGATATGCTGAACGATTTACTCAAGGGGCGCGAGGTTTTTTCGAATGTGGGCGCGGTCGTGCCGGGCAGCACGCTTTGCCGGTTTATCACCGCCAAGGATGATAACGAGAAAAAAACGCTGGCTTGGGGTGTGATTACCAGCGCGGATGGCGTCATGAGACTGTCACTGCGCGATTTTCGTCCCCACGTCGCACTACTTATTGAATCTGGACACCAGAAGACAGCTCAGCGCATTGTCCAGGATTACCTGGAACAGTATGCCTATGGTTTGAATAACTATGTACTTCAACTGTCCCATATCGCTCGTGTTGGGCCGAATCACTAAGACTTGGATATGAATGTATGAGTGCTCACAGTTTGATCGGTCATCAACTCGACGAGTATTCCGTCATACAACTGCTGGGACATGGTGGAATGGCCCGGGTTTATCTCGCGGAAGATGTGCGGCTGAAGCGCCGTGTGGCCCTTAAAGTGATCGAGGGAATCTCAGATCCGGATACCAAACGACGTTTCGAACAGGAGGCCCAAGCGATTGCGCGGTTGGAGCATCCCCATATTGTGCGCCTGTACCGCTATGGTGAGGTAGGGGGTCTATTTTACATGGCGATGCAGTATGTTGAAGGCTCGACACTACAAGCGCTATTGGAGAAACACCACCGGGCCAGCACTTATCTGGATGCGGGCACGGTGACACGTCTGCTGCGGGATGTGTGTGATGCGCTTGACTATGCACACAGCCAGGGCGTGATTCACCGCGATGTGAAGCCCTCGAATATTCTGCTTGATCAGACAGGTCGCCTTTATCTGGCTGATTTTGGGTTGGCTCGCCAGATGAATGTCGATACACGGGGTGAGGTTTTTGGTTCGGTACACTATATCGCGCCTGAGCAGGCTATCTCGTCCGCCAGGACGGTTCCCCAGAGTGATTTATACGCGGTGGGTGTGATCCTGTATGAGATGTTAACGGGGAAGGTTCCGTTTGATGGCACCGATCCATCCGAGATTGCGCTTCGGCATATTGACGAAAAACCACGCTCACCGCATGAACTACGCCCTGAACTGCCTCCTGGTGTTGAACTGGTAGTGCTTAAAGCTCTGGCGAAAAAACCAAGTGGTCGTTATCCCAATGGGCGTGCGTTTGCGGATGCGGTGGCATCCGCGCTGCACCAGCGGAAATCCCGTCCGTCCGCAGCACCCGTAACCCCTCACCCACGCCATGTTTCAGCACCGCCACAGCGCGTCACTGCTCCCCAGAAGCGCCGGTCACGGGGGCGGCGATTTTTTGTATACGCCATCTCGATTCTGCTGCTGCTGCTGATTTTGACTCCGGCTGGATATTACTGGCTGGATATGAACAAAACATCTGACCCCAAGCTCGACTCTCCTATCCCGACCGCGCTCCATGGCGATGAGGTGATGGGACTGGTCGTCATTGCGACGCGTGACCACCATGCTTACTTGCGGAGTGGGCCGGGAACTGGGTATGAGACGATCAACAGTGTGCCCGATGGAAGCTGGGTGACAGTGGTGGGACGCAACGCGGCGGGCGACTGGCTGCGCGTGCGTACCGCCGCCAACGATCCCAACACTGAAGCCTGGATTGCGGCGATTCTAGTACAGTTGCCCGAAAATTTCCGTATAGAGGAGCTAAGTGTGATTGATTAACTTCGGGGCACCCTCTTGAACAAAAATTTCCTTTTCATGTTATGCTATAAACTCCATCACCTTCTCGTGATGGGGTTTTGCCCCCAGGAAGTTACATATTAGGAGGAATTCTGAAATGAAGCATAAGAATCTTTTGGTACTGGTCATGCTGTTGGTTGTCATGGTTGCGACGCCGCTGATGTCCCAGGGGCCAAAGGCCACGGCGCAAGAGGATACGCTGACCGTTCTATGCACGCCGCAGGAAGACTGGTGCGTCGCAATGACCGAGGCTTTTGAAGCTGAAACAGGCATTGACACCTCATATGTCCGTCTGTCTTCGGGCGAAGCTTTGGCTCGTATTCGTGCCACCCAGGACGACCCTGAATTTTCGGTGTGGTGGGGCGGTCCGGCAGATGCGTTTATCGCCGCCACAGAAGAGGGCCTGCTTGAACCCTATGAACCCGAACTTGGGTCGATTCTGGAACCCGAAATTGCCCGCGGTGAAGGCGGTTACTGGCACGGTGTGTATCTGGGTGTCATGGGCTTCTGCTCGAACGTCGAATTTTTGGACGAACTGGGCATCGAAGCACCCACCTCATGGGACGACTTACTCGCTCCTGAATTGAAGGGCAATATCGCGATGGCGCATCCCGCGACATCCGGTACGGCATTCACAGCCTTCTGGACCGTTGTAACGCTGAAAGCCGACGAGTTGGAAACTGCCGAAGCTGGTAAAGGCTATGATGAAGAGGGCGCACCGACTGACGCAGCGATTGATGCGGCTTTTGAATATTTCTCAGACCTGCACCAGAATATCTTGCAATATACCCGTTCTGGCGCGGCTCCGGGGCAGATGGCAGGCAATGGCGAGATCGCGGTGGCGATCATCTTTTCGCATGACTGCGTGAAACTCCAGCAGGAAGGCTTTGGCGAGGTACTGGTCAACACGTTCCCTGAAGAGGGCACGGGCTATGAAATTGGCGGCATGGGCTTGATTAAGGACGCACCGGAGCCAGAAGCGGCGAAGATGTGGATCGACTGGGCACTGACTCCCGAAGCGCAGGCTGTTGCGGCAACCGTCAACTCGCTGCAACTCCCCACCAACCCGGAAACCCCTGTTTCTGAGCTTTCCGTGAAGTTAGACGAAGTGAAGCTGATTAACTACAATTTCATGGCAGCAGGTGCTCGACGCAACGATATTGCGGAACGGTTCGACGCCGATATCGCGCCACAACCTACGGAATAAGCACTGTCGTTTGATATAAATGATGCGCTGCCCTCTACGTTATTAGTAGAGGGCAGACTTAAAAATAACTTTGGTGAGGGAACGACATTGATCAGGTTAAATCTCGGTCGACCAATAATGGGATTCTTACGCTTTTTTCGAGACCCGGTATTAGTAATTAGTCTGCTCCTCATTATCGCCTTTGTCGGCGTCGCAATTATCGCTCCAATTTATAAGATGGTCGAAGAGAGCCGAACCGAAAAAGGGCGGGAACTATTTGACCGTTATCTCAATTCGCCTGTTTATCGCCAGATTATCCGTAACACGATCCAGATGGGATTGATCGTGGGCGCCTTGGGAACCGCCTTGGGATTTTTGATGGCCTATGTTCAGGTCAAAACATCCGTGCCATTCAAACGGTTTATGCACTTTATGGCCCTGGTCCCGGTGATCTCACCTCCCTTTGCCGTTGCGACTTCGGTCTTGCTGCTCTTTGGACGGAACGGCATGATCTCTAAGGGCATCTTCGAGCGTCGTTATGATATTTATGGGTTGGATGGGTTGTCGTTGGTCCTCACTTTGTCGCTGTTTACGGTGGCCTATCTCAACCTGAAAGGCATGATGCAGGCGCTTGATCCCTCGCTCGATGAAGCGGCGACTAATCTAGGCGCGAGCAAGTTTCGCATTTTTCGTACGGTGACACTGCCTATGCTGCTGCCGGGAATCGCCAGTTCGTTCCTGCTGATTTTTGTCGAGGCCGTCGCTGACCTGGGAAATCCACTGGTGCTGTCAGGAAAATATGATGTATTGGCAACCCGTGTGTATGTCGCTATCGTCGGCCTCTATAACACCACATCCGCGGCGGTCCTGTCGATCATTTTGTTGGTCCCCTCGCTGATGGTATTTATCGTCCAGCGTTATTGGGTCAATCGCCTGTCGGTTATTTCAATCACGGGCAAACCGAGCGGTAGGCCGCAGCAGATTACCCATCCGCTGGTACGCTGGCCTTTGTTTGGCGCGGCCATGTTTGTCGCTTTACTGATCGTTCTGATCTATGCTGTTATTTTTGTCGGATCGTTTGTTCGTGTCTTGAACGTTGACAACTCGTTTACGCTCGATCACTTCGACTTTGTGATCAATGGCTACGGTTCTGAAGCCATGAAAGACACGACACGGCTTTCCGCGATGGCGACTCCAATTGCAGGCATTTTGGGCATGTTGATCGCCTTTATCGTCGTCCGTAAAAAATTCCTAGGGCGTGGTTTGCTGGACTTTGGAACGATGTTAGGCATTGCCGTGCCCGGCACCATTCTGGGCATTGGCTATTTGCTCATGTTCAACCGCCCACATACAGTCGATTGGCCCCTATTGGGCACCGTCGAATGGATGCCTAAATTGACGGGAAGCAAGGCGATTGGCGGCGGTGCGCTTGCCATCATCCTGGTTTATATCATTCGCTCCACCCCCGCCGCCCTGCGTACAGGTGTCTCGGCTCTCTCGCAAATCGATCCAGTTATCGAAGAAGCGTCCGTGAGTCTGGGGGCGGGCAGCTTTGCGACATTCCGGCGGGTGACGCTGCCGCTCATCCGGCCTGCCTTTTTCTCCGGGCTGGTCTATGCGTTTGCCCGCTCCATGACCACGATCTCCGCGATTGTCTTTTTGACCACGCCCAAAACCAAAATTATGACGCAGCAGATTCTGAATGAAGTCGAAAATGGTCGTTATGGCAACGCATTCGCCTATTGTGTCATTTTGATTTTGATTGTGTTAACTGCTATTGGGATCCTGGCTGCCGTTGTTGGAACGAGATCAGGTACAGAACGAACGATTGAGGGAGGTGCGTAAGCATTATGTCAGCACAACGGGGGAGTCTGGTTCTCGAGGGGATTAGCAAGGTTTTTCCACAGCGCGGTGGACACGGCGAAGTGACGGCAGTCGATGCTGTTTCGCTGACCATTCAGGAAGGCGAGTTTTTGACGCTGCTCGGCCCGTCGGGATGTGGCAAAACAACGACGCTACGCCTGATTTCGGGCTTTGAACTGCCATCGGCGGGGCGGATTTTGCTGGATGGCCGGGATATTTCCTACCGCCCGCCCAACAAACGCGATATGGCAATGGTTTTCCAAAGCTACGCACTTTTCCCACATATGAACGTGTATAACAACGTGGCCTATGGATTACGGGCACACCATATTAAGCGCCGCGATATCAAAAAGCGCGTCGTGCAGGCACTCGAGATGATGGAACTGGGGAATCTCGCTTCGCGCCGCCCGCACGAATTATCGGGCGGGCAGCAGCAGCGGGTGGCCCTGGCCCGTTCGCTAGTGGTTGAACCCAGCGTGATGCTGTTTGATGAGCCGCTTTCTAATCTGGACGCCAAGCTGCGTGTCCAAATGCGGAGTGAGATTCACAAGCTGCAACGCCGTTTGAATATCACCAGCGTATATGTCACCCATGATCAAGTGGAAGCGATGGCGCTCTCGGATCGAGTGGTGATCATGAACGGTGGCCGGATTGAGCAGATCGGCACCCCCGAAGAAATCTATCGCCGCCCGAAATCGCGCTTTGTCGCAGACTTCATCGGGCGGGCAAATTTCCTGGAGGCAAAGGTCGAAAGTGCTGCTGGGGATAGCGCTGTGGTGAACCTGCTGGCGCAGACGGTCACGCTGCCAATTGATTTTGCGCCCCGGGTCGGAGATACTGTTGTGGCCGTTATCCGCCCAGAAGCGCTCAAATTACAGGAAAACCCCGACTTGAAACAGGTGGTAATTGAACAGGTGATGTATTTAGGGTCATCGGTTGATTACGTGGTCGGCGTTGACGATCAGCGGTTGATTGTGGTCGATCCTGATCCGCTATTCGGCAACATTTATAAAGAAGGGCAAAAGTTGGGGATCACCTTCAACCCAGAAACGGTTTACATTCTACCCAAATAAGTGAGGCCAGATGGGCGCGGAACACTGCCAGCACCCATCTGGATTTCCCTAATCGCCTTGCAGATAGCGGTCAATCGAGCGGGCGGCGGCGCGACCTTCACTAATCGCCCAGACCACCAGCGACGCGCCCCGGTTCGAGTCCCCAGCGGAGAAAATCCCCCCTATGCTGGACATATAATTGGCATCCACAGCAATCGTGCCGCGCGGGGTCAGGTCGAGGCCCAATAGTTCCACCAAGCCTGTTTTTTCAACATGGACAAAACCTAACGCCAGCAGTACCAGATCGGCTTTGAGGTAAAACTCTGAGTTAGGCACCTCGGTAAAGTCGGCATGCCCATTGTTGTGTTTTCCCCAGTCCAGACGAGTCATGCGAATTTTTTTGACATGGCTTTTTTTTCTATCGCTTATGAACTCTTTAGTGAGAACGCTAAACAGCCGCTCACAACCTTCACGGTGGGAACTGCTGATTTGATAGAGGCGGGGAAAGAGGGGCCAGGGATGGGTAGGCGGGCGGTCGCGTGGAAATTCGGGAACAAGCTCGACCTGGGTGACACTTTTCGCGCCCTGCCGGTTGGCAGTACCCACACAGTCAGACCCAGTATCGCCGCCGCCCAGCACCACGACATGCCGATCTTCTGCTGTAATCCAGTCGTCCGGCGGGATGAGTTGGCCTGCGACAGAACGATTGGATTGTTCGAGATAATCCAGTGCGAAGTAAATCCCATCTAATTCGCGGCCTGGAATGTTCAGATCACGCGGCTGGCGCGAACCGATGGTGAGACAGACTGCATCGTATTCGGCTTTCAGCTTTTCGACTGGAAAGTCGACGCCGACCTTGACACCCGTTCGGATTTCAAGCCCTTCCGCCAGCATCAGCTCGACACGACGATCAATGAAACGTTTTTCGAGCTTAAAATCGGGCACACCATAGCGCAGATAACCGCCGACTTTGTCCGATGCCTCGAACAGTGTAACGGAATGTCCGGCTTGGTTCAGGCTGTCGGCGGCAGCTAATCCCGCCGGGCCACTTCCGATAACGGCGACGCGGCGTCCTGTGCGATGTTTGGGTGGGTTGGGCAGCACCCAACCTTCCGCAAAGGCATTTTCGATCACGGACAGTTCATTTGCGCGGATCGTCACGGCTTCGTCATTGATGCCCAGCACACAGCCCGATTCACATGGAGCCGGACACAGCCGCCCGGTGAATTCGGGAAAATTGTTGGTTTTCTGAAGAATTTGATAGGCGGCCTTCCAGTCACCCGCCTGGATTTTTTCCTGCCATTCGGGGATCAAGCTCCCAACAGGGCAGGCCCAATGGCAGAACGGTATACCGCAGTCCATACAGCGCCGCGCCTGATAGCGCCGCATATCCTGGGGGAGTGATGCCTCAACCTCGTTATAGTCGTGGATGCGTTCGGCTACCGGACGGTAACGGTTGTCGATGCGTTCGAATTTGAGAAACCCTTTGGGATCGGCCATCAGTAATGGACCTCCAGATATTCTTCTTCCTGGATGTAGGCAAGCAGTTTCTTGGTTTCCTGGAGCTGCTGTTCTTGCAGAATCTGTTTGTATTCGATAGGAATCACTTTGATAAAACGGGGCATGTACTCGTGCCAATGGTCTAACACGCGCTGCGCGATGGCACTGCCGGTATAGTTGATATGTTTTTGAAGATACCCCCGAATGAATTCCTGGTCTTCATATTCGAGCGCCGGTTCAAGCTCCACCATTGAACGGTTGCAAAAGTAGGCAAAGTTACCGTCCACGTTCAAGACGTAAGCGATGCCGCCGCTCATGCCTGCCGCGAAGTTGCGCCCGACACTCCCTAAAACAATGATCCGCCCGCCGGTCATATATTCCGCGCCGTGATCGCCGGTGCCCTCGACCACAGCATTCACGCCGCTGTTCCGCACGCCAAAACGCTCACCCGCCACGCCCCGAATAAACGCTTCGCCACCGGTTGCACCATAGAGGACTGTGTTGCCAACGATGATGTTCTCCTCAGCAGCGAACGTACTGCCTGTTGGTGGGACGACGATCAACCTGCCGCCAGACAGCCCTTTGCCAAAATAGTCGTTGGCGTCGCCTTCCAATCGCAGTGTAACACCTTTCGCTGCCCATGCGCCGAAACTTTGGCCCGCGCTGCCACGAAAGGTGATATTGATCATGCCATCTGGCAGGCCCGCGTCCCCACAGCGCCGTGAAATCTCATAACTGAGCATTGTCCCGACGGTGCGATCCGCGTTGGTGATCGGTAGATCGATCTCAACGGGCTGGGCGTGTTCCAGTGCGGGCTGCGCCAACTCGATTAGTTTGCGATCCAGGACGGTATCAATTTTGTGAATCTGGCTTTCGACACAACAGGCCGCTGTACGATCCACTTCTGGCGAACGATACAACACTCGTGTTAGATCGACCGTTTTCGCCTTCCAATGATCAACCGTGCGGGTTGTCACAAGGTCGGTACGTCCGATTAAGTCATCAAACTTACGGATGCCCAACTGCGCCATAATCTCACGGATTTCTTGTGTCATAAAGGTAAAATAGTTGATGAGATGTTGGGCTTTACCTGTATACCGAGCGCGGAGTTCCGGATCCTGCGTTGCCACGCCAACGGGACATGTATTGAGGTGACATTTTCGCATCATGACGCAACCGAGCGAGATGAGCGCTGCCGTACCAAACCCGAATTCTTCTGCGCCCAGAATCGCAGCCAGCACGACATCGCGTCCAGTTTTGAGCTGTCCATCGGTCATCAGCCGGACGCGCGAGCGGAGATTGTTCATCACAAGGGTCTGGTGAGTCTCGGCAATGCCCAGCTCAAAAGGCAGACCCGCATGTTTAATCGAACTTAATGGGCTGGCTCCTGTCCCCCCATCGTAACCGCTAATTACAATGTTGTCGGCGTGCGCTTTGGCAACGCCAGCGGCGATGGTTCCGACGCCAGCCTCAGACACGAGCTTGACGCTAATCCGCGCGCGTGGGTTGGCATTCTTCAGATCAAAAATCAATTGAGCAAGATCTTCAATCGAATAAATATCGTGATGGGGCGGCGGCGAGATGAGGGTTACGCCAGGCGTGGCATAGCGCGTTTTGGCGATGATGGCATCCACTTTGTGGCCAGGCAACTGTCCACCTTCACCGGGCTTCGCGCCCTGTGCCATCTTGATCTGTAACTCGTCGGCATTCGCTAAATAATGGCTGGTCACGCCGAAACGCGCCGAGGCAATCTGTTTGATCGCACTGCGAGTCCAGGTTCCATCCGGGCGCGGGGTATAACGTTCGGGGTCTTCCCCCCCCTCGCCGGAATTACTGCGCCCACCAATCGCGTTCATGGCGGTGGCAATGGTCTCGTGGACATCTTTACCCAACGAACCGAACGACATTGCGCCCGTTGTCAGCCGCTTCATAATTGCTTCGGCTGGTTCAACTTCTTCCAGGGGGATCGACTGTTGGGGCTTAAAGTCTAACAAACCGCGAATGACATGGGGGTGTTGGTTGAAGGTGTTGACATAACGGGCGAACTCCTTGTATTTTTCGTAATCACCAGTGCGGACGGCCCATTGAAGACGGTAGATCGAGTCGGGATTCCAGGCATGACGCTCGCCCTCTTGTCGATACTGGTAAACACCTTCGGTGGGCAGCAAGGGGGGGCGCTCGATATACGCTTGCCGGTGACTCATCAAGGCTTCCTGCGCGATTTCCTCCAGTCCGATCCCGCCAATGCGCGAGGCGGTGCCCGTGAAATACTGGTCCACCACTTCTTGACTCAGGCCAACCGCCTCAAATGGTTGGGATCCGTGATAACTGCGCAGGGTAGAAATACCAAGTTTCGAAAGAATCTTGAGCAGACCCTTATCAATCGAGTCGATGAAAATGTTTTCCGCATGGAGATAATTTTCAACCGCTGAAAGACGGCCTTGTTTGTGCAGTGCATGGATGGTCGCCAGTGTGCCATAGGGATTGATCGCGCTCGCCCCATAACCAAAGAGCAAGGCAAAATGCATGACCTCGCGCACTTCGGCGGTTTCGATCAACAGGGCGCAGAGAGTCCGTTTTTGGACACGAATCAGGTGATGGTGAACCCCCGCGCAGGCCAGCAGCGACGGGATCGGTGCGTGATTAGCATCCACACCGCGATCTGACAAGATAATGAAGTCGTAGCCCTCATCAATCATCTGTTCGGCCTGGCGACATAAGTCGTCCATGGCGTTTTTTAGCCCAGCGGCACCGGCTTGGGCTGGGAATATCATCTTGAGTGTACCCACCCGAAAATCGGGATTATCCCAGTGACGCAGTTTGTACATATCCAGGTTGGAAAAGATCGGGCGCTTAAACTGGATGGTGTGGCAGTGTTCAGGTGTTTCGTCCAGCAGGTTGCCTTCTTTACCAATGTAGCTCGTGAGCGTCATAACAAGCTGCTCGCGGATGGGGTCAATGGGAGGATTGGTTACCTGAGCAAACATCTGCTTAAAGTAGTTAAACAACCGCTGTGGTCGGTCCGAAAAAACGGCCAAGGGTGTATCGGTGCCCATTGAGCTAACCGGCTCCTGATGACGTTCGAGCATGGGGAGCAGGATGTCTTCGATGTCTTCTTTGGTATACCCAAAAACGAGGTGCAGCTCATGAAGCTGTTCCGCCGGAATACCTACTGGAACCGGGTCTTTCAGCGGCACACTGATGAAGGTGATGCGGTTTTTCTCTACCCATTCCCGGTAGGGTACCTGATGGCTGATGCGCTCTTTAATTTCGGCGTCGGGAATGATGCGCCCGGCTTCGGTATCCACCAGCAGCAGTTTACCGGGACGCAACCGGCCTTTGTAAGCGATTCGTTCCGGCGCAAAATCCTGCACGCCGACTTCGGACCCCATCACGATTAAGTCATCTTTGGTCACGACATAGCGCGACGGACGCAGCCCATTACGGTCCAGGGTGCCCCCGACCAACCGCCCATCACAGAAGATCATGGATGCCGGGCCATCCCAGGGTTCCATAAATGCCGAGTGGTATTCGTAGAAAAATTTCAGGTCATCAGGAATTGGATTCAGGTGGTTGAACGATTCGGGGATCAACATCATCAGCGCATGGGGCAGCGACCGCCCGGCGTTGGTAAGCAGTTCCAGTACGTTATCGACGGATGCCGAGTCACTCTTGTTCGGTTCGATAACCGGCAGCAGCTTGGGAAGGTCATCTCCGAACAACGCCGAACGGAAACTCGATTCGCTTGCCTGCATCCAGAAGCGGTTGCCTTTGATGGTATTAATTTCGCCATTGTGAGCCAGCAGGCGAAACGGCTGCGCAAGATCCCAGGTGGGGAAAGTGTTGGTGCTGAAGCGGGAATGCACTAACGTAATCGCACTTTGGACACGCTCGTCCAGCAGTTCGGGATAATACTGCCGGATCTGGGCAGGCATCAACATCCCTTTGTAGATTACCGTCCGGCTGGAGAGGTGAGTGACGTAAAATGATTCAGCCCGCTTCGACTGCCGGATACGGTTTTCAACCTGCTTACGGATGACATACAGCTTACGATCCAGCGCGTCTCCCGTAAGACTGCCCGCGACAAAAATCTGTCTGATGACAGGTTCGGCGGCACGGGCGATCTCACCCAGAACGGCGCTGTTCACGGGGACATCACGCCAGCTAATTACCGCTAGCCCCTCACCAACTACTACGTTGTTAAACGTGTCGATGCAAAACTGCGCTTCTTCTGGATCGCGCGGCAGGAAAACCAACCCCATCCCATAAGCGCCTGCCTCTGGAAGGTCTGCGACCTGAGATCGGTAAAAGTCGTGGGGAATCTGGAGCAGTACTCCAGCGCCGTCGCCCGTCCGGTTATCCGCACTTTCTGCGCCACGATGGGTCATCCGTTCGAGGACTTCCAACCCTTGTACGACGATATCATGCGATGGGCGGCCTTTGATATGGGCGACAAACCCGATTCCACATGCATCGTGTTCGAAGGCACTGTCGTAAAGTCCTTGTTTATCAGGGAATCTTTGAGTCATAAAATTCTGCCTCCCTGGTTGCTCTCAGGCCCAGCCTCTAGATTGCAGCGTTTGTATATCAGGTAGATGTCCTGACCAACGACCATATAATGACTACTTATCGAGAAAATTTCTTGATGTGCAGCCAACACCGAAGGATAGTACGGCGAGACTGTTAACCTATGAAACGGGAGTTTCCTACATGCAGTGTAACCTGTAGCGTTTTTATACTATAGACGATTGCCGAAGGCATGGTATAGGCAAAGTGCCTAAATAAAGCTTGAATTTTAGGTGCAATTTGCTGAGCATGAGAGAGACAAGGATAGAAAATTTTTGAGCCTCGGCAGTTCGTCGGCCAAGGCTTAAACAATCAACTTATGCGAGATACAAGATCGAGGCGCTATTCCATGACAGCGCCTCGGAGAGTAAGTTCTTCAGCAAAATGACAGGCAGCATAATGCCCGCTGCCCATGTCCCGCAGGATTGGTTCTTCAATCTGACAGCGATCCTGCGCGTATTGGCAGCGGGGATGGAAGTAACAGCCCGATGGCGGATTAGATGGATCGGCGACTTCGCCCTTCAGATGGATGCGCTTACTTCGCTCACGCTGAAGCGGATTTGAGATTGGTACGGCAGACATCAAGGCTTCGGTGTAGGGATGCTTGGGATTAGTATAGGTATCAAG
>DATAMF010000321.1:0-5123 GCA_036260665.1 Aggregatilineaceae bacterium | reverse complement strand
GCAGTTTCGCGGAAGAGATCAACGAAATTACCGGCGGGGGACTTCGTGTAGTCGAAATTGTGTTGGATCGGATTCGTCCTGACCCGGCCCAGCCGCGCCGCGTGCTGCCCGAAGTGATCCGCGATGAGTTTCTCGCCGGACTCATCAACGCGCGCCAGGCCCTGGATCGCTGGGAAGCGCTGGTGGCGGAAGAAGCCGCGCGCCGGGGGCGTCCGCGCCCCGACTGGAAAGCGCTGCTCGAACGGAACCCGGAAGATCGCGGGGAAGATGCGCTGACCATCGATCCGCCCGGCCAACCGGGTCCCGAAGAAGAATTGCTGCGTTCGATTGTCTCGACAGCGGCTACCATCCGGCACGGCGGGCAGGTCAGCCCGATCACCGTGATGGAGGTCGAGGGCAGCAACTACTACCGGATCGAAACGGGCGAACGCCGTTTCTGGGCACACCACTGGCTGAATATCTGGCTCAATGGGTTCGAGCAGATTCACTGCATCATTGTGCCCCAGGCGAGTCCCTGGCGGCAGGCGGCAGAGAATACCAGCCGCGAAGAACTGACCGCGATGGCTTTGGCGCGCCAACTCGCCCGGCTGCTGCTGGACCTGTACGACATCCGGCCTGACTATTCCGGCGCGATCCCGAATGACTGGTACCGGCAGGCGCTGGATTTCCGCGTGCCGCGCGGTGAAGGTGAAAATCTGCGTTCGGCGCTGGGCGGGATCGAACGCTCGCACTTCAGCCGGATTCAGGACTTGCTGAGTCTGCCCGATCCGGTGTGGGAACTGGCGGATCGCTACCGCCTGGAAGAAAAGCGGCTGCGCTACATTCTCAAGGTGAAAGACCCGTCGGAACAGCTTCAGTTCACCCGCTTTGTGATCGAAAATGGGCTGTCGGCGGACCGGATTCAGCAGATCGTCGAGGCGGATAAAGTCGCGGCGGTGTTGAGCGAGCGCGACGAACCCCGCGAGCGTGACGACTACGAGATCACGCCGTCGGAACGGGTCGCCAACCGCTGGCCGTCGTTCGTGAGCCAGGTGCCCAAAGTGGATGTGGAGTTTGTGGCGGATCAGTGGGTGCGCAAACAGAAGCCCGCCGAAATCCGCGAACAGGTCGCCGCGCTGCGCCGCCTGTTGGATGCGGTGGAGCGCCGGGTCAAGTAGCTGTATGGAAGCGATGCCTACCGCCGAAACGCTGCGCGCGTTCGCGCTGAGCCTGCCCGGAACAACAGAAGAGTTCCCGTGGGAAGAACGCGTGATTAAGGTCAGCAAAAAAATCTTCCTGTTCTGCGGGTCGATCATCACGCCGCCGCCGGGAGTCTTTCTGGGCGTCAAACTGCCGGAGTCCGGTGAGGATGTACTGAGCCTGCCGTATGCCAGGGCGATGGGCTACAACCTGGGCAAAACGGGCTGGGTGCAGTTCCATTTTCCGCCTGGTGAAGTGCCGCCCATGCCGATTCTGCGGGATTGGGTTCTGGAGAGCTACCGCGCAGTTGCGCCGAAAAGGTTTATCGCGGAGCTGGAACAGTCGAAATAAACGTGGCTGTTGGAATGTGTGTGTTCAGTACCGGGTGTTCAGCCCGGTTTTGTTTTGTGGAGGGGATACCATGAGCCAGCACAAATCACTTGAGATCACGATCAACGTTACTCTGAGCGAGGGCAATCCGGCGGTGGTGCGGATCGCGGGGTGGCAGTTTGACATCCAGCCGGAGGGCAGCTTTCATGATCTGAGTTCGGCGGATCGGGCGGAATTCTGGCGGGCGCTGCGGGACGAGATCGACGAGTTTTGGTTCAGCGCGGCGCTCGATGATGATGAGGACGCCGCGTGGAATTATCGCCTGGAAGATGTGGATTTGGGGTGAAAAATCAGGGGCACGCCAGGGTGCCCCATTCCGTTACTCGGATTTGCCTTGTCCACCGCCGGCCCACACCGGGCGGCCTGATTCACTCCGCAGTTGGATTCTTTTCCCCGTTGCTGCGTTGGTGATGGCGGTGGGTTCGAACAGATCGCCCTCGTAAAACCCGTCCAGCGTCAGCGTGTCACCGTTCGCCAGCCCGAACTCCTGATCCTGGATATAGGTCCAGGCGCGGCTCTCGATGAGCAGCGATTCGCCGCTGGTGAGGGTAATGGTCAGTGCATCGTCGTTCATCTCCGAGACAGTGCCCGCGAGGGTTACGATTTCCCCGATTTCGGCCTGCGGGTTGCCGCTGCCATTATCCGATTCTTCACTGTGACTTTCACTGCTGTCGCCTGTTTTGGCGTTGGTGCGAATGACGGCCCCGATCAGGAGGGCGGCGATAAATCCGATAAGCAGCGTGCTGAGGATGACTTTTTTCAACATGATAGGTTTCCTTTCTTAGGCGATTTGATCGGCGCGACGGTTGGCGGGCCGGGTCCAGAGCGAGGCGAAGAATTTATAGGTCACGTTTTTGATCCAGCGCCAGTGGATGGCGAAGTGGGCCAGCGCCGCGAGGATCATGATCACAGCGGCCCAGGTGGGAACCATATCCCAGGCGGTTGAACTCCAGATGAAGGCAGGCCGCGCCGGGCCTTCGGGCGTGAAGAAGAAGTACAGGCCGCTGATCGCAGTCAGGAGGAAGCTGAGGGCAATCGTCGAATCGATCAGCAGATTGATTTTGGCCGGACGCGAGAGTTTCATATCGTGGCCGCGCAGACCGCCGCCGACCTTTTTGCCCATCGATTTGATCCATTGAAGATGCAGCGCCAAATGGACGACTACCGCCGCGACCATCAGCAGGCCGCCCCAGGTATGCAGATCGGTCCAGGTGGCGCGCCCGAAAATGATCGTCACATCGTACCAGGGATTGCGTCCGCCCTGGTAGCCATTGGGCAGATAAAGAAAGTAGATACCGGAAAGGATCGCGGTCACGGCGGTGAAGAAGGTCGCGGCGTCGATCAGCCAGTTGAAACGAGTCTTGCGGGATAGAGTTGGGCGTTTGGTGGTCATTTTGGTTTCCTGTCGCATCGTATGAACTGTGGACAGATTAAGGGAAAAATGTGAATATCTGATGAAGAGATTACGGGCTTCTGGTGAAGGAGAAAACAGCCGGTGAAACGTCGTATATCATTTGTTCTATTCGCCCTGATGTTGACGGTTATGCCTGTGCTGGCGCAGGGCGGCAATACTGTCACATTCAACGGATTCAGTTTCAGCTTTGATTCGGCGCTGGCGACCAATGTCAGCATCACGCAGTTTCCGGGTGATCCGCCGGATTATGATGGTCCGGGCGGACCTCAGCCCGCGCATACGCAATTTGTGCTGCACAATGAAGCGGCTGCGCCAGAGAGTATGTTCGATGGTGTGGGCGGTATCCAGGTCTACCGGACGGCAGATTTTGTGGTGGGTTCGGAATATCAGAGCCGCTACCAGCAGTTACAGGACCTCCTCACGACCCGTCCGGATCTGACTTCATTCCAGGTGGTGGGACCGAATGCGGGTAATCTGACGCTGCCCTATCTGCCGGTCTTTTCGGCGGCGCAAGTGATCCGCGCACAGGCCCGTTACAGGGATGGTTCGGGGTTGAGCGGGATCAGCTATATCACGGCCTACCGCCAGGATGCCTACCCGTTTATGGCGAGTGAGTTCCGGTACACTTTCCAGGGAATTAGCGCCGATGGACAGTATTATGTCACGGCAACGTTTCCGATCACCGCCAGCATGTTTCCTGCCGAAATTGCGTCCGATTTTGACTATGATGACTTCATAACGAACTTCCAGACTTATATGGATGAAAGCGTGGCAGCGCTGCAAAATGGTACGCCGGAAGACTTCGCGCCTTCGCTCAACGTGCTCGATTCGGTGATTGAATCCTTCAGTCTGGGGCTGTAGCGCCTTTACGAGTCGCGCTGCGACTCTGTTATTAGGAGGGCACTAAATAGCCCTCCTAATATGTTGCCCCGGGGCAACGTAGCATCAAATATTAATCATGCCGCCGTGATAATGTAATTGGTATACTAAGTCGCCATTCAGATAGATTACTTCTTTTCCCGTAAAGCGGCTAACTGGCCCTTCACTCTGATCGACATAGCGCAGCTCATTTTCCGCGTGTTCGAAGCCACCCAAAAAGCGTCCTTCAGCATACATGCGAGTCAGACTCTTTTTGATCATCTGGCCGATCTCGGCGGCAGTGATGCGATCCGGTTGGAGCAGCATGCCATAGTAGTTCATGCCCCAGACGGCAGTGTGCTGGTAATACACAATCTCCTGCCCAAGGAAGTCCGCGCCGCCAAAATAGCTGTCGTGGTAAGACCACTCGCCATCGATCACTTGCAGGTCATGGGAGTCGAGGCGATAGGGTAACAATTTCTGCCCATCGCCCACATAGGTTTTGCTTTTGGCAAACACGATAAATTGTTCCAGTTGGTTGAGCCTTGTCTGATCCATGATTCACTCCTCAAAGTGGGACACAAAAACAGAGGGTAGGGGGATGCCCCTGCCCTATCGATAGGGTGACGCTAAAATGTCAGAATCGCACGGGAACAGAGCGTTCGTTTATCCTGATAAAACGCACAACCGGGGCACGTTGGGGAAGGGGTGCCCCAGCGCGTACGGAACGGGCCGCTTTCTGGGCGCGGGCCAGCGCTTCGCGCTCGGCTTTGCGTTTGGCCCACATCCGGCAGGCATCGCTGCGCCATTTGCGCCGGGGGCCGCTGGGAAGATGCGCGGGGACTAAACACCCTGCCCTACCGCAGGCACACGGGTAGGATTGAAGCGCGCGGGTGATCTGGGGTGTGAGCGCGACGCGGGTTCCGTCGTGGCGGTAGCGAACCAACATCCCGGTTGCCAGCGCGATATCGTCGGGGTGAAAGCCGGTCCATTCCAGCCATTCGGCCAGCCGGTCACAGGTGCGAATCGAGGGGGTAAAGCTCGCGTAGCCGTGCAGCGCTCGGCGGAAAACCGCCACACTGACTCCGGCCTGCACCGCCGCCGTGATCTGATCCTGGGCGCTGGTAGGGCGAAAGCCTGCTACCTGCATGCCGAGCCGGATCAGGTCTACCATGCGAGGCCGCGCGCCCGCCAGGGCCATGACGTTCGCCAGGGGCATATGCAGCCAGCGCGCAAGCTGATAGTAGGTGTTGATGTTCAGGTGAGCAATGTTTTGTCCGGC
>DATAMF010000311.1:0-2504 GCA_036260665.1 Aggregatilineaceae bacterium | reverse complement strand
GGATGGGTGGAGTCCGGCGGTGGATACCGGATCGTTCAGCGGGTCATTTTTGGCGGACGCCGGGGAATGGTATGTGTACAGCGCGGCGGAACAATATGGCGATCTGGTCTTGCGCGCGCTGCCGTACCGGACGCCGCGCCGGATCGCCGTCTACCTGGATGATCACCTGATCGCGGGCGGGTGGATCGGGCTGGACGATCCGCAGATCGCGGGGTGGCAGGTGCAGGATGGCGCGATCCATATCCCGCTGTGGGTGAGCAAAGGATTCCATACGCTGCGGTTGGAAGCGCTCGACGGCTGCACTGACTACCCGTTCGCGCTGACGTGCTGGAAAACGCCGGACCTGTCGCCGGACTGCGCGCCCGCCGATCCGCCCACGTGGATCAGCGCGGCGTTCGAGCTGCCGACGTGGGAAGCCGCCGATGCGCTGCCTGGACCGTATGAAGGGCAGGCGGGAAGCAGTTTGCGCGGCTATGCCATCGCGGTTGAAGACGGGGCGGTGAGCGTGCGGCTGTTCTGGGATGGTGCGCCGAATGCGGATTACGCGCTGTTTGTGCATGTATCCGATCCGCAGACGAACGTGCCCGCCGCACAGTTCACCGGATTCCCGCCCGTGCCCACCTCTGAATGGGAAGACGGGGCGCGCTGGCAGAATGATGTGCGGATTGCGCTGGATGGATTGTCCAGCGGGACGTATGCGATCAATGTGGGCTGGTTCCAGCCGGAAACAAACGAGCGGCTCGGCCTGCTGCGGCTGGAGACAATCGTGATTCCGTAGGGAAGCCGTTGTGCTGTTTTTCAGGCGCATGTTGCTAAAATCCCCAAGTATCTATTCATCACGAAGGGGAAAACATGAGTCACAAACTGTTCTACAAGTTGGGTGTCATCGGGCTGGCGGCGCTGCTGCTGGCGCTCGGACTGGCGGGCGATCATGCGGTGGCGCAGGGCGACCCGATCCCGCTGCGTGTGGAGGCGGCGGTCACGGGGCAACTGACGGCGGACGCCGACACCGTTGCGTACAGCTTTGTGGTGGCGGAAAGCCTGCGGATGGCATTTGTCTTCGATGTGATCGAAGGCGATATGCAGCCGACGCTGGTTGTGCTGGATCAGGATCAATCGACGCCGCTGGGCACGGCGGTGGGTCCGGCGATCTATGGGCTGGTGGTGGAATTTCCGGCGGCGGGCACGTATTATGTGGGGCTGACGGCGGACAGCGGCACGTCGGCTACTTACCGCCTGATGATCGATGCCGATCCCGCCCAACCGACCAATGCCTTTGTGGTGCAGTCGTATATGGCACGCGGGACGGGGACAACCTGCGAGGAAACGACGCCGACCACATTCTTCACGCCAGAAGAAGATATGGCGGTGTGCTTTACGCTAGGACTGGTCGAAGGCCCAACCACGATTAAAGTCGAATGGTGGTCCCCCTCCGGTACCATCGTGGTTCAGGAAGACGGACAGCTCGACCAGACGCAGAATCTGGTGCCCTATCTGAGCGGGATTGTGTATCCGGGCACGCCGCTCGAAACCGGGTGGTGGCAGGTGCATATCCTGATCAACGGGGAATTGGCGCATATCCAGTGGGTGCCGGTGCAGGCGGCGCAGTAGGAGGACGTTCACCCCTATCCTTCCGGCCTCCTTTCCCCGCACGCGGAGAAGGGAGGAGCAGGGCGCAGTTGACATCATTGGGGCGATTTATGAATCGCCCCGACAGCCACACCACACGCGCCTGATCAGGACAGCGGCGCGGTCAAAGGACAAGACGTGTAATGAAAAGACTTCTGTTTTTGCTCATAGTTAGTCTGTTTAGCCTGCCCGGACTGCAAGGTGCTGGTGCGCAAACAACCAGTGAACCGAATTGGACACGTTCGTTAGCCTGGAGTCCCGATGGTGCCAAGATTGCAGTTGGCACTGAAAGTGGAAGTCTGCACATCCTAGACCAGCAGGGGAACGTGATTTCAACCTTCCAAGCCAGTGGAGTTCCAATTATTGACATGGCATGGAGTCCAGATGGAAACAGATTGATCACGGGAGGAGACGATGGAATAAAGTTGTGGGATGTCAGCACGGGTAGCCTTATATCGGATCAGTTTAGTGGACATCGCAATTGGATCAGTTCTATCCGTTGGAGTCCAGATGGGTCGCGTATTGCCAGTGCCGCTTTTGACTCCTATCCTTACGGTGTAATTGTATGGGATGCCAACACTGGTACACAGGATTTTAGTATTCCTAATGGTTATACTTTATCTGTAGCTTGGAATTCTAACGGTAGTGTTCTGGCTGTTGGCGCTTCAGGGATAATCCAACTTTGGGACGCTTTTGCAGGGACGTTGATTAAGGAGATCGCAACAGCAGAAGAGTATGAGATGTCTCTGGATTGGAGTCCTGATGATTCGCTGATCGTGGGAGCTGAAGTCCTTTTAGGAAACCCAACATTGCGCATTTGGGATGTTCAATCTGGGGCTTTAGTGCGTCAGATGGTCGGACACACTGATGTTGTC
>DATAMF010000268.1:0-27695 GCA_036260665.1 Aggregatilineaceae bacterium | reverse complement strand
ATCTGTCCTAAAATCAAAGGGTAAGATACGCAGCATCGTATAATCACGGTGCGTAGTCAGCCCTGCCAGCGAATAGATATAAGGCATCAGCCGATAACGAAGGCGCAGAAACTTGACAAGTGTCTCATACATGGGTTCGCCGGGATTTCCAAAACGCCAGATTTCACGCGGGGTATCGGTGCCATGTGAACGAAAATTAGGCAAAAAAGCGCCAACCTGGAACCAGCGAACATAAAGCTCTTGATAGCCGGCATCCAGATAACCGTCGGGGTACTCGCCGCGCCAGAACCAGGGATCACGCGGAGCGGCAAAAAAAGCGCCAATATCCACCGACCAGTTACCCGCACCGGTAACACTGAAGTTCAAGCCTTCAGCAATTTGTTGTGCCAATACATCCCATGTTGCGCAGATATCGCCGGACCAGGTGATTGTTCCATAGCGCTGCTGACCAGGGAAATAAGAGCGGGTCAGGTTAACTACTCGTTTTTTGGTGGTCACACTACGCTGCCCTTCGTAGATTCCCTGGGCATGTGGCAGAGAATAAGCATTGATGACAGTTGGGTCAAGGTAGGTTTTGGCGTAATTGGTATTAAGCATCAGTCGCTCCCAGGGTTTGGGTTTGACTGTGCCAGACCAGTCTGGTTCGAAGGGTTCGGTGGCGTCGCACCACCAGGCATCAACCCCATACTTGAACAACCCCTCGTTAGCCTGCTGCCAATAGAGCGCCCGCGCGGCGGGATCAAAAGCATTGTATGTCATGCCATCGCCCAGCAAAAAGCCCCGTTCGCGCATTTCGATCTGGTTGGGTCCGTCGTTTTGGAAGCGGGGCCAGACAGAAATCATCAGTCGAGCATTAAGTGCGTGCAGCTTTTCGACTAATCCGGCAGGATCGGGGAATCGTTCGGGATCGAGTGTTTTCTGGCCCCACCAATCGCCGGGCCATGACTGCCAATCCTGCACAATAGCGTCCAGTGGCAGACCCCGCGCCCGGTATTCCTCCACCACCGCAATTAACTCGGCTTGATCAAGATAGCGCTCTTTGGACTGAATATAGCCGTAGGCCCAACGCGGCAGCAGCGGCACTTGACCTGTCAGCATCCGAAAACCAGCTACGATCTGATCAAATTCAGGACCATAAATGAAGTAGAAATCCAATTCTTTACGGCATTCGCTCCAAAAGTATGACCCGTAAATGTCATCGTGGAATACACTCAACGAGGCAGTATCCCACAGAATCGCATAACCGCGTGTCGAGACAATTTGCGGAATGGCAACCTTCAGATTATGTTGGTAAAGATATTGATGCTGTCCACGATAGTTCAGAATACCTTCTTCGTGCTGACCCAACCCATAGATGGCTTCCCCAGGCGAGAAGATGAGATCGAGTCGGGCCGAGTAGTCCCCCTTGGTTTCCACTGTTTTGCCGCCGCGCTCTGGTTCACGGACCAGCAATTGCCCTGCATCATCCAGCCAGGTGAAAGCGCAGGTGGCTTTCTGGATCACGACCTGAAGACCGGCTGTTTTCATCCGCAGCGTCTGGGCGTCTTCGTCAATGTTCCAAAGAGGAACCTCGACATCTCCTCGCGGCAGCATCATGAGACTTGGGGTGGTACAGAAGGTCTCGTGCGGCGTGAAAACAACGCGCACGATCTGAGGATTGATCGGCTCAAGCTTGATTCGCCCGGCATCAGTTAGGAGCAAAAGAGAGCTTTTCCCGGATTCATAGTCCAGTAATTTCATGCGAGAATCAACCTTTGACTGATCCGGCGGTCATGCCTGAAACAATGAACCGCTGACCAAGTAGATAAACGGCAACCACGGGAAGCACAGTCAGCACGATATCGGCGCTGACCAGATTAAAGGAAGATTGGTAGCGCCCGAAAAAGTTGTAGACAGCGAGCGGCATCGGCCACTTGGAAGTATCATTGAGATAGTAGAGCGGGAAGATAAAATCGTTCCAAGTCGCCAGAAAGCTGAGTAGGGCCGCTGTCACCAGAACCGGGGTCATCAGCGGAAAAATCACTCCAAAGAAGAGGCGAAACGGCCCGGCTCCATCGATGATCGCGGCCTCATCCAAATCCCTGGGCAGTGCTTCCACAAACCCGTAAATAAGAAAGGTATTGAAGGGAAGTTGGGCGGCCGCATAAAGCAGGACGATGCCGACCTGAGTATTGATCAGATGCGTTACCTGCATCACTTTGGTCAGGGTGAAAAAATTGACAGGCATAGCGATGCCCATAATGATAAAAAAGTACAGGAACCTGTTCAGTCGCGTCTTGTTTCTGGACATGACATAAGCCGCCATCGCTGCTGCTGTTGTCGCTAGCAGGGTCGAACCCGTGGAATAGAGCATACTGTTCACAAACGCATTTTCCAGGTTGCCCTGTTCGATCACAGTGGAAAAATTCTCCCAGTGCAGCGTCGTGGGCCGTTCGATACTCATCCGGCGCGCATCGGTGCGATCCTTTAATGAATTGATCACCACCAGATAGATAGGTATACACATGATCACGCAGATGAGGATTGCCAGCAGATGACTAAGCCCTTGCTGACTACTTTTTCCAATACTTGGACGCGGAGTCGCCAAGCGGGTCATGGCTAACACTTTATTCATTGGTCCGCCCTCGCTCCATCAACCGGATCACAAAATAGCCAATGAAAACCATCACCAAAAACAATAGGGTTGAAATTGCTGTACCGATGCTGTAACGGCCTTTCGAGAATTCTTTGAAGATGGCGGTATACAGCACTTCCGTCGAATAACCGGGACCGCCGTTGGTCAATACATAGACCACATCGAAAATTTTCAGGCCGTGCAAGATACTCAGTACCGTTGAAACAATCAGAGCGGGCATCAGCAGGGGGATGGTAATATGTCGCAGCCGAGCCTGGGCGTTCGCGCCGTCGATCTGGGCTGCTTCATAATACTCATCCGGGATAGTTTGCAGACCTGCCAGCAGGATCACCATGATGTACCCTGCTCCTTTCCAGGTGTCCACACCGATAATGGAATACAGGGCCACTTTAGGATCAGCCAACCATAAATGAGTCCATGTCTTCAAGCCAGCGTCACGCAACATTTCGTTCAGCAGACCGCGCCGGGGGTCCAAAACCGACTTAAACATGATACCAACAACCACCATCGGGAGTACGGCTGGTAAAAAAATGAGCAGCCGGTACAGGCTGCGCAAATGCTTTACGCCGTTGTGCAGTAGCAGCGCGAACGAAAGGCCCAAGACCGTTTTTAGGATGATGGTGCTGACACTAAAGAGAGCGGTATTGCGAGCGTAACGGATATAGTTATCGTTGTTGGAAAGAACAGTCCTAAAATTTTCAGTTCCCACGTAATGAACAGCGCTCGTATAACGATTCCAGTCCGTAAAGGCATAGCCAAATCCCATTACTGCCGGGATCACAAAAAATAAACTGTATAAGATAAGAGTCCCCAGAGAAAAATAAAAGGGATAAACTTTATTTCGTAACATGGCTCACCTCAATCTTGGGTAATCTCAGCCAGGAATGTGTTAAAATGTGTCAGGCTGGGCTGATTTAGCCAATTAGGGGCAGTGTCTTGTCCACACCGCCCCACTTTTTACTACAACTGCTTCGGTTATTCGGCCCAGCCCGGATCGTTAGCGGCCTGTGCCATATCGGCCCGGCGCTGATCAATGTTGGTCAAGACGTCGGCGGGCGTAATGTCGTTGATGAACATCGCGGACAAATCCTGACCAATTTCCATCCACTGCGGATTAAGATACGTAACGGCGGTCTGATAGACAGTTCCCCGTGTGCTTGCATCCGAATGCGCATCATAGAAGGCCTGTTCTTCTTCGGTGAATTTGGATTGTAGGCCGCTGAAGCTGAGAGCGGTGAATTGATCGGTGTTGTCGAGCATGTATTGCAGATTTTCGGGGCGGGCTAGGAAGGCCAGATATTCCTTGGCGGCATCGATATTCTCGGAACCGGAGTAGATGAACTTGCTAGGACCAGCGGGATTTACGTTCAAAATCTGGTTGTCGGCCAGTGGCATTACAAAGAAGCCGAATGTGTCGGCGGGCACATCGTACTCGGTTTCAATTTGCTTGGCGAAGCCAGTGCGCTGAACACTCATAGCGTACTCGCCGTTAGCCATAAATTCCGGTGCATCAGCGTAGGCATCAGTCAGGGCGAATTCCCCGAAGAATCCCAGATCATACATTTCCTTGAGCTGCGTCAAGGCAGTAAGCATGGTTGGATCGTCAGCGAGCTTCGTTTCATTTGCGTTCAAGCTGTCGGATAGGCCAGGAGTCACCTGTTCGTAACGCGGGCCGAGTTCGGGGAACCATAACACATGATGCCAGCCGTCCGAAATGGGTTCGTAGATGGGGGTAATGCCTGCATCCTCAATGGCCTGGCAGACGGCCTTGAATTCTTCGTAGGTTGTGGGAACACTCAGATCCAAGTCAGCAAAAATCTCTTTGTTATAGACGATGACCCAGACTGCATTGGTGTCCCACAACGTCATCCCATACACTTTGCCGTCCAGAGTGACCTGATCCGTAACCAGGAGATCTTGCCGGGCGACCCATTCCTGGTCGGACAGATCCACGCCGTTTTTGGCAATGTCATAGTTGATTTGCAGATCGGTCTTACCACTCTGACCACCGAAGATGTCCGGGGCTTCGCCAGTATTCAGCTTGGTTTGCAGAACATTAAAATACTGGTCCGACGGGACAATCTGGTAATCGACATGAATCCCGGTTTCTTCTTCAAACTTCGCGCCAAGATCCATTTCGGCCTGGAAGATCCAATCCTGACTGGCCATCTGGGTGATGGTAACATTTCGCCGGGCCTGAACAGTGCGTCCAGCAGGGGAACCAGTAAGGCCCACAATAGTGCAAACAACGATAAGAAGAAGGGCTAGTTTTTTCATGCGAACAAAACTCCTTTTGCTTTTAATAGGCGAACGTAGCGAACGCGCGATGCAAGATGATTTGGGTATTAGACCTCCTTTAGGATGTTCCTGATGTTTCGCGGACTGTCAAATGGGGTGGGATAAGTATTTGTTGGATACCGGGAGTGCCTTCAACGAGCTGGCGAATCAGCATTTGGGCCGCCTGGTAGCCAACCTGTTGAAAAGGAAAATCGATCGAACTGAGCGTCGGATGCAGCAGGCTGGCGATTTTGCCAGGTCCAATCCCAACGATGGAGAAATTTTCAGGTACGGATCGTCCGCGCTCTTGCAGTGCGCGAAACAGGCCAACGACAGTCGCGCTGTAGGCCATGACCATCGCCGTCAAGTTCGGGACAGTGTCCAGCAACTCACAAGCGGCCTGATAGGCAAATTGAACACCAAAATCGACATGACGTTGATAGACAGGCAAACTATACTGCTGCACCACACGTTCGTAGCCTCGCCGCATCCAATAAGCCGAGGAAAGCTCATGTTCGTGGATACTTGCTGGGAAATCCAAAAAACCGATCTGTCGATGGCCGAGGGTAATCAGGTGTTCAAAGGCCTGCACTACAGCCTCTTCCATATCCAGGTCAATATAGCTCATGTCTTTGTTATCGGCGCAACGTCCGATTGTCACAAAGGGGTAGTTGTATCCGCGTAAGAGTTGGACCCGCCAATCTTCCAGTGTGGTTTCCATCAGAATCATGCCCCGGATTTGCCCGGTGCGATACACATCAAGCAGTTCCTGAGTGGATAAATCGCGTGTCAACAGATTGAGGGCAAAGGCAGATTCGCCTGCGGCACTCGAAGCACCCAACATAAAGTCCAATTCAATATCGGTCACTTCCAGCCGGATCTGCGCTTCCAGCGGGTAGTGCAACGAAATGGTATTCGTTTTACTCTGTTGAACAGTTTGCACATAGGGGGTATACCCCATTTCGTTGATCACCCGCTGGATACGGGCGCGCGTTTTTTTGGCAACATCGGGCTTGTTGTTGAGGACGCGGGAGACGGTGGAAATCGAAACTCCGGCAGCTTTGGCAACGTCCGCAATGTTGATTTCGGCCTGTTCTTCAGATTCCGGCTCAAAGGGTGGCATCATAAAACATCTTCCGGTATAAGTCCTGGTAGATTTCCGGTACATTTCCGGTACTCTACCGATATAGTACGATCAAAAGCTGTTATTTGTCAATAAGTTTGTGAGAGTACGCTGGCTGCACCAACGCCAATCATCCTAGCGTTCGGTCCACAACATCCGCGGCACTCAATGCTTTATACATGGTTCCAGCAGTTACATGATGGGATGCAAGGATCCAGAGTACACATCTGAAGTAGCGCCTCATCGTGTCCTTTTAAGACAAAGCCCGTCGTAAATTAGAACAGTCTATAGCACTGCCAACATGGGGCGATTTCCGTATCGAAATCGATATGTTTAATCCAAGAAGCGTGTGTACTTTGAACCGAATACGTTTATCGGGTAAGTATTTTCGTATAGGTAAAATTTGCGCCGCCTGAGCTTAAGGCGGCGCAAATGTCGCATTTATGGAGCTTGCCGAGTAGTATGTTAAAATTACTCGAAGAGGGCGTTGACCTCTTCGTTAGCCTCTTTGAGCGCCGTCTCAGCATCAACTTCACCAAGAGCGATCCGATCCATCGCTTCTTGCATGATGACGGTAATTTCGCCGCCATAGTCGGTAATGGGGAACAAGAAGGTACCGCCCTCTTCCGCTGCTTGCAAGGTGAAGGCACTCACATCAATACCCGCCTCGGCGCGTACATTCAGCGAGAGTTCGGCAGCTTCAGGGATGGCAGGGAAGACTGCACCAGACTGCCCAACGATATTCTGGCATTCTGCTGAGGCAAGGAACTTCACCCATTGCCAGGACTCTTCCTTGTGTTCACTGCCAACCCAAATGGAATCGGCCAACCCGTTGAACATGCTCTTACGTCCTTCAGGGCCAATAGGTAGACGACCGAATCCGACCGGGAATTCGCTGCCCAGGTAACTGCCGATCATCCATGAGCCATCCGTGGTGAGCGCTACCTTGCCCGCCTGGAACATCGCAAAGTACCCTAATCCTGACAAGTCCGCATACTGAGGAGCATAGCCCTTCTTCAGCCACAGGTCAGCCAGCGACTGAATGGATTGGGTGAAGCGAGGATCGTCGTAGTAATATTCATCCCCCCAGAGACCATTGTTGTAAGTCCAGCCAGTCGAAGCGGTAAACACGCTGAATGAGGTTTGTCCATAACCAGCAGCAGTGGGCCAGTCATCGGCAAAGCCATATTGAACGACGTTATCTTTGTCGAAGTCCGGGCTGAGACCGTTGTTACCATTGGCATCCAGGGTCAATTGGGCAACAACCTGTTCAAAGGTTCCACCATCTTCTGGATTCCAGGTCCACTCATCCATCACGGCAGGATCGATTCCCGCTGCTTCGAGCATATCCGCATTGTAAACGACGGCAACGGTGTCCCAGTCCTTCGGTAAGCCATAGCGGGCGTCATCCTTGACCCATAGATCGGCCAGACCAGGATAGTAAATATCGGTGGGGACGCCGTCACGTTCCACCAACGGCTGAATATCGACAAGCTGTTCCAGCGCGACAAACTCAGGGTATTTGGCTAAGTGGTTCGTGAAGACATCCGGCGCATCACCCGTAATGAAACCAGACTGAATACCTTCCCAGTAGTCACCCCAACCGAGTTGTTCGATCTCGACCGTGATGCCGGGGTTGCTTGCCATAAACTGGTTGGCGCATTCCGTATAGGCCGGAAGTTGGTTGTTATCCCAGAGCCAGTAACGGATAGTCACATCCTGACGAGCGTGGACTGGACCTACAGCCGGTACTGCTATTGCCAATGTCAGGAAAATAAAGATTGCAACACGTGCGAATTTCATAGTAATGCTCCTTTTCCACAAGATAAGTTGATAAGGTATTCGGCTCGACAAGCTCTGATCGACCAATCTATTTAAAACCTGAGAACTGGATGGAATCCACGACTTTACGACCAAAAAACACGAAAATAACAATGGCTGGTACAATCGAAACAGCCGTTCCAGCCATTAACCCGGCCCAGTCGGGTGAGCCTTGAGGAGTTTGCTCACGGAAAATACCCAGTGCGACAGTTAGTACACGGACATCTTTATCACGCCCCACCAGCAGCGGCCACAGGTATTCATTCCAGCTTCCGATGAATGTCAGAATTGCCAGCGTGGCGAGCGGGCCTTTAACCAGCGGCAGTGCAATTCGCCAGAAGAGGCCAATCCGGGTTGCGCCATCAATAATCGCTGCCTCTTCGAGGTCTTTGTTCAATCCCAGAAAAAACTGGCGCATGAAGAACACAGCGAACGGCGTCATCAAAAAGGTGGGCGCGATGATACCCTGATAGGTGCCGATCCAACCTAACTGCCGGATGAACACGAAGTTCGGGATGAACATCACAATACTTGGGATCATAAGACCGGTCAGATAGACGAAAAATATCTTGTCTCTCAACGGGAACCGGATCCGCGCAAAGGCATATGCTGCCATTGAGCTAAAGAACGTTTGCCCTAGCGTGATTGTGCTCGACACAATGAACGAGTTCCGCAGAAACACCCAAAAATCAAGGGTGGCCGTGGACATGTAAGAGGTTACGAGACCCTCGCCAACCAAATCTTCCGTGTCGATCATGCCCAGCACGCGCTCGAAATTTTGCGTTGTCGGGTTGACCGGCATGAGGCTGGAGGTGTGGCTGAATACGGACGAGGGACGGGTCAACGCCGTGCGGAGTACCCACCAAAACGGAAACAACGTGATAAACAACAAGACCAGCAGCGCCAGATAAGACAGGATTCTCCCGCTTCGCAACCATATTGGTTTGGATACCTGAATGTTCACAGCTTGCCGTGTGGTAGTCATGACTGCTTCCTATTGGTAATCCGCCAGGTCCGATTCACCGGAGCGCAGTAAGCGCATCTGGACAATCGTGACGGTGATCAGAATGGCGAACAACACGACTGAGGCTGCCGTTGCCATACCCATTTTGATCCGGCGCTCGAAAACTTGCTGATAAATGTAGTAGATAATGACTCGTGTCGAACCAGCAGGACCGCCTCTGGTAGTTACCGCAACGGTATCAAAGACCTGGAATGAACCAATGATTGAGGTCACCAGGACGAAGACCAACACTGGGCGCAGCAGTGGCAGTGTAATTTTGCGGAACTGCATCAGATCACCCGCCCCGTCAATCGCGGCAGCTTCATAGAGCGATTTAGGAATAGTTTTCAATCCAGCGAAAATAAGGATGGAGGTATAGCCGACATGCCGCCAGATGTTGATCGCAGCGATGGATTGGATAGCTTGATCGGGTGATCCCATGAAAGGCTGTTTACCTATTCCCACTACTTTTAGAAATTCATTCATCAGTCCAATTGAAGAATCGAGAATCCACAGCCACAACAGCGCGACAATGACGTTCGGCAGCAGCCAGGGTAAGATCATGATGCCGCGCATGAGTGAGGATACGGTGGTGCTGAACCGCTCCAGCATCACGGCCATGAAGATCGCCAACACCGTCTGCAGCGGGATGTTCCACAGGACATAAAGCACAGTCACATGGAGCGAGTCCGCAAAACGCTTGTCGTGGAATAAGGTCCGGTAATTATCCAGACCAACATACTTGGCCTCTGTGAGTAAATTCCAATCCAAAAAACTGATGTAAACAGCACGCACGGCGGGGTAGGCAAAGAAGATGATAAAACCGATCAGGCTGGGCAGGATAAACAGGTAGCCAATCAGGGCCTCATTGTTACCGAGTCGGTTCAGCAATTCGAATAGAATGAAGTTTTTTGGTTTGCTGCGTGTTTGACTGGCGGACATGAATACGCGTCCTTTTCAAAAAACTCAAAAAAAATAACCCGGTATGACATCCGGAAAACTCACTCAAGGATTTTGCAGATACGCTCCGCACGATTTACGAACAACGAGCCAGGTAGGTAGTTTCAGGTTAGCAACCGCGGGTTCGACGTCGTTGACCAAGCCGATCAACATTTCTCCGGCGTGCTGGCCGATTTCGCGTTGAGATTCGTGAATTGTCGTGAGCGGCGGCGTGGTGAAGGCGGACATCCGATCATCATCAAATCCGGCTATCGCGATATCCTCCGGTACGCGCAGTCCGGCTTCCTGAATGGCAGCCAGCGCACCAATAGCCATCGTATCGTTCATTCCGAAGACTGCCGTTGGCAGTGGCTTTTGTCGCAAAAGATCGCGCATAGCCTCATAGCCAGTCAGCGGATCAAACACGCCAAAACGCACCAGGGATGGGTCCGGTGAAAGGCCTGCCGCCGCCAGGGTTTCGTAGTAGGTAGCCAGGCGATCCGCCGTATGTTCAACCGAACCTTCGGGCGCATAACTGATACAAGCGATTTGCTGGTGACCCAGCCCGATCAAATGATTGACGACTGTCTGTACACCGGTCAAATTGTCCGAACTGATGGAATAATGAATGTGTTCCGACAGTCCTCCGACAATAACGACCGGGACACCTTGGTTAATGAGTTCTGTAGAAATGAACTCCCTGCCCAATGTGGCTTGTACCACCAGTCCTGCGACTTCATGGCTGTGCAGCAGGTTGATGATCGACTTATACCGATGTTTATCATTCACACGCTCCACAAGCAGACGAAATCCGTAGTGTTGAATCACCGAACCCAGCCCGGTCAATATATTAGGCATCCAGGAATCGATGAAAATTTGCTCATGAGGATGGAAAAGCACCACGCCAATGTTATTACTGCGCCCCTGCACCAATGACCGCGCTACTGCGTTGGGTGTATAGCTCAGGTCGTGGGCGGCCTGCTGAACGCGCTGCCGGGTTTCTGCGCTGATGTTAGCCTGTTCGACATTGTTCAGGACATACGATACCGTTGCCTGCGAAACTCCGGCGGCTTTAGCAACATCTTTGCTGGTAACTTTTTTTCGGCTCATTTTTTATGCGGCGATGCGTTTTACTTATACGTATAAGTTCAGTATAATAGGGAAGCATTGGGCTTGTCAAGCACCCCGGAAAAGGAGATCGTGAGATGTCTATTCAAGTCTGTGAAAACCGTTGGATTCTTGAAACCCGACACACAGCCTATGTTTTCGGTATGCATACCGCCGGGTTGCTAGCCCATCGTTATTGGGGAGCGAAATTGCCCTATCCTGATGATTATCCGGGTGACTTAATCGAAGATAAGTTTGTTACTGGTTCATATGTTTTACAGGAATTTCCATTTAATGGTTTGAGCAATCTTGTGCAGCAGGAATACCCGACTGGGGCAGGAACTGAATATATTGAACCATGTCTGAAGGTCACATTTGCCGATGGTGTGCGCGATGTCCGGCTTAAATTTGAACGCGCTGAAGTTGCTGACCCCGAACTCAGGATTTATTTGCGCGATGTAACCTATCCTCTGCGAGTGATCCTGCATTACCGCGTGTGGGAAGCGTTTGATCTGATCGAGCGATGGGTGGAGATTGAGAATGAGGGCAACACCCCGGTTATCTTGGAGCGCGTCTGGTCAGCCCAGTGGCATTTACCTATCGGGGGACGCTACCTTTTGAATCACCTCAACGGGCGGTGGGCTAACGAGTTCCAACTGCGCCGCGAGCCGCTGGTGGAGGGCGTGAAAGTGTTGGAAAGCCGCCGCCTCACCACCAGTCACCACCACAATCCCTGGTTCAGTGTGGACCGGGAAACCGTCGATGAGGAATATGGAGATGTGTGGTTCGGTGTGTTAGCATGGAGTGGCAACTGGAAAATAGCCGCCGAAGTCACCGACTTTTCCTCAACCCGTGTGAGTATTGGCCTTAACGATTGGGATTTTTGCTGGTCATTGGAGCCAGGACAGACTTTCACAACACCCAGCAGTCTTGCTGGATACACGGCGCAGGGGTTCGGTGGAGCCAGTCGTCACCTGCACGACTTCATCCGAGAGACCATTTTGCCGCACGGCAACGCTCTGCACAAAATCCTGTTTAACTCGTGGGAAACGACGCTCTTTGATGTGAATGAATCCTCCCAGGCACAGTTTGCCGAGATAGCTGCCGAGATGGGGATCGAACTGTTTGTCATGGATGATGGCTGGTTTCATGGGCGTAAAGATGATTACGCGGGACTGGGTGATTGGTGGCCGGATGCGAGAAAATTTCCTAACGGACTTGGCCCCTTGATCGAACGAATTAACCAGCTCGGCATGGATTTCGGACTCTGGATCGAGCCAGAGATGACCAACACAGACAGTGAACTTTACCGCCAACATCCCGACTGGGTGATCCACTTTCCAACGCGCCCGCGCACCGAAGGCCGCCACCAGCTTATCCTAAACATGGCAAAGCCGGAAGTTCAAAACTACATCATCGATAAAATTGAGAGGTTGTTATCTGAAAATAACATCACGTTTATCAAGTGGGATATGAACCGGAACGTCAGTGAACCTGGTTGGCCCGATGCCCCGGGTGAGCCGCGTGAGCTTTGGGTGCGTTATGTCCAGGGCGTGTATCGTGTTTGGAATACTCTACGCCAGCGGCACCCACTTGTGACCTGGCAAAGCTGCTCTGGCGGCGGGGGACGCGCCGACTTGGGAATTCTACGCTTTGCCGATCAGATTTGGGTGAGCGACAACACGAACCCAACCGCGCGCCTAGCCATTCAAGCGGGTTTTTCGCGCGTATTTCCTGCATCCACAATGGAAGCCTGGGTGACTGACATGGGCGAAGAATTTTTGCCACTCGAATTTCGCTTTCATGTCAGCATGTGCGGGGTGTTAGGTATTGGCGCCGACCTGCGCCAATGGGGAGAAAAAGAGATCACTGAGGCGAAAAAATGGATCGCGCTCTATAAGGAAATTCGTCCAATTATTCAACAAGGTGATATGTACCGACTTGGCTCCCCTGTTACGGGGGATTTTACCGGAGTGCAGTACATGAGCAAGGATCAAATGTCCGGCGTTTTGTTTGCGTTTTTACTTCATCGACTGGACCCGGTGGTACCTCTTATTTTACACCCTAGAGGACTCATACCAGATCGTCTCTATACCATTGAGGGGTATTCCGGTGCCCGCTCCGGTGCGGCTTGGATGAAAACCGGTGTAACAGTTCATCTCGCCAATTTCGGCAGTTCCGTTTGTCGGATTTGGGGCGAAGAAAAATAGTGTAGGGTTCTTGTGGTAACTGCTTTCGCCATCCCATGAGGATACAGCCACGCGCAAGTCTCGGATCATCAAACCCATACTGACTGCGTAATGGGACGAAAACAAAGGCGATGAAAATCAACGTTTCCTCGCCTTTTCCGTTGGGTAACTCATCGTTCCCCAAAACTCCGTACCCGTATGAGGTTGTAGGGGCTGGTACTCTATTCGGGCATGTAAGATAATTCAAAATGAGCCGCTGGAAAGTACCAAGAGACTACATCTGGTGGCGGACTCGAGTCTAAACAAGGGCACAAAAACGGCTCGGTGTAGCAAACTTCGCGGGCCTGTTTTCCCTCAATCCCGCCGCCTCATAATTAGCTTACAGCTTGCGGTGAAGATTTAAGCTTTGAGTAAAGTCATAAGACGGTTTCTTTTAGGAAATTCATCCACTTGATCCATCAACTTCAAGATAATAGCTTTGACCTCATCTCTGTTCAAGAAGTCACATGGGATAATTTGAATATGCTTATCAACTTGTAGCTCAGTTTGCGCAGTCTGAATTAATGCTGTTACAGTCTTGATATTATCCCTTTTATTACCTTCAAAACCCAACACTATTGCATATGGCCTGTTGGATACTATCCGCCGAAAGGTGGCAAAATCGTCTCGAACGCGTTGGGTATAAGAGAATTTCTGAGAACCAGGAGAAAAATTTAGGAGATCTACGCGTAGCAAGATGAGATAGCCGATAATGTTAGCCATCTCTTTAAGTTTCCCGCTGACATACTGAGATAGGATTTCGGCAAAATCTTTGTAAGGCCCTCTAGTCTGAATCTCAAATACGACATCAAGGTCCTCATTTTTAATATATCCTCCATCAATTATACCGAATTCGATATCATCCTGATAAATGAAGGAGATAGCGCTACCGCAGAAGGTTTTGATTAATTGCATACTATCGATGCTACTTTGTTGTGAATTTATGATATAGATACAGGCATTATACATAGTTCGCTGCTTCACTGGGTTTGTCGCATCATCATTAAATTGCATGATGGGAACCGACTGTTAAGATATAATAGCTGGCGCGCTGCACGGCCAAAATCCATTATGCTACTTAACAAGGATAATATGAATTATGACTGAATCCGCCCCTCCTCAACAAACTATGTCGCCGGCTGTCTATCTGGACCCATCCCGTCCAATTGCCGAACGCGTCCGGGATCTGCTTTCGCGATTGACACTCGACGAGAAAATCGGGCAGATGCGCAATCAGACCCAGGCGATTCCACGTTTGAACATTCCGGCCTACGACTTCTGGAGTGAAGCACTGCACGGCGTCGCTGGAAATGGGCGCGCCACGGTCTTTCCCCAGGCCATCGGCATGGCGGCAACCTGGGATCCAGAACTCATCCAGAAAATCGCGTCGGCGGTTGGCGATGAAGCCCGGGCCAAACATCACGAGGCGCTGCGGCGCAAAGGTTCGACAGGTATGTTCCAAGGGTTGACCGTCTGGTCACCGAATATCAATATTTTCCGCGATCCACGCTGGGGCCGGGGCCAGGAAACCTGGGGCGAAGACCCGTTTCTGACCGGCGAAATGGGCGCGGCCTACGTACGTGGGTTGCAGGGCGCTCACCCGAAGTATCTCAAGGTGGCCGCGTGCGCCAAACATTTCGCTGTACACAGCGGGCCGGAAAAGCTGCGCCATGTTTTTAATGCGAAGGTCTCGCCACGTGACCTGCATGCGACATATCTCCCGGCTTTTAAAAAGTTGGTCACGGAAGCTGGGGTCGAAGCCGTTATGGGCGCTTACAACCGCACCAACGATGAACCATGTTGCGCCAGCCAACTGCTCCTGGTCGATACACTGCGCGGCGATTGGGCTTTCCAGGGGCACGTGGTATCGGACTGCAGCGCGCTGACAGATTTTCACCGAGGCCACAAAGTAACCAAAGATGTGGTCGAAAGCGCTGCCCTGGCGCTTAAGGCTGGATGTGACCTGAGCTGCCTCTGCACCTACGATCACCTGGGTGAAGCGATTGATCGCGGGTTGATCACGGAAGCCGATATTGACCATTCACTGGAACGCACGCTTACCACGCGCTTCAAGCTCGGACTGTTTGATCCGCCTGCCGATGTCCCATTTGCTGCGATTCCGATGAGTGTGGTCGGCAGTGCTGAGCATTGCCAACTCGCTTACGAAGCCGCCGTCAAATCCATTGTGCTGCTGAAGAACAAAAACAACGTCCTACCTATCACTGAACAGGCGAAGAAGATCTTGGTAGTTGGCCCAACTGCTGCCAATATCGAGGTGCTGCTTGGCAATTATCATGGTCTGAACGACTCCTTGACTACCCTCATACAAGGGCTTGTTGCCCGTGCGCCGGAAGGAGTCTCGCTGCAATACCGTCCTGCCTGTCCGCTCAGCCAGCGAGTTGAGTTGAGGGATTGGTCAGTGCTTGGCACGCCAGATGCCGACGTGATCATTGCGTGCATGGGCCTTTCGCCGCTGCTGGAAAGCGAAGAGAGTGATGCCTGTCTGTCCGATGAAAATGGAGATCGAGCGCAGATCAGCTTACCGCCGATCCAGATCGAATACCTGACAAGGCTGGCGATCGGCGGCGCGAAGGTGGTGCTGGTGCTGACCGGTGGCAGCCCTATCGCGCTGGGCGACCTGGAAGACCTGATGGAAGCGGTTGTGTATGTCTGGTATCCTGGTCAGGAGGGCGGCAAAGCTGTGGCCGACGTGCTGTTTGGTGACGTGGTTCCATCGGGCAAGCTGCCGCTGACTTTCCCCAAATCGCTGGAGCAGCTTCCGCCCTTTGAAGATTACAATATGACAGGTCGAACCTACCGGTATGCGACCGAAGAACCGCTCTATCCGTTCGGCTTTGGTCTGAGCTATACGCACTTCACCTACAGCGACCTGGCAATAGACAAGAGCATAATCCGGGCGGGCGAATCGCTGCCGTTCCACTGTACCCTAACCAACAGTGGAGAGTTGGACGCGGAAGAAGTCGCTCAGATCTATCTGAGCGATTTGGAAGCCTCGACGGTTGTGCCACTGTACAGCCTGATCGGCTTCCAGCGAGTCCATCTCAAGCCCGGTGAGCGTACCGTCATCAGCTTCACGATAACTCCGGAGATGATGGAAATAGTGAATGATGCCGGGGATCGTGTCCTGGAACCCGGCGAGTTTCGCGTGATGGTCGGCGGCTGCTCGCCAAGTGAGCGCGGCGTGCGGCTGGGTGCTTCCGCGCCGGTCAGTACGACCTTCACTGTTTCCGCGTAAAGTCTAAAAGTGTTCCTCACTAGCCCCTGTTCGCGTCGAGAAACGTTTGTATTCAGGGGCGTGAGGATTTTTATTCATCTAAAATTCATGGAGATGGAATGATGTTTAAGAAAGACGACTGCACCCTGAATCGTGAACAGATCGAGGAAAAAGCCCAGGCATTGCTTGCGCAAATGACCCTCAAGGAAAAGGTCTGGATGCTCAACGGCAACTGGGACCCGATGGGCAGTTTTGAAAAGTATCAGAACATGTACAATCCAGTCCCTATCGAAACCAACGGCTGCCCGCGACTCGGCGTATCGCCCATTGGATTTTCTGACGGCCCGCGCGGTGTGGTGATGGGTCATTCGACCTGTTTCCCCGTGTCGATAGCGCGCGGTGCCAGCTTCGACCCAGACCTTGAAAAGCGGATTGGCGACGTGATCGGCCAGGAAGCCCGCGCACAAGGCGCTAATTATTTCGGTGGGGTTTGCATCAACCTGCTGCGCCATCCTGCCTGGGGACGTTCTCAGGAGACCTATGGTGAGGACCCTTTTCTCCTGGGCGAGATGGGCAAAGCCTTAACCGAAGGGGTACAGAAACACAATGTGATCGCCTGCGTCAAGCACTATGCGGTCAACAATATCGAAAATTCCCGCTTCTGGGTGAACGTCAATGCCGATGAGCGTACCATGCGCGAGGTTTACCTGCCGCACTTCAAGAAGTGTATTGATGCGGGTGCCGCTTCGGTGATGGGAGCTTACAACCTGTTCAACGGCGACCACTGCTGTGAAAGCCATACCCTGCTTACGGATATTCTGCGGGATGACTGGGGATTCGAGGGCTTCGTGATCTCTGACTTTGTGGCTGGCGTCCGCGATACCCAAAAGGCTATCGAAGCTGGTCTGGATATCGAGATGCCCATGCCTATCCACTATCAGCATAACCTGCTCAAGGCAGTCGAGGAAGGTCGCGTATCGGAGGAAACCGTCGATACGGCTGTGCTCCGCGTACTCCGCGCCTTGCTTGTTTTCGAGCACACCCCGGAGAAAATAACCTACAGCATGGGCCTTGTCGCCAGCACGGAACACACCACGCTGGCGCGGGAAGTTGCTGAAAAGTCGGTGGTGTTGATCAAGAATACAAAGGGTGTACTGCCGTTCCAGAAAACGGCCAAGCGCGTTCTGGTTGCTGGGGAATTGGGGAACAGGGCGAATACCGGTGACGCGGGTTCCAGCAATATCAGCGCGCCTTATGTGGTGACGCTGCTTGAGGGCCTCCGTAACTATTTCGGGGATGACGCTGAGATCGTGTTCTGCAATGAAAGCGAACTCGACAAGGCCGCCGCCGAAGCCGCCAGGGTAGATTGTGTAATCATCGCGGTGGGAAATGATAAATTCGACGAGGGCGAATATATCGGACCGGACACCAATCCCGAATTTTCCTTCGGCGAAGCAGTTGCCAAGGGGTACGAGAATATGGGCAAATCGGTGTCGGGTTTTGGCGAACCAATGCCCAATGATGATGGTGCAAAAGGCGGAGATCGAAAGAGTCTTTCCCTTAAGCCTGCTCAGATCGAACTGATCAAACGGATCGGAAGTATCAACCCCAATACGGTAGTTGTACTTATCGGCGGCGGCATGATTATGACCAAAGAGTGGGAAGATGCAGTTCCGGCCATCGTGTACGGCTGGTATTCGGGCATGGAAGGCGGTAATGCCCTGCCTCGAATTTTGTTCGGGGATGTGAATCCTTCGGGCAAACTACCTTTCACCATTCCGCAGGATACCAGCCATTTGCCCTATTTCAGTAACACCGATGCCGAGATCACTTATGACTTGTATCACGGTTATTCCTATCTCGACAAACACGGATACACGCCAGCCTATCCCTTTGGCTTTGGACTATCCTACACGACATGGGAATATGGCGAGCCACATCTCGACAAGCAGGATGACCACATAATACTAACGGTTGATCTCAAGAATACCGGTGACGTAGCCGGGGCGGAGGTTGTTCAGGTCTATGTCGGCATAAAACAATCTGCGATAGATCGCCAGAAGAAACTGCTCAAGGGTTTTAAAAAGATAGATCTGGAACCTGGAAAGTCAACAACCGTCTCGATACCTGTCGCGCTGGATGAACTCCGGTATTTCAGCAATGAACAACGGAAGTGGGTGTTTGAACCGGGAACCTACCAGTTCTACGTCGGTTCAAGTTCCGCTGAAGCTGATGTACAGATCAAGGAAGTAGAACTCAGCTAAGGCATCCCAAGAAAATAATGATCCCTTTCATCCGGTTTGACTCCCCTTTCCTGCGGGAAGGGGTAAGGGGATGGGGTAACGAAAATAGTAGTGCAGCCTAAGAGCGCATTTGAAAAAACCTGTTTGGTAAAATGGGGTAGTTGCCAAACCAAACCCATTCACCAAACAGGAGCTACCGATTGTCTCAAAAAAAGCGACGATATACCAGTGATCTGACCGCGAAACAATGGGCGGTGATCAAACCGATGCTGCCGTTCAAACGACAAGGACCCGGACGTCCGCTCAAATTGAATATGCGGCGCGTGGTGGATGCGATTTTCTATGTGATCCGAACAGGCTGCCAGTGGGGCAACCTGCCAAGCGAGTATCCCAATCACAACAGCGTGTATTATCACTTTCGCAAATGGAGCCAGGATGGGACTTGGCAGCGGGTGAATGAAGCCTTGCGCCAACAAGAACGCCAACGCCAGCAGCGTGACCCCGAGCCGAGTGCCGCGATCATTGACAGCCAGAGCGTCAAGACGACGGAAGCAGGCGGTGAACGGGGCTACGATGCCGGGAAAAAAGTGACTGGACGAAAACGGCATCTCATAGTGGATACCATCGGGAATGTCTTGGCAGTGGTCGTCCATGCGGCCAACATCCAAGACCGCGATGGCGCTAAACTCGTCCTCAGCAAGCTGTCGTCGACTACCCTGGCTCGCCTGCAAAAGGTGTGGGCCGATGGTGGTTATCGCGGGCAGTTGATTGTCTGGGTACGGACCCACTTGGACCTCATCCTTGAAATCGTCGAACGTGATCCGGCGCTCAAAACCTTTCAAGTGCTGCCCCGGCGCTGGGTTGTTGAACGGACCTTTGCTTGGTTGGGACGTTATCGCCGTCTCAGTAAGGATTATGAGCACTGTACCTTGAGCAGCGAGGGCACTATTTACGTCGCTTCGATCCATACCATGCTTCAGCGGCTCGCTGCTGCCTAATTTTCAAATGCGCTCTAAGAGATGTTCTCTACACAACTGAGGTACATGACAACTCCGTCGGCTGTAGTGGATGGAGTTGTTACTTATGATAAGTGGATCGGCTATTTTCACAGGCAGTGTTACATAGCGTCTCAATCGCGGTCATCGGCTTTCAAAATGCCGTTTGCGTAAGTCCAAGATCGTATCTATAATGGCCTCAGAAAAAGTGGAGTGATTACCATCCGATATGTAACTAGTAAATCTAGTGTTTCGGTTGGGTTTTGTGGGGCTTAAGCGGTAGAAACGCTGACGAGGAACCCATCACAAATTGTAACAATGTGACGGCTCTCTCTATTTTTTTGGGTAACTTTTTGTAAACGCTTACAATAGTGATCTTTGTCGTTTTTTTGACGACCTATTGAAAGCGCTTACAATGAAAAAACTCGTCCTTATTTTGATAGTTTTTTTGTAAGCGCTTACAATCTAATGAATAATGAGGAAAATTCCCCGAAAAAGAAGCAGCGTGCCACCATCAATGATGTGGCGCGTGTTTCAGGCGTATCCAATGCGACGGTATCGCGTGTTCTGAGTGGGTATGAGTTTGTCAGAGAAACCACGCGCAACCGTGTGATGGAAGCAGTGGAACACCTGGGCTATGTCGCCAATTTGCAGGCGCGCAGTTTGGCCGGTGGGCGTTCTCGGATTATTGGGCTACTCGTGCCGAATCTGGATAACAGCTATGTTGGAACAATCACACAGGGCATCGATCGGGAGTTAGCCCGCGCTGGCTGCGACGTGATACTATACACAAGCCACCGTCACCCAGCCAATGAATCATTATATGTCAGCGCCATCGCGAATGGATTGACAGAAGGCCTGCTGCTGATCGCCCCACTAGCTCCAACAACCTACCTGGATGTGCTGCGTGAGCAAAATTTCCCCTACGTCCTGGTTGATCAGGCGGACGACACCGATAACAGCAACGTTGTTGAAGCAACCAATTGGCAAGGCGCGTATGAAGCCACACATTATCTGAACCAGTTAGGTCACACACGAATAGCCTTTATTACGGGATCGCTCGCTGTCCGAAGTGCCATCGACCGGCTTCATGGTTACAAAGCGGCCCTGGTTAACTGCAACATTCCCGTCAGGGAAGAATTGATCATCGAAGGCGATTACCAGCAACAAACCGGCTACGAGATCACCAGGCGTCTGTTGCAAAGCGCAAAACCGCTACCAACAGCTATTTTGGCCTCCAACGATCTCTCAGCTTTCGGCGCGATGGATGCTGCACGCGAATATGGTCTCCGTATTCCTGACGATATCTCCATCATTGGTTTTGATGATATTCCTCAGGCGTCTTTTGTCTATCCCAAGTTAACGACGGTTCGCCAACCGCTCGAACTGATGGGCCAAGTCGCCATCAAGATACTTTTAGAACAGATTGAAGGTCCAAGCCATCCACCACAACGAGTTGCGCTGGCAACACAGCTCGTCATTCGTGATTCGTGCAGGCGCATAGATCCACCAGAATAAGCACAGGAAAAACGTTGAAAAGAACAGGAGGTAACAGCCTATTGCCGACAAATTAACATCCTTTTCACTCCAAATCTGATTAACTGATCCATCTCGCATGAGTTCTAGAATTATTTGGAGAAAAAAATGTCACCTGAACTTACTCGTCGCAATTTCATCAAGCTGATATCTGCAAGTGCAGGCACTTTCCTGCTTACCGAAGCAGGATTGGTCCCTATCCCTGAAGCACTTGCCGGATCCAGTGAATCATTTGCTGCTCAAGCTTTCCCTCGTGAGGAGACACTGATTACCAGAATTCTCACCGGGCGTGTCGGTTCACCCGACAACTTCAATCAATGGGTTGGCTGGAAATGGCAAGACCGCGGTATGCAGAACCTGGCTGATGAGCCGTTCTGGACCGTTGATTTTGCCACCGGGGAAATCATCAATGGCTCTGCCGCTGGCGACCCGGCGTATAACGCAGATTTTACGAGCCTCACGGTCCCGTTACGCCAGGGTGTCACCTGGTCAGATGGTGAACCCTTCACCGCTGCTGACGTGGTCTATTGCATCGAAACCATGATTAAATATGAGGCATTCAATGCCCACAATTTCTTTGTGGATAATGTCGATACGGTGACTGCACTCGACGACTATACCGTTGAATTCAAGTTGAAGCAGGCCAACTCGCGTTTCCACACCACGTTCCTCGACCGGTGGGGTTGTACCCGCATCTTCCCCAAGCACATCTTTGAGAAAGAGGAAGACCCGACGCTGTTCACCTTCAACCCGTATGTAGGCTGCGGTCCCTACAAACTGCACAGTTTTGATCCTGAAGGGACCTGGACAGCCTGGGAAAAACGTGAAGATTGGGACAAAAGCCCGACCGGTATGTTGTATGGCGAACCTCAGCCCAAGTTCATCGTTTTCCAGTACTTTGCCGATGAAAACTCGCAAATCCTGGCCCAATTGACACACGAACTGGATTGCGTCGAGCTTTCCGCCGAAGGTCTCAAGGCCCTGTTGGCCCAGTCGGAAACCTCCCGTGCCTACCAGCCAACTTTCCCCTTTGTGGTCAACAACGACCCCTGCATTACCGGCATTGTGTATAACACCGCTCGCGCTCCATTCGATAACGTCGATGTCCGCTGGGCATTGACGCTGGCGATTGACATTGTCGAGTACACAAGCATCGCCGTCGACTCCTCAGGCACCTTGAGCGCCGTGCATATTCCGCACCTTGGCCCATACCCCAAACTTTACATTGAGCCGATGCAGGACTGGCTGAAGGAATTCACGATCGATGTGGGTGATGGCGAAACCTTCGCTCCCTATGACCCAACAGCAGGGCAGCGCGTGGCCGACTACGCCCGGGAAAGCGGTTATGAGTTCCCGGATGATCCGGAGTTTACTGAAAAAGCTTTCGGATTGGGCTGGTACAAGTATGCTCCCGACATCGCCGAGAAGCTGCTGAAGAAGAATGGCTTCACGAAAGAAGACGGCAAGTGGTATCTGCCCGATGGCTCCCGCTGGAAGATCTCTTATATGACTGGCACTGTCCTGACCAACCATGACGCGCGCAATGCCGTGGCCGCCACGCAGTTGTGGAAGAAGTTCGGCATCGATGCCTCAGTATTTAACACGGAAAATGGCGCTGATCTGGGATCCGTCGGCGACTTTGATGTGGAAACCGTCTGGCCTGGGCGTGAGCCATGGGGTGCGGGACCCGATCTTTATCGCGTGCTCGACGACTGGAACTCGGCCTATATCATGCCTCTGGGAGAACGCGCTCAGTCGTCTTATCACTCACGCTGGTCAAGCCCAGAGATGGACGACATTATCAAGCGGCTGCGCGAGACAGACCCCTTCAATACCGAACAAGTCGTTGCGATTGGCATCGAAGGTCTGAAGGAAGCCATCAAGAATATGCCCAGCACTCCCACCTATGGCTACATCGGCTTTGTCGGCTGGGACGAGACCTACTGGACCAATTGGCCTGGCAGTGAAAACGCGTATTGCGTACCCTATACCCACTGGCCTAACTTCAAGTACATGACACCATTCCTGAAACGCGCTTAATCATAAGGTGTTTCAGGGTCTTGTTCGACCCTGTAGCAAGTCTCCCTGGGCGGTTTCCCCGCCCAGGGATATATAGCCTAAGTGCACTAGTTATTATTCTAATAGGCTCAGAGGGCAATACCGTGAATTTCATAAAACGCTATCTCATCCCCCGTCTGATTTCATACTTTTTAGTAATCTGGCTGGGTATCACCATTGTTTTCATCATCCCCAGACTCATCCCGAATGACCCTGTTGTGAAGATGGTCGATCAGATGAGGGCACGGGGTTCGACATTGGAACCGGGCACAATGGATGACATCATCGAAGATCTGACCGAGATGTATGGTCTGGGCGGTTCCCCGCTTGAACAATACGGGGACTTCTGGGCTAGGCTGGTCCATGGCGATCTCGGTGTGTCGTTCTTCCAATTTCCCACACGTGTCACCGACCTTATTGCCGATGCCCTGCCGTGGACATTGGGGCTTTTGCTGACCACGACTGCCATCTCGTGGATATTCGGAAATATCATTGGCGGGTTAGCGGGTTATTACACCCGTAAAGGGTGGTCGCGCCTGCTGGATGCGACCGCCATGGTGGTTCGTCCAATGCCCTATTACATCTTTTCTTTTGTTCTGCTCCTGCTTTTTGCCTATGTCAAGCGCTGGTTCCCGATTACAGGCGGGGCATCATTGGGGGCTTTACCTGAGTTCTCCTGGACTTATATCAAAGACGTGCTCAACCATTCATTCTTGCCCGGCCTCTCGCTCAGCGTGCTGGGAATAACCGTCAACTTTCAAGTCATGAAGCTGCTGGTACAGAACATCAATTCCGAAGATTATGTTCAGTACGCCCACCTGGGCGGCGTGACCAATACGCGCATTGTGAGCAGGTACATCATTCGCAACGCTTTACTGCCGCAAATCACCGGTCTGGCGCTTTCGTTTGGGCAGATCTTCAGCGGGGCTCTGATTACAGAGATCGTTTTTAGCTACCCTGGCATAGGAATGTTGTTATATAGAGCCATCGTCAACGGCGATTACAACCTGATCATGGGGATCACCATGCTTTCTATCCTCGGTATCACAACCGCGATGCTGATTGTTGACCTGACATATCCCTTGTTGGATCCAAGGGTAAAGTACACATAAGGAAGCCCGTCCCGTGAAAACCCTCATCGACTTATTCAAAGACTATCGCTTCAGTTTCGCTTTACTCGTCCTTGTGATCATCGTGGTCATGGCGTTGATGTCCTTTTTCTCTCCCTATGACCCTACCATATGGCGTGTCGTTCCGAGACATTTGGAACCCTCGACCGAATACTGGCTCGGCACCGATTCGAACGGGCAGGATGTGTTCTGGCAGGCCACTTTCGCCGTGCGTAATTCCTTGATCATCTCCCTGATCTCGGCCATGATCTCACGGGTGATCGCCATCCTGGTGGGTATGATTGCCGGATACAAAGGCGGCGTCATCGATCGGGTACTGATGTTTATCGGTGACAGTTTGCTGGTCATCCCGCTCTTCCTGATCTTCGTGTTGTTAGCCATGATGGTGCGAGATCATATGAATCTGGTCATTCTAGGCTTGATGCTAGCATTCTTCGGCTGGCCTTGGGATGCACGCCTGATCCGCTCCATGGTCTTAAGTTTGCGAGAGCGCGATTTTACCAGGACGGCTTTGCTTTCGGGTACGGGAACGATCAAACTAGTATTGAAAGAATATATGCCCTTTACAACGCCGCTGGTCTTCTCGACTTTGATCAACAATATGTCGTGGGCGATTGGGTTGGAGATCACGCTCGCCCTTCTGGGCTTAGTTGATTTCACCACTCCCACCCTGGGCACGATGCTCAATATGGCGTACACCTCCCACGCTATTCTATTAGAATACTGGTGGTGGATCTTGACGCCGCTGCTCTTATCGATCTTCATGTTTGTCGCTCTCTACTGGCTCTCGGTCAGCATTAGCGAATACCTTGATCCCCGCACACGCATCCAGCGGGTTGGAGCGTAGAGGAACCCAGACATGGTAGCTACAAAACAAATCATCCTAAGAACCGAACATCTTAAAGCTTTTTATGTCCTGGAGATGCATGGCACTCAGAAGATTGTCAAAGCCATCAATGATGTAGACCTACAGATTTATGAAAACGAAATCTACGGCATTGCGGGCGAAAGCGGCTGTGGCAAGACCACGCTGTTGAAGACGCTTTTCAACGAAATCGTGCCTCCCTTACGCCTGATTGAAGGCAAACTTTATTATCGTATCAACTCTGATGAAGTGAACGTCGTCGGGATGAAATCGAGAGAAAAGCGAAAGCTGCGCATGGAGTATATTTCTTATATTCCGCAGGGTTCGATGAGCGTATTCAATCCGTTGCTCAAGATAAAAGGAACCTTTGCGGATTTCATTGGCAGCCATGTCAGAGGCCAAAGCCGCGCAGAAATCTTCGACTTGGCTCACAAGCGCGTCCTGGAATTGGGCTTACCCCAAAATGTGCTTGATGTCTACCCTCACCAGTTGTCGGGGGGCATGCGTCAACGTGTGGCTATCGCCCTGGCCTCGTCGTTAAACCCGCGCATCATGATTGGCGATGAGCCTACCACCGCGCTGGATGTGGTGGTGCAGCGTGGTGTGATCCAGATGTTGAAGGATATTCAGCGGAGTCTGAAAAATACGATCATTCTCGTCACGCATGATATGGGCGTGCACGCCAACATCGCTGACCGGATTGGAATCATGTATGCAGGGAAGATCATTGAAGAAGGAACCACCGAGCAGATTTTTGCCGAACCGCTGCATCCCTATACCCGGTTCTTGATCAATTCGCTGCCTAAGTTCGGCGATAAGAGTATACGCGAAAGTGTGCCCGGCAGCCCGCCCTCTCTGGCCGATGTGCCCGACGGTTGCCCCTTCCATCCGCGTTGCCCGCATGTCAAGGCCATATGCGGTAAGGAAATGCCTCGCTTTCAGCAGATCGATGAAAACCATAGGGTCGCCTGTTGGTTAGTTGGAGAAGAATAACATGGAAAAGCTGCTTGAGGTAAACGAACTAACCAAACGGTATTCCCAAGGGAATGTGCTCGCCAGGATCACACTGACTGCCGTGGACCATGTCAGTTTTTATATCAAGCCAGCCGAGATCTTCACACTGGCAGGCGAAAGCGGTTGTGGAAAAACGACCATGGCGAAGTTGATTCTTGGGTTCGAAGACGTTGCCTCTGGGACGATGTTTCATAATGGAAAAAAGCAAACCCATAAGGAAAAAACCTGGATTACAAAAGGCGTGCAAGCGATCTTCCAGGATCCGTTCAGCGCCTTCAACCCCCTGCGTACCGTTGATTCCTATTTTCACGAGACTGTGCGAAACTACCGGCTGGCTAAGTCAAAACAGGAAGCCATTGATCGGATCGATCAAAAACTGCGTCTCGTGGGCCTAACCTATGACGAATTTGCGGGGAAATACCCAAATGAATTTTCCGGCGGGCAACTCCAGCGCATCTCGATTGCCCGGTCGCTTGTAACTGATCCAAAACTGCTTATTGCTGATGAGCCGGTTTCAATGGTTGATGCTTCTCTGCGCATGTCGATTGTCAATTTATTCAAACAGCTCAGGGATGAATTAGGGGTGAGCATCCTCTATATCACACATGACTTAGCGACTGCCTATTACGTCAGCGACCGGATCGCCATCATGTTCCGCGGCAACATCATTGAAATGGGAACGGTGGACGAGGTCTTGATGAATCCCAGGCATCCCTACTCACAGCTTTTGCGGGATTCCATCCCTCAGGCAGACCCTAAAAAACGCTGGACGACAACGGTGACTCTGGCTGAATTTGAACAGGAAGAGTACCTGCGGCAGGGTTGTAAATTTGCAGGCCGGTGCCCCGATGTCATGGACATTTGCAAACGCGAGGTACCAGCAGAAATAGACATTAATGGTGTACTCGTCAAATGCCATAAATATTCCGGCAAATAGGCGTGCTGTTCAAAAATTGATTTACGCGACAAAGTTTCTCTGACAGAGGATCTGACATATGGTGAAAAACTAATTTTCGGGGGAATTGGGTTTCAGGTAACCTCTCGACAATAGTTACAGATGATCCCTCCGAGTACGTTTCAACGAATTGGAGCCTCTGTAGACACAGGATTTCAGTCCAAGTGCACTATTCCGACGATGCCCTGATGAGACCTATGTCGGCTCCTTTCGTCGGCCAGGGAGGGTGTGATAAACAGAACGGAAGCTAATTCAAGGCGTACCATCGGGAAATGCCATTATTCAGCACAGCGGCTTGACTTGCCGCTGTGCTGTTTTATGCGGAAGCTTCACCGCGGTGATAAGTTCCCAGTGCCTGGCGTGACTCGTTTCCCGTTTCAACCGCAAACCTAAGGCTACCAGCGGCACGAGGATTCTATACATTTTTTGGCAATCTAATCCTATTAGAATATAATCTAATTATTATTGATTTTTATCTATTTAAAATAGAGGGGCGGTATTGTTTCCCGATGCTTTAGCCTGATGGAGGGT
>DATAMF010000306.1:0-2188 GCA_036260665.1 Aggregatilineaceae bacterium | reverse complement strand
CAGTCGCTGTGCCCGACGATGAAACCATTGGCGACGTGATCGGCAAGCTGTTTGATCCGTCGTTCGAGAGTGTGCTGGCGGCGTTGGCGGGGGAAGATATCAGCGGGTATGACGACACCGAATCCCAGGACGAAGAGGGAGATTGGATCACCGCCTCTGAAGCGCGCGAAGGCCGTCCGAGTAGCCTGCCGGAAATTTATAAAGCGCTGATCGACGAGCCGCCGATCAATCCTGAAGATTCATCTGGCTACCCGGCGACAGCCGCCTTGAACGCGCTCACCGGGGACGAATCTGAGGTCACCCTGGACGATCTGCTCTCCCAGATCGAACAGCACTTCCCGCCCAAAATGACACCGCGCCCTTCGTCCCCCGATGATGACGATCTGGGCCCGCTGCAAGCCATGTTCAACGATGTAATCCAGCCCCAGGACACCCAGCCATCGCAATCTGTGCTGGAAGAAATCGAGAGTTATGCGGTGCAGGATGCCGATACCGTCCGGTTAGGATTGCCGGAGGAGTTAGAGGAAGTCCCTCCTCAAATGCTCTCGATGGCGGAGTTGCTGGCTATGGCTGATTTACCTGTCGAAGCGGATCTCGATGAAATGCGTGGAATGAGTCCAGACCCGGATCTCGAACAGGCTTTTTATAATGGGGTCCGAAATACAGACTACGAAATTATCGGCGCGGTTGATGACGATCATCTGATCCCGGTTCCCGCCGAAACCGCCGCGATGATGGCGATCCACGCGGATGAATTGCCCGCGTCTAATCCCGAAGAAGATCTGTTCGCCCGTATCGCGGTGCAGCTCACCCAGTTTTCGCTCGAAAGCTCCGCGCAGGCCACCATCCTGTCACGCTTGGGCAAACGTCTCGCCGTGGCGGGGCCGCTACCTCACGAAGCGATGGAGCGCCTGTTTGAGATTATCGATGCGGCATGGAGCACCAGCACGGTCGAATCTGCCTCATTGATCCGGTTTGTCACCCTGCCCGATTTTGGAGATTTTCTGCTGTACAGCGGATTTGTGGAAGAAAACCTGATCCTGAGCATGGTATTCCAGGCGAATACCCCAGTGAATGTGATCCGGCGGCAAGCTCGGCGGTTAGCGGAATCGCTGGCGTTTGTGCCTGAAGTCCCCGAAGAGGAAGCCTCACCTACCTGGCCGAGCCGCCCCACCGAACCCAAACGTCCCGCCGACTTAGTGATCGAACCGCCTGCCCCACCTGAAGCCGAAAGCCAAACCCCAGCCCGTCCAACGCGACCTGATACGCCATATGTGGGGTATTCCTGTCTGTGGATTCCGGCGGATTCTGGCCTCGAACTGAATATGATCATGGATGATCTCAACGCGTGGATTCAGGATATCGCGGAGCAAAACGCCTGGGATATTCAAACGCTGTCGATTCGCTCCGATGCCGTGCTAATCGATATCAGTGTACCGAGCAAAACCCTACCCGATCACGCGTTGACGCTGCTGATGGCGGAAACAGCACGCCGCTGTGAGGAGATGGCTCCCCATGTGCATCCGTTGTGGGCCGATGGGTATTATGTCGTGACACCACCGCGCCCCTTGGGTGAACGCGAGATTGCGAGTTATATGGCGTACCAGCGGCAGGCGCAGATGAGTTGACCCCTATCCCCCGCCCCTTGTCCCCGCTTCGCGGAGAAAGGGGAGCAAGTTGTGAACAGATTAAGGAACAGGAGCACTATAAGAATGGTTTCCAAAACGCGTGTTCCAGGTGACCTTTGGGAAAAACTTCGGCCTATCGCCCGCGAAATGCGCCATGCTCCAACACCTGCCGAGAATATGCTATGGCAGCACTTGAGACGGCATCAACTAGGAATGCAGTTCCGCCGCCAACATGGTATTGGTCAATTTATTGTGGATTTTTACTGTCGACAGGCCAAACTAGTCGTTGAGGTCGATGGTGCCATTCACCAATATACAGTTGAGGAGGATGTTGTCCGTCAAGAATTCATTGAAAGCCTGGGGTTTCGAGTGATCCGATTTCCTAATGAAGATGTGTTAACAAATATGGATGGTGTGTTGGCCCAAATCATCGCAGCAACAAACCTACCTAATCTAGAAGCGCTAGATAAGGCGCGGGAATAACCGCTTAAGGTGCGGGACTTCTGCATATTGACCCCTATCCCCTCACCCCCTTGTCCCCGCTTCGCGGAGAAAGGGGG
>DATAMF010000285.1:0-11361 GCA_036260665.1 Aggregatilineaceae bacterium | reverse complement strand
GAAGGCATTGATGCGCTGGGTGAAGTAACCGTGCGCATCCGGCGGGATGCCAACGGGCGGCGGACCTTCGGCGGGCACGGCGCAGATACAGACATTATCGTTGCCAGCGCCAAAGCGTATCTGGCAGCACTCAACAAAATGCTCGCCTACACCGGATTTCAGGATCGAGCACCAGAAGGTGAATCAGCGACGGTTCACGTTCAAGCACAATAGAGGAGAAGAGAAAATGGCTATCAAACATAAAACAACACAACCGACCAATAACGCGGATGGACATCTATTCCCCGCTTTTCCAGATACGGATATTTGGGCGATGAAGTGGGATGGTGAGGCTTTGGGACAAAGCCCGACCGGGATGCATCTCGCTGCCAGTAAGCCAAAATCGGGGGGGAACTCATGGGAAAAACGTTAGCCGAGAAAATCATTGCAGCCCACGCCGAAGAAACGAGTGAAGTCTCGGCTGGCGATCTGGTCACAGTCAAAACCGATGTGGTGATGGCAAACGACGTGACGGCGGCGATTGCGATTGAATCGTTCCGCGCGATGGGAGTTGGCGAGGTGTTCAGCAGCGAACGGATTATGCTGGTACCGAGCCATTTCACGCCGAACAAGGACATCAAAAGCGCGGAACAAGCACGTACCCTCACCTTGTTTACAGAAGAACAAGCCCTGTCACACCGTTTCCAGGTGGGGCGTTCGGGAATTGAGCATGTTGTGCTGCCGGAACGCGGGCTGGTTCTGCCGGGCGATCTGGTGGTGGGCGGCGACAGCCATACCTGCACCTATGGCGCGGTAGGCGCATTCGCTACCGGGATGGGATCAACCGATATTGCTTTTGCAATGGCAACCGGGAAAACGTGGCTCAAGGTACCGGAGACGATGAAGTTCGTCTATCACGGGGAACGGCAGCCCTGGGTGTATGGCAAGGATTTGATCCTGCGCACGATTGGTGAAATTACGGTGGATGGGGCGCTGTACCGCTCGATGGAATTCACCGGGCCGGTGATCGCACAACTGCCCATGTCCGAACGGCTGACGATGACCAATATGGTGATCGAAGCGGGCGGAAAATGCGGATTTATGCCCTTCGATGAAACAACGAAAACGTATGTCGATGCGCGGGCCAACCGCCCCTATACACCCTATTTTGCTGACGAGGATGCAACCTATGTGTCGGTGCATGAGTTCGACGTCACCGGAATGGAACCGCAGGTCGCGTGCCCGTATTCGCCGGACAACGTGCATCCGATCAGCCAGATCAAACCGGAGAAAATTGATCAGGTCTTCATTGGAAGCTGCACCAACGGACGGTTTGAGGATTTCGCGATTGTGGCGGACATTCTGCAAAAAACGGGACGCGAGTTTGATCCCAATGTGCGCGTGATGATCATCCCTGGCTCACAGGCGGTCTATCTCAACATTCTGCGCGAAGGCTGGATCGAACTGTTCACCATAGCGGGCGCAGCGGTCAGCACCAGCACCTGCGGTCCCTGCCTGGGTGGACATATGGGCATATTGGCGGGCGAAGAAGCGTGCGTCAGCACCAGCAACCGCAATTTCCGGGGGCGGATGGGACACCGTGACGCCCGCGTTTTCCTGGCAAATCCCGCTGTGGCGACTGCCAGCGCTATCATGGGCCGTTTGGCGCATCCAGACGAACTGTAGGAGAGCATGCGATGAAACTGGAAGGCAATGTCTGGAAATACGGCGACAACATCGATACCGATGTGATTATCCCGGCGCGCTATCTGAACACCACCGACGCCAAAACACTGGCGGCGCACTGCATGGAAGACATCGATCAGGTCTTCGCCAAAGAAGTCAAGCCCGGTGATGTCATCGTTGGGGGGCGGAATTTTGGGTGTGGTTCCAGCCGCGAACATGCCCCGATCAGCATCAAAGGGGCCGGTGTTTCGTGCATTATCGCGGAGTCCTTTGCGCGCATTTTTTTCCGTAACGCGATCAATATCGGTCTGCCGATTCTGGAAAGCCCGGAGGCGGCCCAAGATGCACAGAAGGGCGATCCCATGACCGTTGATCTGGCGGCGGGCACCATCACCAACCAACGAACAGGTAAGGTGTATCACGCCAGTCCTTATTCACCTGTTGTCTTAGCCATTATTCAAGCCGGGGGCCTCGTACCCTACGCGCGGAATATTTTGGGCATTACCAGCTAGCGGAGCAGGCGGCGCTGCGCCTGTTCCTGTGAGCAGGTGCGCGCCGACCAACGGATGCTCATCTGCATCGACCTGTCATACGATTGAAAAAGGAAAAGACGATGAACACCGTTGAGGTTTATGATACAACGCTCCGAGATGGGACGCAGGGCGAAAATATGTCGCTCTCCGTCGATGATAAGCTTAAGATCACGCGGCTGCTGGATGATCTGGGCGTCACTTATATTGAAGGGGGCTGGCCGGGGTCGAATCCCAAAGACGCGGCGTACTTCCAACAAGTACGCAACCTGGAACTGCGGCAGGCGCGCGTAGCGGCCTTCAGCATGACCTGTCGCGTCGGCGGCCAGCCCGAAGACGACGCCAATATGCAAGCGCTTGTCGAAGCGGGCACCCCCGTTGTGACGATTGTAGGCAAAACATCCCTGCTGCATGTGACGGACGTGCTGCAAACCACGCCAGAAGAGAATCTGCGCATCATTCATGACAGCCTCGCCTATATGAAAGCGCAGGGGCGCGAGGTGATCTATGATGCCGAACACTTCTTCGACGGGTACAAACTCAGCCAGGATTATGCCTTGCAAACGCTGCAAGCGGCGCTGGATGGCGGGGCAACCTGTCTGGTGTTGTGCGATACCAACGGCGGCACCATGCCCTGGGAAATTGAGCAGATTTTTGCAGATGTCGCGCAGCGATTGCCAGCGGCCCGATTTGGTATTCATACGCACAACGATGGCGAACTGGCTGTTGCCAACACTATCGCGGCAGTACGCCAGGGCGCAATCCAGGTGCAGGGGACGATCAACGGGTATGGCGAGCGCTGCGGGAATGCGAATCTGTGCTCGATCATCCCCGATCTTGAGTTAAAAATGGGCTACTGCTGTTTGCCGGAAGGGCAGATCGGCAAGCTGACCTATATCGCGCGAACCGTAGCCGAAATTGCCAATATGGCACCCAATCATGGCGCGGCATTTGTGGGTAAAAGCGCCTTCGCGCATAAGGGCGGCATGCACGTGGCCGCGATGCGGCGCAATATAAACAGCTACCAACATATTGATCCAATGTTGGTGGGCAATGAAATGCGCGTGCTGGTTTCCGACCTGAGCGGGCGCGGCAATTTGCTCAGTAAAGCAGAAGAATTCGGGCTGGACCTGTCATCCGACAAGGCGCAAGCTATCGTAAACCAGATCAAGGAACTGGAAAACCAGGGGTTTGTTTTTGAAGGCGCGGAAGCTTCGATTGCAATGCTGATTCACCGCCATCACGCGGATTATAAACCGCCATTCCGTCTCGTCGATTTTATGGCGGTAGTCGAACATCGCCGCGGACGCGGCCTGTTTGCTGAAGCGACGGTCAAAGTTGAGGTGGAAGGCGAAGAACTCCATACCGTGTCAGAGGGAAATGGCCCGGTGGATGCGCTCGACCGCGCGCTGCGTAAAGCGCTGATGCCTGTTTATCCGCAGTTAGCGGACTTTCGATTGGTTGATTATAAGGTGCGTATTCTCGATGGGGAACACGGCACAGCGGCCAAAACGCGCGTGTTGATTGATACCCAGAACGGACATGACCGCTGGAGCACCGTGGGGGCCAGCGCCAATATTATCGAGGCAAGCTGGCGCGCTTTGGCGGATAGTATTGAATATGGACTGCTGCACGCGACTCAGAGGAGTGAATGATGCAGGCGAAAATTGTAACCCTGCCAGGGGATGGAATTGGACCGGAAGTTGTCGCCGAAGCCGTCCGTGTACTGCGGCGGGTGGCGGAATGTTATGGACATGCCTTCACTTTTGAAGAGGCATTAATTGGCGGCTGTGCGATTGACGAAACCGGGAATCCCCTGCCTGATGAGACACTAACTGCCTGTAAAACGGCGGATGCGGTACTGCTTGGCGCGGTGGGAGGTGTGAAATGGTCTGACCCCACCGCGCCTGTCCGCCCAGAGCAGGGATTACTCCAACTTCGCCATACGTTTGATTTGTTTGCGAACCTGCGCCCGGTCAAAAGTTATCCCGCACTGGCTCAATACACGCCGCTTCGGGCCGAACTGTTGGAAGGGGTCGATATTCTGTTTGTGCGTGAACTGACCAGCGGGGCGTATTTTGGTGAGCGGGTCGAACAAGGTGATGGCGATCAGGCGTGGGATACCATGTTTTACAGCGTTGAACAGGTGCGCCGTGTTGCCAAAATCGCGTTCGAAGCAGCCCGGAAACGCGGCTGCAAACTCACATCGGTGGATAAAGCGAATGTGCTGGCATCGATGCGCTTGTGGCGGCGCACGGTGAATGAAGTAGCGAAGGAATACCCGGATGTCGAAGTGGAACATGTGCTGGTGGATGCCTGTGCAATGTATTTGATGCGCAAACCTACCGGATTTAATGTGGTTGTGGCTGAAAATATGTTTGGAGACATCCTCACGGACGAGGCATCAATCCTGGCCGGATCACTCGGCATGCTACCCTCGGCATCCTTAGGGAGTGGAACATTTGGAGTCTACGAACCGATTCACGGATCGGCACCGGATATAGCCGGGAAGGGAATCGCTAACCCAATCGGGACCATTCTCAGTGTGGCCATGATGTTACGGTACAGCTTTAACCTCGAAACGGAAGCGCATGCGGTGGAACAAGCGATTGATGGCGCGCTGCAAGCTGGTGCGCGCACGGCGGATATTGCAGGATCTGATACAACCGCGCTCAGCACCAGTGCGTTTGCGGATGAGGTACTGAAGCGTATCAATTGAACAGCTATCGAAAAAAACTGAGCTTAAAAACCGGGAACAGTTCGCACCTGTTCCCGGTTTTGGGTAGGCGTTCACTTATCTAATTCGGCGTCGGAGCGGGCAAAGGCGCTACAAAGCAGGCGATAACCTTCTTCTACTTCAAATTGATCGATATTGAGGTAGGATGCATACTGGGAGTTGTGTTCGACAACGCCGGACAGCACCTGAGTTATGCAAGAGCGACAGATACCATTAAGGCAGTTATGCGCGAGAAAAACGCGCTGGCGTTCTGCCGCATCCATAATGGTTTCACCCTGATTAACTTCGAATTCAATTCCAGACTTCACCAAACGAACGGTAGGCACTCCGTCTACAACTCCTGCAAGACAGTTTCATCTGCAACCACCGGCTGCCATTGAACATTCAGCCCATCATTGGGAATGTCGCGGCGCATATCCGCTACGACGGGATAAAGTCGATCAAAGTACGGTGCCAGATGGACGTCGGGATCGTCTTTGTGAGCAAGCACATCGTTCGTCATAATAGCGCGAGCCTCGTCGGTCAGCCGCTTCAATTCTTCGCGCCCCATCCGATCATCATCAAGAAGATGTTTCAGCCAAGTATAGCCGAAGTTGACATGCATTGCTTTGTCGACCCAGTCATAATCCATGTTCTGTAAGCTGCAATCACCCTGAGCAGATTCGAGAACCTGGATTTCGAGCTGCTTGGTTCCCGAACGGAGCAAACCCGCTTCATAATAATACAGGAGGGCAAGCCGCTGTTTGGCAGGACCTTTACCCAGCGCATTGTAGATTCCATCGGCAAAAGGAATTAGATCGGGCACATCCCAACCCCAACTTTCTTCGTAGCAAGCCAGCGCCCCCTACGAAACAGCCCACATCTCCACTGAGAAAGCAACAGGAAAAAGATGTGGGGAAAGGAGAAAAAAAGCGAATGTAAAATACCCCTACGAAACTATAATAGCACGAATGTTCTAGGTTTGTTATGGTCGCCGATAACTAACTTGGATGGTTAATAACGTCCCCTTACCTGGCATAAGTACCGTAATCGTCTACGGCCTGATAGGGCGCGAGCAGACTATTAACGGAGGTGCCATCCAGACATCATCCGAACTGATGAGGCTTCCTTGCTCGAATTGACAAGCCGTTTGAAACATTGGACAATAGACACACGATTTGTATATACAATCGTATCACATGATGAACACGTTGTGGAATTACAGGGGGCAATGAATGGACGCAGCATTACAGCGGGATAGTGATGTACCACTTTACCTACAGATCACCGAAATTCTGAAACAAAAAATTGTGCAAGGTGGGATTGCCCCAGATAAGAATCTGCCCGCCGAACCGGAACTGTGCGAACATTTCGGCGTGGCACGCGGCACGATCCGGCAGGCGCTGAGCAAACTGGAAAGCGAAGGGTATGTCCGGCGCGAACAAGGGCGCGGGACGTTCGTTGTATGGGGGATCAAACGGTCACTCACGCAGCAACTGGTGGGCAATCAGATTGGGTTTGTGGTGCCCTACGTGCGGGATTCGTTTATGGCGTCGATCCTGTTGGGGGCGGAACGAGCGGCATCGGAGCATAAGCTGTCGATCACGTTTAAACATGTTGAAAATGATGTGCGACGGCAAGCGGAAGTGCTGGACGATTTGGCAGCGCAACGGCTGGCGGGGATTCTGCTCTATCCTGTGAACTCGGAAGGGGATGACACGGTGCAGCGGTTGATCCTGTCGGGGTATCCGATGGTGCTGGTGGATCGCTATTTGAGGAAAACGCCGTCGGACTTCGTGATGTCGGATCACTTCGGCGGGGCGCTGCGCGCAACCCAACATCTGATTCTGCTGGGGCATCAACGGATTGGATTTGTGTCGTGGCGCGATGCATCTATCAGCCTGGAGCATCGCGAGGCTGGATACCGGCAAGCGCTGACCGAAATGGGCATCCCGTATGATTCGGCGCTAACCGTCGAAGTAGAAAGCTACCCGCGCATTCTGAGCGAACCGCTACAAACACTCTTTAACCGGGAACTGGGCATTACGGCTGTTATGGCGGCAAACGATCAAATCGCGCTGGCGGTGTACCAAACGGCGCGGAAAAATGGGGTACGGGTGCCGGAAGATCTGGCGCTGGTTGGATTCGATAACCTGGATTTCACGGCCCACCTGGATACGCCGCTGACCACTGTCGAACAGCCGACTTTTGAGATCGGACAGACGGCAGTCGAAACGCTGGTCCGGCGAATCAACGACGAAAACATGGCTCCCCAACGGGTGATTCTGCCAACTAAGCTAATCGTACGGCAGTCGTGCGGGGCACATTTGCGCTTGAGAGCAGTTGGCGAGGGGGAGACGGGGCAAGCCCTCACTCTTAAAGGCACGCATTGATCCGCGATCCCCAAAGCCAGGGGAAAGTGGTGCGTCCAGCCAGCCGGAATCAACCAGGATCAAAAGGCACTCTTCGTTATTTCTGGTATGCGGCTCCAAGGTGATCTAGACAGGTGGCTATCTCGACCCAAACCGTGCCATAATCAGAGTGCAGATTAAGGAGAGAAATTTTATGGACTATGTGCAACTTGGTCGAACCGGACTACAGGTTAGCCCGCTGTGCTTGGGGACGATGAACTTTGGCCCAGAAACCAGTGAGGCGGACAGCTTTGTTATTATGGACAAAGCACTGGAATTAGGGATTAACTTTTTTGATACGGCCAACGTCTACGGGTGGAAAAAAGGCGAAGGCGTTACGGAAAGCATCGTCGGGCGATGGTTTGCGCAGGGGGGCGGACGGCGCGAAAAAGTCGTGATCGCCACGAAAGTTTATGGCGGAATGGGCGACTGGCCGAACGAGTCGCGGCTGTCAGCGTATCATATCCGGCGAGCGTGCGAGGAAAGCCTGCGGCGGCTGCAAACCGATCATATTGACCTGTACCAAATGCATCATGTGGATCGCAATACACCCTGGGAAGAAATATGGCAGGCGATGGAACAACTGGTGCAGCAGGGCAAGGTAATTTATGTGGGGAGCAGCAACTTCGCGGGATGGCACATCACCCAGGCGCAGTACGAAGCAAAACAGCGACATTTTATGGGACTGGTGAGCGAGCAGAGCCTGTATAACCTGAAAGACCGGATGATTGAACTCGAAGTGGTCCCCGCGTGTGAAAAATTCGGGTTAGGAATCATCCCGTGGAGTCCGCTGGGCGGCGGGATATTGGGCGGGGCGCTCAAAAAAGCCAATGAGGGGCGACGGTCTTCACAACGCGTACAGGCGGAGATCGTCAAGTATCGCTCGCAACTGGAGCAATACGAGGCGTGGTGCCAAGAAAATGGTGAAGAACCGGCGAATGTGGCGCTGGCGTGGCTGCTGCATAATCCTGTTGTGACGGCACCGATCATCGGACCGCGCACGATGGATCAACTGACCGGCGCACTCCGCGCATTAGAAATCAAGTTCACTGAGGAACAACTGAAACAACTGGATGAAATCTGGCCCGGCCCTGGTGGGACCGCACCGGAAGCGTATGCATGGTAAGCTGGAAAGGGGCAGGCACCCTGCCCCACCTATGTCAGTGATTCGGATGGATCGTGCCGCTCTTCGACTGCTTTTTTCTGACGGCTGGCCTGATACTCTTCGCGGAGCATCTCGAAGGCCAGCAGGACGACTCCCAACACAATGCAACTGTCGGCAGCGTTAAACACTGGCCAGTGTTCGACGTGAAGAAAATCCACGACATACCCCTGCCGCACGCGATCAATCACATTGCCCAGCGCGCCGCCTAACTGCAAGCTCAGCGCCAAACGAACAAGCCACGCGCCTTTGGGAAGCTGGTAGTAGTAATAGAGAATGAAGACGGACACACCCAGGGCAATGATCAGAAACAGCGCACCGCCTTCCGGGAACAAGCCAAAGGCAGCCCCCGTATTATGAACGTGGGTGAAGCGGAAAATTGGTTCCAGAAAGTCAAGTGGCATCCAGGAATCGTAGAGGGCCAGATGCGCGGCTACATAGGCTTTGGTCAACTGATCAACCAGAATGACCAGAGAAAAGAAGGACAACAAAAACAGCCAGTATTTCAGGTCTCTCGCGGGCGGGTTTTGTTCATTATTCATGGTTACATCCCTGCATGATACTCGCGCGTTTCGGCACAGTGCAAGCAATAAGCGGTGTAGGGAATGGCTTCGAGACGCGCAATGTCGATTTCGCGGCCACAATGGACACACGTGCCGTAGGTGTGGGCTTCGTGACGAGTAATGGCTTCTTCAACCTGACGGAGGCGATCTTTAACTCCCCGCGCGGTGGAAACATTGATGGTTTGGTCATAAACGAGGGTTGCATCCTCGGCTGGATGATTGCTGTAGCCGGTCCCGGATGCTTCCAGCCATTCAGCGCTCTCGAACTGCTCTAACTTACGCTGGTAAACTTCGCGCAGTTCCAGCAGGACACCATACAATTCCGATATCGTTGTAGTCACTCAGACCTCGGTCGAAAACTATGATTTACCGATTTTAACGAACAAGTCGAGGACGATGCAAGTTCGGGGGCAATTCATGAATTGCCCCCATAACCTATTTTACCTGCTGAACGGCGATGGTGACGGTTTCGCCGTCGAACTCAAACTGGCCGCTGTGACCGCCGTTGACTGATTCGGTCAGATGGTCGGCCAGCGTTTCGCGGCGGATGTAATCACCGAAATTGTGAACCGCTTCGCGCAGTCGATCCGTCGCATCGTAGGTGATGGTGATGCGGTCGCTGATGTCGAAATCGGCGTCCTTGCGCAGCATTTGCACGCGGCGGACAAATTCGCGGGCGAGTCCTTCGTGGACGAGTTCGGGTGTCATGTCGGTGGAGAGCGCGACGACATAACCGAACTCTTCGGCCAAGACATAACCTGCCGCGCCAGCCTGATGAACTTCGCATTGTTCGGGCGTGATGGTGAAGGATTTGCCATCGACATCCACCGTGATGTTCTCACCCGCCATGAGCGCTTTGGCCCAGCGCGCGATATCCGCCGGATCGCCTTCACGCAGCGCCTTTTGGACCTTCGGGAAATCGCCGCGTAGGGCACGCCCCAACACCATCGGGAGCGGATTCAGGCTGTAGCTCGCCATGTCGGAGCCGGAGTCGGCCAGACGTACGGCCTTGACATTCAACTCGTCGGCTATGATGTCGGCCAGCGCGCGCACGACGGCTTGTTCGGCGGGGTTGCGCACCACGACAATCGCTTCAGCCAGCGGCTGGCGAACTTTGAGTGGGGGTTCGGGCACATTACGTGCCGCAAGACCTAACTGAACCAGTTTTTGCGCCAACCGCATATTGTCCATGACCTGCTGGTTGATCAGTGCTTCGTCGTAGGCGGGCCACATCGCCAGATGCACGCTTTCCGGCGCGCTGGGATCAACCGACGCGACAAGATTACGGTACAGGGCTTCGGACAAAAACGGCATGGATGGCGCGAGCAGTTTGGCAACCGTCACCAGACATTCATAGAGCGTCTGGTAAGCCGACTGCTTGTCGGAATCGCTTTCCGACTTCCAGAAGCGGCGGCGCGAACGACGCAGATACCAATTGCTCAGGTTGTCCACAAAGGTTTCGATAGGCCGGGTGGCATCCAGCACACTATAGTTTTCGTAGCCCTGCGTCACGGTGCGGTTCAGGGCATGGAGTTCGCTGAGAATCCAGCGATCCAACTCATCGCGTTGGGCAATGGGAACAGGTTTACTCTGCGGATCGAAGCCATCGATGTTGGCATAGGTCACGAAGAAGCTGTAGACATTCCAGAGCGTCAGATAGAAACTGCGGACGACATCCCCTACCAGTTCGACGGAGAAGCGGCGCGGCTCACCCGGCGGCGTGGCCGTGTACATATACCAGCGGAAAGCGTCGGCCCCGTATTTATCCAGCACGCTCCAGGGGGCGACAATGTTGCCCAGGCTCTTGGACATCTTGCGGGCCTGATCATCGAGGATGTGGCCCAACGAGATCACATTTTTGAAGCAGACCTTCTCAAACAGCAGGGTGCTGATCGCATGCAGGCTGAAGAACCAGCCGCGCGTCTGATCCACCGCTTCGCAGATGTAGTCCGCCGGGAACTGGTCGTTGAACATGTCCTCGTTCTTGAAGGGATACCCCCATTGGGCAACGGGCATGGAGCCGCTGTCAAACCAGACATCGATCAATTCTGGCACGCGCTGCATGGTGCCCTTTTGACAGTCGGGGCAGGCAAAGGTGACTTCATCGACGTAGGGACGGTGAAGGTCGAGATTCGACTGATCTTTGCCCGTCAATGCGCTGAGTTCCTCTACGCTGCCGACACAGTGCATCTGGCCGCATTCGTCGCACTTCCAGACGGGGAGCGGCGTGCCCCAATACCGTTCGCGGCCCAGCGCCCAGTCGCGCAGTTCTTCCAGCCAGTTGCCAAAGCGACCATTTTTGATGTGCTCCGGC
>DATAMF010000264.1:0-15592 GCA_036260665.1 Aggregatilineaceae bacterium | reverse complement strand
GACTACATCCTTGTCAATTTGGATTAATGGAATCTGGACATAATCAAACTTATAGATGCGGCTGTTCAAACGCCTGACAAGTTTGGGCCGTCCTGCTTACGCTGTCGTTTGGGGAAGGGGCAGCCGTATGGCTTATACAGTAATGGTCATTGATGATGACCTGGATATCTTAGAACAGCTTAAGGATGGATTGCAGTTCAAAGGTTACGATGCACTGACCTTTAATGATGCCTATCCAGCCCTGAATCATATCCGTACTCATGGTCTCCCTCATCTAATCCTGGTGGATTACGGTTTGCCCGCGATGACGGGCTTTGAGTTAAGCAAAAAACTGAGCGCCTTGGGAGATATTCCCATTATTTTTATCTCTAAGAAAAATGATGCGGATTTGATAGCCGAGGGAATAGAAAGTTATGCGGACGATTTTGTCACCAAACCATTCGACCTCCGCATTGTATTAGCCAAAGTCCAGCGTTTGCTCAGCCGCATCTATAAGTTTGATTATGTCCAGATTCCATTAATCCAAATTGACAAGGATGTAGTCGTCGATTTTGGCAACAGCCGCCTGACCAAAAAAGATGAAGTGATTGCCTTGACACCGACGGAATGCCGGTTGTTACACGTTTTGATGCGCAATGCAGGCCGTATCGTGACCTCCGCCACGTTAATTTCCAGAGCATGGCCGAACGAAGAAGTATACGAAGAAACACTGCGTGTCCATATGCATCGTTTGCGAAAAAAGATCGAAATTGATTTCCCGAATCCTCGCTATATTCAAACCGAACGAGGGGTTGGTTATCGTTTTGCAGCGTTGGATGAATTGACCATCTCACAACTTGTACCACTTCAGCAGTAATTATGGATGCCATTCCAATTCAACCGCAGCCTGCGCGTGAAGATCTCCAGCTTTTTCACACGTTGAGTGTGCTGGCTGCGGCGGGTCACCCCATCGCCGAATTACTCCAGCTTTTAGGCCAGCATCTAGGGGTTTCATCGATTGATATACTCCCCGCATCTGCCGCGCCACCGCCTGGCACGCGCTTGGTCATGGCCCCGTTGTCCCACAACGCCCTCTATTTGACGCTGCCGCCAGACCTGGACGCGGCTGCTACGGCGGCGCGGCTTTCCGTGTTTATTCCGGTATTCACCCTGGCAACCACTAGGTCGCAGAACGTCGATGTGAGTGAAGAACGGGATCGTTTTGAGGCTGTTTTAGAAGCCACCAACGATGCCATTGTGCTCCTGACTCCCGCCGGAATTGTCGGCCTTGTGACATCGCAGTTTGAGACGTTTACCGGCATTCCGCGCCACCAGATCACCGGCCATCCGGTATCGAAATTGATCCATTTAATCGCAGCGCAGCCCAACCTAAACACCCAGATGGTTAATCTCTTTCAGGCGCTGACCGATAACTGGATCGAAAGTTTGGGGGGCGAATTTGAGATTACATCGGATTTCCAACACCGGGTCTTGGTGTGGTACAGCTTACCCGTTTATTCGCAAGGTGGGTCGCTGGTAGGGCGTGTTTTTGCGTTCCGTGACGCGACTCATGAGCGCGATGTGGACCGGATGCAAACCGAATTTGTGGCGCTGGTTTCTCACGAATTACGTACCCCGCTGACCTCGGTTAAAGGTTTCAGCGATCTGATTCTCGAAAGTCATTTTAGTACCCTGCATCCTGATGTGCGGGAGTACATCGAAATTATCGCCATCAATGCCAACCGCATCATCGATTTGATCAACGATATTCTCGATATTACGCGCATCGATTCAGACCGGGTCGATTTGAAACCCTGCCGTTGTTCGCTGCCCGCCATCATTGAACAAGTAACCAACCATTTGGAGTATCGCTTCAAGCGCCACAGACACACCCTGCTGCTCGACCTGCAAGCGGAGCTTCCTTTGGTGTGGGTGGATCAAACGCGGCTGGCGCAGGTCATCACCAATCTACTGACGAATGCCATCAAATATACGCTTGAACCGGGCCATATCACCGTTCGCGCCCGCTTTATTCAAACGAGCGAACAACTTCCACCCGAAGCCCCGCGTAATCAAATCGTACCGTGTGTCATGGTCATGGTTGAAGATTCGGGCATAGGGATTTCGCCTGAGGACCAGCAAAATCTGTTCAAACGTTTTTATCGCACCGAAAAAAGCCGTCTGATCGGCGGCATCGGGTTGGGTCTCGCCATTGTCAAGGCTTTTGTCGAGATGCATGGAGGATGCGTCTGGGTGAAATCCACCGTGGGCCAGGGTTCGTGTTTTTCCTTTAGCGTCCCATTAGCCCCCCAAGAAAGCTATAGATTATTACCAGAACCTGAACTATAATAGTGAAACTGGTTTTGACAGCATCCGAGGGAGCACAACCTGAGTCCTATGGCAACAAAACGCATTTTGGTAGCTGAAGATGAAGCGCATATCCTGCTCCTGATCCAGCGTATGTTAGAGTCAGCAGGTTATGCCATCCGTGCTACGATGAATGGTGGTGAAGCGCTGCGTTTGGCTCAGCAAGAGCACCCGGATCTCATTCTGCTCGACATCATGTTACCCGAACAAAACGGACTTCAGATTTGCCGCAATATTAAATCCGAGCCGGATGCGCCTCCCATTATTTTGATCTCGGCTTTAGGGCAGCAGATGGATGTCGAAGCAGGGCTGGCCGCCGGAGCGGACGATTATATTATCAAACCCTTCTCGCCTCGCTCGTTAATCGAACATGTAGAGCGAGCGCTGCGCAGCTAAAAAACGAGTTTTCTGTCCGTAATGTGCGCCGTAATGCAAAGTTGTTATGATGTAGATACATTTGAGTTGGAAATGCTCCCGGCCCAAATCCCGCTTACCCTAGAGCATCTCTTCCCCACCCCGTCCATCTCAAATGTAAGGACCGCTAGACGGTCCTTGTTTTTTTAGGGCTGAATGCGAATCTCACCCAAAATTGCGGCTTCCCCTATTTCCCCTACGGCCTTTCCATCCATCTGTACCGCAAGTGGTACTAAATCTCCGTACCAGTAGACTTTCACAACCAGTTGGTAATCCCCTGGTGGTGTTCCATCTGGGATAGCCAGCGTGTGAATATCATATTTCAACTCGCCTGGCTCCCATGTACTTGTCGGGGAAACACCTTCCAGCGGCGGGCCGTCGTGTTGCGCCACTTTCTGCCCGGCGGCGTCCACTATCACCACCGACACGCTGTAATCCAACGGCGGTTTTTGTTCAGCCGTCCACCACAGCGACACCCGGATATGTTCGCCCGGCGCGGCCTGTTGGGGTGCGTTGAACTTGCGCAGTGCGAACAGTTCCCCAAATTCAGCAACTTGGCTGTTCGTTAGTTTATCATAGCGATAGCTGTAGAGCGGCGTGCCTAGGTGATCCACGCTCAAGGTCGCCGTCCGCTGGAATCCTGCCAGATCCAGCGCGGGGCCATAATCATCCATCGGCTTATCGCCCCAATAGATCAGCCAGAACGCATCAATACTGGCGAGATAGTCCTGCATATGCGGCACAAACTCGCCCTTATAGGTGTCACGCCATTCGCGCAGCGATACCCACGGCGTATCTTCGCCCATCTGCTGTTCGATGTAATATCGCACGGGGAAATCGCCCACCCACACATCCATCAACACCGGCTCGTGGTCCAGGTGATAATCTGTGACATGTTGGGTCACACTGCGCCAGTCAGGATAAAATCGCCGGGCATCCACGGTGGTTAGGCTCACCACCAGCAGCACGCTTACCAGAAAAATCTGCGGCGCGCGTTTGAGGTTCGCCAGCCCATGCCCCACCAATACGGCCAGCGGCGGCAGCACCAGCAGAAAGTTACGCACCGTCAAAAACGGTTTTTGAGAATTGATGAAAAAGGTCAGTCCGGCCACCAGCCCAATCCAGATCAACAGATACAGCGCGGGCCACACCGGGCGCAGCCGGAACCGGATTCGCTCCTGTTGGTACAACACATACACCAGCCCCAGCAGCGCCAGCCCCAGCACCACCCCAAACTGATTGCCCAGCACCGCATCCCGCACCGCGCGATAAGTCGCCTCGTTATTCGGCAGCGAGTTTTGATAATAAAGCGGGTTATCCCACCGCACGCTGTTCTGATCGATGACCACGAAGAACCAGGGCAAAAATCCGAGGCAGACCGCGCCAAACAAAAAGAGTCCCTCTGCCAGTCGTTTCCACGGGCGCGCCATGATCAGCATATGAATCACTTGGGTAAAGAGTACGAACCCACCCAGGTAATGCGTATACAGCAGCGCGATGGACGACAGCACATACCCGATCCGGTTCGCCCTGGTAGACTTTTTCCACCACCGCACATACAACAAACTGGAGAGGATGGATAACGTCGCCAGCGCTGCATAATGCCGGATTTCCTGCGACAGATCGATATGCAGATCGGCCACCGCCAGCAGCAGCGCCGCCAGCACGCCCACCGCCGGATTGTACAGGCTGCGCCCAAACTGCATCATCCCGGCCACCGCCACCATTCCGATCAGCACGCCCAGATACCGCCCCGCAAATTCGGTATCCCCGGCCACATCACGCCACAGGCGGAAGACCATAAAATAGAGCGGGGGGTGTTGGTCTGCGGCCAACGTGCGGGTCACGTCATCCAATCCCGGCCCCTTGCTCAATAGCATCGTCCATCCCTCGTCCTCCCATAGGCTGCGTTCCTCAAGCGCATGGGTACGCAGCGTCCAGCCGAGCAAAAGGATGAGTGTGAGCAGCACCAGACGAGAAAAACGAGTGGAATCGAGCATACATCGCGGCCTTTAGCTGTGGAAAACGCTGGCGCGATTCTACCGTGTAATGGTTATTTTGGCGTTAGGTTTGTTTTTTCATATCCAGGAGACACAAATTATAACAATTACCGATAGCCTTTGAATCTAGAAATGTGTAAACTGATTTTAAAGTGAGCTGTTGGTATGTAATAGAGGAATCAAGTGGCTGATCGGGTGTTATTGTGTGCAAAACAGCATAACTTTCAGGATGTCGTAGCGCTGGCTCACCGTTATAAGTTAGGCGTTGAAGTACAAACTTTTGCCTATCCCCAGGTGCTGGAGGGCGATTGGAAAAGTTTGCTGGACGAGTACCGGATAGCGCTCCATACCCTCTCCGGCGAAATTGCGATGCACGGCCCCTTCCTGGATATGGCCTCCGGCAGCCCGGACCCGCTGATCAGTCAGGTGGTGCGGCATCGGGTTCAACAGGCTCTGCTCATTGCCGCTGAACTCGGCGCGCACAAAGTCGTTTTCCACGCCAATTTTATCGCCAGCATCCACAACCCCGAATACCGGATCGACTGGACCAAACGCCAGATCGAGTTCTGGTCATCCCTGGCGGAGGAAGCCTGGAACAAAGGCTTGGTGATCGCGCTGGAAAATATGTGGGAATTTGCGCCCGACATTATCGGAGATGTCCTGCGCAAGCTGAATCTCCCCGGTTTGCGCGCCTGCGTCGATGTGGGGCATGCCCACCTGTTTTCGGATGTGCCTTTTTCGTGTTGGTTGCAGAATCTGAACAGTTATATCGTTCACGTCCATATCAACAACAATAGCGGCACTGTGGATGAACATCATGCGTTGAGTAACGGTGTCCTGAACTACCCCGAAATTCTGGCCCTCATCCGTCAGTTGCCGCATTCGCCAACCCTCGCCCTCGAAGTGGACCGGGTATCCGACATGGAACAAAGTTTTGCGCTGTTAGACCTGCCGGAGTAGGAATATCGTCTTATTAACGTCGCCGCCAATTCATTCTATGATAAATATACATTTTTCATAAAGGAAATGTTGTCAGGGGGACATCAGCAGAGGGAGTTATCATGAATGCTGACGCCAAAACCCTGAAAACACGTGTCTGGTGGAACGATGGAGAAGTAGAATTTATTCGCTGGACCGATAAAACGTTAGTCTTTCGTTGGGGAGCCGATGCCCCGGTCCACATTCCGCGCGGCACAGTCATGCGGTTGCTCGAAAAAGGGGTCCTGCGCATCGAAGGACGGCATCCTGATTGGATAGGCGTCACTCGTTCGGTAGACCAACCAAGTAAACCATTTAATGCCATTTTACGCCTGATCCGCAAACTGGGCGGCGGGGAACAACAAACTTATTTAAGCTAATTTACGTCGCAAAAGCGGGGGAAAGAGGCACCTTTGAGGTGTCTCTTTTTTTGAGGAAAATCAGTTCTTGAGAATCAGTCATCCCAGCGAACAGAAACTTTTTTGTTAAAAAGTCCCGTCCAAAAGCTGCCAATGCGCACCCATGCCGTTCGGACAATCCCGCGTGGGTCCTGCACTTCTACGCGAAACACAGCCTGATCATCCGACGCGCGGAAGAGATACGGGCCGCGCCGTAAAAATCGATGCTGTTTATTCAGGATAATAAAATGGTTCTTGGCTGCCCACTCCGCCAGCAGACGGTTGGCTCGTTCGACGTACCAATAGAACCATAGAATGACAAACGCCAGAACGGCAGCAGCGAAAACCATCCCCCACTGATCATTCATGTTTCACCTCTCCATATAATCATAATTACGCATCCACCCGGTATTTTGTTTCGCCCGCCCCAGAAAAAGTCTCGCGTTCTGCGTACCGTCACGTTATACTGTTTCCTGTATTCCATCTCTATTTTGGATTGAGGGTTCTCATGCGACTGGGGATTATCGGTCTGCCCAACAGTGGCAAGACAACGATTTTTAATGCCTTGACGGGGACAACGATTCCCGTTGAGCCGTTTTCGTCCGGCCAGCTCGAAGTTCACACGGCGGTGGTGCCCGTGCCCGATGAGCGCGTGGATCGCCTGGTCGAAATTTACAAGCCCAAGAAAACGACCTACACCACCATCACCTACACCGACATCGGCGGGCTGGACAAAGGCATCGGCCAGGGCGGACTCAGCGGCCAGATGCGCAACGAATTGCAGCAGGTCGATGGTTTTGTCCATGTCGTTCGCGCCTTCACCGATCCCACCGTCCCGCACCCACAGGAAACGGTTAACGCGATCCGCGATTTGCAGACCATCGACAGCGAATTTTTGCTGGTCGATCTTATCACGGTAGAAAATCGCCTGACCCGCCTCGAAGAAGAGCGCAAAAAAGGCAAGGTCGAAAACAAGCAGGTGCTCGTCACCGAAACCGAACTCCTGGAGCGCATGCATACCCAGCTTGAAGCAGAACAACCGCTGCGCAACCTGGACCTGACGCCCGACGAGCATAAACTCGTGCGCGGCTACGGTCTGCTGACTCTCAAACCGATCCTGGTGATCTTCAACGTAGGTGACAGCGATGCAGATCCGGCGCAGGGGCTGGACTACACCCACAAGCGGACCATCGTCGTATCCCTCAACGGCAAACTCGAAGCGGAACTCGCCCAGTTAGACGATCCCGCTGATCGCGCGATGTTCATGGATGAATACGGCATCAAGGAACTCAGCCGCGAGCGCGTGATCCACCTCTCCTACCAACTGCTCGACATCCATTCCTTCCTGACCTATGGCGAAGACGAAGTCCGCGCGTGGAGTTTGCGCAAAGGGGCGACCTCCGTCGAAGCGGCAGGCGTAATCCACACCGATCTCGCGCGTGGATTTATCCGTGCTGAAGTCGTGCCCTATCAGGCCTTTATCGATGCCAACGGCAGTCTGGCCGAAGTCAAGTCGCGCGGCAAAATGCGCCTTGAAGGACGCGATTACATTGTGCAGGACGGGGACATGTTGGTGATCCGTTTTAATATCTAACCGTAGGGGCGTATTACGCTACGCCCCGGCTTATTTTGTAAAACTGGTTTGCACCCACTTATGATCGAAGCCATCCATCTCGCCAAGTCGTTCAAAAAATTCGAGGCCGTGCGCGATGTCACCTTCACCGCCCGTGAAGGCGAAGTTTTTGGGCTGTTAGGTCCCAACGGCGCGGGCAAAACCACCACCCTCCGCATGCTCTCCACCGTGATTCAACCCTCATCCGGCACCGCACGCATCAACGGCTACGACATTCACACCCACAAAGACTTGGTGCGTTCCAACCTGGGAATTCTGGTCGAGAGCGCGGGCCTCTATGCTCATTCCACCACCCGCGAACACCTGCGTTATGTCGGCAATCTGCACGGATTGGATGGTGCCGGGCTGGAACAGCAGATCAATGAGCTAATCGAAGCGTTGGATATGCGCGATTTTGCAGACCGCCGAGCGCAGGGCTTTTCGCGCGGCATGATCCGCAAAGTCGTCATGGCGATGGCCCTCATCCACAACCCGCCCAACGTCATCCTCGATGAACCGACCCAGGGCCTCGATGTCGTCAGTACGCGGGCCGTGCGCGAGATCATCCGCCGCTTCCAGTCGCAGGGGCGCTGTGTGCTGATGAGCACCCATCACATGGATGAAGTTGAGCGTCTGTGTGACCGGGTCGCGGTGGTGCATCGCGGCACGATTCTCGAAGAGGGCACCCCGCAGGAATTAACCGAAAAATATCAGGTGGACAGCCTGGAAACCGCTTTTATCGAGATCATCGGGGCCAAAGCGCTGCTCGAAGAGGCCGAACGTGAAGCGCTGGAAAAACGAAGGGGCAAACGACAGTGAATTGGGGCAAAGTATACCGGATTGTTCTGCGAAAAGAACTGCGCGAACTCCTGCGCGACAAACGCTCCTTGTTCTGGCTGTTCGCCCCGCCGATCATCCTGCCCGGCCTCGCGGTGTGTGCCGGGTTGTTTGTGGGCACCCAGGCGATCCGTATTGCCGAAGAAGGCTTTCCAGTCTGGATCGAAAACGGCGACGAAGCTCCCGCGCTCGTGCAGCAGTTCAAAGACGACGACGGTACCTATCTGGTTGATCCGCCCTCCGACCCGTCCGCCGATCCCTTTGGCGATGCCATGATCGTGATCACCATCCCGGACGATTTTCAGGCCAAGCTCACCAGCGGCGAAACCGCTTCCATCCAGATGACCACTCACGACAATTCGGTGATCTCCTTTCTTGCCAAAGGAGCCGTGCGCAGTGTACTGGATGACTATCGCGACACCCTGCTTGATCAGCGCTTATCCGATCAAGGCCTGACCCGCGACTGGCTCAACCCCATCACCATCAACGAGGACCGCCGCGCGACAGGTTCCGTCGTGGCCGATGACGAAGACGAGGACGGTAATATCCTGGCGACCATCTTTCTCCCGCTGGCCGTCACCTCCTGGCTGATCGGCGGCGGCATGGGCCTGATCCTTGATACGACAGTGGGCGAAAAAGAACGCCAGACGATTGAAAACCTGCTCGTCACACCTGCCAGCCGCATCGGGATTGTATTGGGTAAGCTGACCGTCGTGTTTATCGCGTCGCTGGCCGTCATGAGTCTGTGGCTGACCGAAGGCATTGTGCTCAATGCCTTCAGCGCGACGGCTCCCAAACTGCTCGAATCGGAATCAATGGGCACCGGCGATATGATCGACCTGCTGCTGAAAAACGGCAGCGGGGTGTTAGGGCTGGTCGCCGCCCTCGTGATTCTAGTGGTGCCATTTATCATCACCCTCAACGGCCTGGTGATGGCCTGGTGTGCCCGTGCCGCCAATTACCGCGAAGCCAATTTGTTTATGGTCCTGACCCAGTTAGGACTCCCCGCTAGCATCTTGTTGACAATCTTCAGTTTGCCTACGTCTGTCCCTAGCTTGGTTTACGGAATTCCATTTTTTGGTACAATAGTATGTATACGCGACTTGTTTAGTAATACCCTGTCAACAGGCGGCTTGCTGATCAATGTCTCCACAGGCATCCTGTACGCGGCGGTGAGTATTGGATTAGCCGCCTGGGTATTCAATAAGGAGTGGTCACTCACCCGCGGATTACAGTAGTTCAGGGGGCAGTACCAGATGGCGCTTGAATTACCCAAAGCGCTTCACATCGATCACGTACTGGACGGCGTGTACATTTCCGGCTGGCAGGCGACCCAGTTTGCCGATTATTTGCGTCAGGCCGGAATTGTAAATGTCCTGAAACTCTACGGTGAATTCCCGCGTCACTTCCCGCCAGATTTTAACACCCTCGATCTGCCGATCACCGACGCCGATTTGCTGAACCATGAAACGCTTGAGCGCGGCCTGGATTTTATACGTTCCCATGTCCAATCGAATCAGCCGGTATTGATCATGTGCGCGCGCGGCGTGAACCGTTCGGCCACCTTTGTGCTGGCTTATCTGGTATCACGCGGTTACGCCCTCCCCGATGCCTTCCGCCTGCTGCGCGAACGGCACAATCAGGCCACCCCTCACCCTATTTTATGGGAGTCCCTTATCCGTTATTTCAATCTAAACTATACCGTAGACGATGCGCTGGTCTGGATGCGTCGTGATGAAAGGGGGTCTCCATGACCGATGCGGAATCCGATCCACCCGTAGATCATGTGGTGGATGGCGTGTATATTTCGGGTTGGCGTGCCACACTCTATGCTGATCAACTGCGCGCTAACCATCTGCTGTGGGTCTTGAAGTTGTACATGGATCAACCCTATTTTCCCCCCGATTTTATCACCCTGGAAAATTCATTAAACGATGGCGAATTTATCCCGTTGTCCGTGCTGCGGCGCGGCGTTGATTTTATTGTGAAACAGGTGGATGCCGGGAACAAAGTGCTGGTGATGTGCGGCGCAGGCATCAGCCGCTCCTCGACCTTTGTACTCGCTTATATGTTGGAGCGTAACTACGATCTCCGGCAGGCGTTCCAAACCCTTCGCCTTACCCATCCCATCGCCACGCCCCATTTTCAGATGTGGCTTTCGTTGTTAGCTCACTACCACCTGCCCTATACCCTGACCGATATTTTCGACTGGATGCGCCGCGAGGAGTAATCCTATAGATACCGCTCAAACCAATCCGTGATCCGCCGGTTATATTCCGCTGTGTTCCGGGTGTAGGCTTCGCGGTGTTCCGCCCCCGCCACCAACCATAATTCCGTTGCTCCAGGGGCGGCATCGACCAGTTTTTGAATTTCCTCATTGCTGACGAATGGGTCCGCCTCGCCGTGAATAAACAGCGTCGGCACCCTCACGTTGGCAATCACATCAGCCGGATTCGCGCGATAAAGCTGGTAGCGTGCCCGCAGCGATCCGATCAGCAGCATCACCCACGCCAATCCCCGCGCCGCGATCAGCGAGATGCCACGCATCCGTCCCCATGCCGTCAGCAGTCCCGCCAGCCGGGGATACGCCCCGTCCACCACCAGCGCCGCGATCCGCTCATCCTGTGCGGCGGTCATCAGCGCCACCCCCGCGCCCATGCTGAATCCCATCACGCCCACCTGCTCCGCACCGTGTATCTGCTGCACATAATCCAGCGCGCCCAGCAGATCGAATTGTTCCATCACCCCCAGCGACACCAGCCGCCCATCGGACTTTCCGTGTGCCCGGAAATCAAACATCAACACCTGAAATCCGGCGTCGTGCAGCGGTTTGACCTGCGGAATATCCTTGTCCAGGCTGCCGTTCTGCCCCGGACACACAATAATCGTTCCGCGTAGGCCGCGCACCGTGCCGGGCGCTGGCATCCACCACCCGCCGAGTTTGATATGATCTTCTCGGCTCTCAAAAGTCACAGCCTCGCATGCCATGCCGTGCAGCGTCGGGTGATCCGGCTCATCCGGTATCCGCCGCCGCATCATCGGCACAGTTGCCGCAAACCCCAGCGCCAAAGCGATAACCAGCGCCACGCTGCCCAACCAGATCCCCCACACCAGCACCATGTTTAGAATTCCTCAATCGTAATGGTGATCACCTTGTCGCCGGGTGCCGGGTTCGGGAACCGGATCGGATCATAGGCATTGCGCGGCGTTAAGCTCTGGACCACATCCATGCCTTCGACCACCACGCCAAAAATCGTATACTTTTCGTCCCATTCTTCTTCGGGATGCAGCGGGGCCAGGGTGATGAAAAATTGGCTTCCCGCGCTGTTGGGGACGCCCTGCGTCCGTGCCATCGCCACCAATCCCGCCCGATCAAACTTCAGCCCGTTAAAATTCTCGTCTGGAATGGTATAGCCCGGCATCCCGCGCCCGGTCCCGCTGGGATCCCCCGTCTGCGCGATGAATCCCGGCAGCACATAATGGAACGTGATATTGTCATACCATCCATTCTGCGCCAAAAAGATGAAGTTATTCACCGCCACCACCGCATCGCGCGGGAACAAATCGATTACGATATTCCCTTTTTCGGTGACAATCGTCGCGCGGTAATTTTTCTCAGGATCAATCGTGATGTCCGGCGCATGCTCAAAAAATCGTTCTTCCAGAAATGCCAACTGCGCCGCCTCATCAAACCCGTTCAAATCGTCGCTCCCCGAATAGGGAATCCCGTTGAACAGCAGCACGGGCGGGGCAGCAATACCCAGAATCGCGGCGTCCTGCTGCGCGGTGGTGATCACCGGTTCGTACATTTTACTGCTGAGTTCCTGGTCAAATCGGACCAAATCCAGCCCCACCAGAATCGCGTATTGGCTCAGCGTGACGCGAAACTGATCCGGCGTCTGCGGCAGCCATTCGCTTTGATGGGTGAAGAGTTGATCGTGCATTTCCCAGAATTTATTCTGCGCGGCGGCGGCTTCGCTGGCTTGCAGCGCCAACCCCGACTTATCATACGCGCGTGTGTCCGGCAGATGTCGCCAGATCAACCGCACGCGATCCGGGTAGCGGTTGCGCAGCACTTCCAGATCGTGCGCATACCGGGCGCACAATTCACACTGAAAATCCCCATACATCACAATCGTCAGACTTGCGGTTTCCGGTCCGAGCGCATACCCTTCCAGTGTGATCAATTCGGTCCCATCCAGAGTGGCCGCTGCCGATCCTGCGGTTCCGGTTCCGGTGGCTGCCGCCGTCGGCCAGAATGTAGGCCGGGGCGTAGACACAACCGCATTCAATGTCGGTTGAAGCGTCGCTTGCTTTTTGCCAGTATCACTTTTTTCGCTCGCACCACACGCCGCCAGCAGCAGCACCAGAACGACAAGGCCCACCCAGTAACTGCGCCGTATCGGTATCAACATACCTTCCCCCTCTACCAACTGGGTTGGAGAGGGGGGCTGAGGGGGTGAGGTTCGTCTAAGAACTGTCCGTCGCATACCCTATCAATCTCCCATATTCGTTCCAATTTGCTGTGCGCTCACAATCCAGGGGTGATCCAGCGGCACCATTTTCAGATGTCCCGCCACTTGCTCTAACGGCACCGGGACGCATCCATCCCCGCGCGACGCCACCATCACCCCGAAGTTTCCCTCATCAATCAATTGCGCCGCGACCGTTCCCAACCGTGTTGCCAGCAGTCGATCCGCTGCCGAGGGTGCGCCGCCCCGCTGAAGATAACCGAGGATGGTCACGCGGGACTCCAGCCGGGTGAGCGCTTCCAATTGGCGTGCCAACTGCACTGTATGATCCACTTGAGCCGCTTGCAGAGCTGCCAATTCAGCTTCGGCGGCATGTCGTTCCTGCTTATTTGCCGCTTGTTGAAGCTTTTGTTTGACCGCTTCAATGGCTTCCGCGTCGGCTTTCTCCATCGCACCTTCCGACACCGCCACAATGCTAAATCCGCGTCCGCCCCGGCTCCGTTCCAGGATTGAATCCGCCACCTTATGCACATCATACGGAATTTCAGGGATCAGAATCACATCTGCGCCCCCAGCGATTCCCGCACCCAGAGCCAACCATCCGGCATTGTGCCCCATGATCTCCACCACAATAATCCGGTGATGGCTGTGGGCAGTACTGTGCAGCCGGTCAATCGCTTCGGTTGCAATCCCCAGCGCCGTATCGAATCCAAAAGTAACATCCGTCATCGCCACATCATTATCAATCGTTTTAGGCAGCGTGACGATATTTAATCCTTTTTGCATCAGCCGGTAGGCGCTTTTTTGCGTTCCCCCGCCGCCTAGGCACACCAACGCATCCAGGTTATGTTTGTGGTAGTTGCCGATGATCACGTCCGTCATATCCAGCAGATCATCGCCCATCGGCATTTTATGCGGCTTATCGCGGCTGGTCCCCAGAATCGTCCCGCCCAGCGTCAGAATCCCCGACAGTGCCGAGCTGTCTAGCGGCGTCGTCCGGTTCTCCATCAGCCCGCGAAACCCATCCCGGAAGCCCGTAACCGTCATCCCATACGACCGCAGCGCCGCCTTGCCCACGCCGCGAATCGCCGCGTTCAGGCCGGGACTATCCCCGCCCGCCGTCAAAATACCAATATGTTTTGCCATCTCTACCCCTCCGTTTACTCTTGCGGCCACTCGGCCAACAGCCGCGCCGCTTCGTCCAGCGCTACCCCCGCTGCCAATCCATATGTGCGGCCCTCGCGCGCCACCTCTAACGGTACGGTACTTCGCCCATCCGCGCATTCGGAGTCCCAGTACGCCGCCGACAGTTGCAGCGACTGCGCCGCCAGATTGATCTGATCCACTATCGCCTCGGCTTCAGGGTGTGCCGCCCGATCCTCACTGGATAGTTCGTACAGCGTCGGGACGATAAAGTACTCCTGACAGCCCACCGTTTCCCCAAAGATAATCCGATCCCAGAAGGTCAGCGCCGCCGCCTGATCCGCCCGTACCTCGGCCAGCATTCCCGCCACATCATCTCGTGTGATCGTCTCAGGATCAGCATTTTCCCCGGTTTGCAGCGTACACCCGGCGATCATCACCAGCCCGACCAGTACAAGCCATCGTCGTATCATAGACCCATACTCGTTTCCTGCTAATCACCACCCACATCTCCCGCTTGTAGGGAATGTTCAGCCGTTTCCTGCGATTGTAGCGATTTCACGGTACAATGCGAACTCGGTTTCTCTAGTTTTTGCCATTTATATCCAGACAAAACATGACTGTACGCCGCCTTTTGACTCTGATTGTACTGGCGACTGTCCTTGGACGAGTCGCCTTTTTGCTGTTTTTCAGCCATACCCTGTCCCTGCAAACCTCCGGCTACGATACCTATGCCGTTAATGTCATGGAGGGACAAGGTTATACCCGCTTCGAGGACCGTACCGGCGACTCCGACCTTCCCCCGCTCTATCCCTATTTCCTGGTCGGTGTTTATAAACTCTTCGGGCGCGATCCGCTCTCCGTCGCCATCGTTCAGATTTTCCTCGATGTGATCGTCGTGCTGCTCCTCTTCTGGATCGGGCGTCGCGTCGGCGGTGATTGGGCTGGGCTGCTGTCCGCCGCCTTTTATGGCCTCTACCCCTATCTCCTGTTCCAGAATGTCTCACTCAACGACACAGGTATTTTTATCCTGTTCCTCACCGCCGGGATCGCCCTTTCGTACCGCGTCTTAGATGCCCAAAACTGGCGCGCTGCGCTCGGCCTCGGCCTGATGTTCGGCCTCGCCGCCCTGACCAAAACCCTTGTTCTGCTGATTCTGCCGCTGCTGGCGCTCTGGTGGTGGAAACATTTGGGTTTCCGATCCGCGTTCCGCCTCGGCTTGATCAGTGCCCTCGCCCTGCTCGCGGTGATCTCCCCCTGGATTATTCGTAATATCCGCCTGCACGATGCCTTTGTGTTGATCAGCACCAACGACGGCAGCAATCTGCACCAGGGCAATAATTCCTGCGTCGCCGATTACCTCGCGCGCGGCTGGGATGCCCAGTGGGTCAA
>DATAMF010000260.1:0-14930 GCA_036260665.1 Aggregatilineaceae bacterium | reverse complement strand
CTGACCCGCCTGCCGGATATGTCGCCCATCCAGCAGATCAACATCGGCAAAGAACCTCTCGCGAGCAAGGAGTCGCCGCCCCGTGCCAGATCGTTGTCCCAGATCATCGCGCGGCTGCTGCTCAAAAAACCCGAAGACCGTTATCAAAACGCAGCCAGTGTGATTCAGGATATCGAGAGCTTGTTTGAGGACTCAATTACGCTCGAGACGCCGGAGATCCGTGAGAGTTATCTTCAGGCGGCAACATTTGTTGGGCGGAACGCCGAAGTTGTCCAGTTGGAAGATGGTGTCCGGCGCGTGGTGGAAGATGGCATAGGCAGCGGATGGCTTATCGGCGGCGAAAGCGGCGTCGGCAAATCGCGCCTGATCGACAAAGCGCGCGTGCAAGCGCTGGTACAGGGTGCGCTGGTGCTGGTTGGGCAGGGTGTTGAACAGGGAGGGCTGGCATACCAACTCTGGCGCGACATTGTGCGTCGCCTGTGTCTGACCATTGATCTGTCCGATCTCGAAGCCAGCGTGCTTAAGGCGCTGGTGCCGGATATTGAAGACCTGCTCAACTGCACGGTTCCGCCGCCACCTGCGCTTAACAGCCAGGATGCCAAAGACCGGCTAATCACGACAATCTCCGGCATCATCAAACGCTATCCGGGTCCAGTCGTTATCATCCTGGAGGATCTGCAATGGGCGTCCGAAAGCCTGGATGTGCTGCATGGCATCATGCCGCTGGCCGAAAACGCTGCCGTGATGGTGATCGGATCATTCCGCAACGACGAGCGGCCCGATCTCCCTGCTGCGTTTCCGAGGATGAACCTGATCGAGCTTGAGCGGCTGAGCAAAGAGGATACGGCAGCCCTCAGCAAAGCCATGTTGGGCGATCTCGGTCGGCAGTCGCGCATCGTCGATCTTCTGCACGCCGAAACCGAGGGTAATGTGTTCTTCCTGGTGGAGACGGTGCGTTTGCTAGCCGAACAGGCCGGGCAGCTTTCGAAGATCACGACGACATCCCTCCCGGAGGGCCTGATCGCGCACGGCATCCAGGACATCATCGAGCGCCGACTAAGTGTCATCGGCGAAGTTGACCGGCATATTCTGGGTGTGGCCGCGATCCTGGGTCGGCAGTTGGACCTCGTCCTGCTGATGCACATCGTGGTGAATAATCCCGATTATGAACAAAAGGACCTGGAGCGCTGGCTCAACGTGTGTTCGAATGCGGCCATTATTGAACTCAACGATGGGAAATGGCGTTTCACACACGATAAAATCCGCCAGGGCGTGTTGAACCAGATCACTAACAACGACCGCGTGCGGTTTCACCGACAGGCTGCTGAAGCGATTGAGACAATCTACGAAGACCGCGCAAATTATGCGGCGTCATTGATATACCATTGGCATCAGGCTGGCGACCAGCCCAAAGAGGCCGAGTACGCCAGCATCGCCGGGCATTTCGCCGTCGAACTGGGCCTGTACCTCGATGCATTGAACTCACTAAACCGCGCCATCGAACTTTACGACCTGCTGAAGCTCAACGATCCGCAGCGGTACATCAACGATCATTACGAACTGGCACGCTCGTACATGAATCAGGGTGCGTTTGATGACGCGCTGCGCGTGTGTGACATCGTGCTGGAGTTGGCGCGCGAACAGAATAACGAGAAACGTGTGGTCGATGTGTACACACTGCAAGGGTCTCTCGCGCTACGGCAAGGGCAGCCGTCAACCGCCGATCGGCGGCTAACGGAGGCATTGTCCCTGGCGCGCTCACTGGGGGACCCAACCGCGACGAGCGATATTTTGATCTGGCTGGGAGCACTGGCGGTGTACGGCCATGCCTATGCACAGGCCAACGCGTATCTGGAGGAGGCGCTTGAGTTGGCCCGTCAGTCAACGGAACAACCGTTGATCCTGGCACGTGCGCTGATTGCGCAGGGGGAAAATATGCGCCATCAACAGCGTTTTAAAGAAGCCACGGCGCGTTATCAAGAGGCCCTCGAACTCTACAAAAAACTAGGACATCGTTACGCAACAACAGCTATTCCCCTCAACCTGGGGCACGCCACCTACGGCATAGGCGATCTGGAACTGGCTGAATCGTATTATCGGACCGGCATCGAAAGCACTTTGCAGATCAAAGACACGATGATGTTACTTGAAGGGCTGGCAGGGCTGGCGGCCATTCTCAACCGGCGCGGCGACCCGGTTAACGCGGCGGTGTTGTTGGGTCTGGTTCTGCGCCACCCAACGGTTTCTGCCGACACAAAAGTGTTGATCGCGCAGCCGGTGGCTGATGAAATTCAGCGCACACTCGGCGATGACCAGTTTGCGGAAGCTTACGAACGACTGGCAATTGAAGATGTGGAGCGCATCGCTGCCAGCCTGCTTGGCTGATACACCACATTACTGGACAGCGGGCAGGGTAAAACTGAATGTGCTGCCTGCCCCCGGCGTACTTTCGCAGCTAACCGTGCCACCTAATTTTTCGATGATGCGCGAGACGATAGAGAGGCCGAGTCCATGCCCGGTAACGCGGATGTCATTCAACCGCGTGAACTGTTTGAACAGTCGCGGCAGATTATCGGGTATAATACCGTCGCCGTTATCCCGTACCCAGAAGCAGATGGTGTCGTCCGGCTGGACGTTCGCGCCCAGTTCGACGATGGGTGGTTTGCCGCCGTATTTGATAGCGTTGCTGAGATAGTTCGCCCACACTTCTTCGATCCAGGCGGCGTACCCCATTGCGACAGGCCACGACTCTGGAAGCGTAATTTCTGCTCCATAGTCCTGGATCAACCACTGCAACCGATTGAGCGTTTCTGCAACGATAGGCTCCATATCCAGCGGCGTCAGCGGGAAATTTTCCATGCGACGCACACTGGCAAACAGCAGCAGTTCGTCGATGAGCCGGACCATCCTCTGAGTACCCTGGTCGATCTGATTCAGGTAGTCACTGGCTGTGTCGGAAAGCGAAGCATCGAATTCGCCGTTTAGCAGGTTGGCATATCCCTGGATGATACCCAGTGGATTTTTAAGATCGTGAGCGACGGTCTGCGCGAATGCGTCCAACTCTGCGATGAGCTGTTCGCGTTCGGCTTCGATCCGTTTGCGATATCTGATGTCACGCACAAAGTTTACCAGGAACGGCTGTCCACCGATTGTGCTGAACCGGCTGCTGACTTCCACTGGCACTGTCGTGCCGTCCTTGCGCCGGTAATGGCATTCGTACACCCGTGTGCCGCTAAAACTCGACTCCCACGCCAACACATCAGGGCTGTTATCCACCGCCAGAATCTCGATCTGGTCGAGCGCCAGTTCAGCCAGTTCCTGCTGTGTGTAACCGAAACGATGTTCCGCCAGTGTATTCACCGCCCGAAACCGTGTCGAGGACGGATCGATGATAAAAATCGAGTCACCGGCGTGTTCGAACACGGTTGCAAAGCGATCCTTGTAAATATTCAAAGTGTCGTGCAGGTTTTGATTTTCTTCTTCGAGCCTGGCAATTTTCTGGTGCAGCGCGTCTACTTCCTGGAGATGTTCCGGTTCAGATGTAGTCATTGTGTAGCTAACTTTCTTATCTTCAGATGCAGGCATGTCAAAGATTATTGTATCCGGCAGCAGCATTTTTTGCAGATTTGTAAGGTTTGCCTCCAGGGCAATCGCTTCAAAGCGGAGTGAGCAGGTACAGCAGGAATGAATCATCGAGCGCCGCTCAATAGCTTTTCTGTCTGAGACTCAGTTTGGACTGGTCTTGTTTGAGAATGTTCAAAGCGATGTGACAGAGAACGGCGAAATTCTGAGGGCTGTTGGCTTTACGAATGCGCGATTCATCTTCTCGAAAGGTCCCATCAAGCACCCAGTGGAGAATTCTCCACAGCCCTATTAGTCGCGGGTGGCTTGTAAAATCTGGCGGGCATGGAGCGGCAGATTACTGATATAGTAACTAATGGTGCAAGTTGAAATCGTCATGAGAACAACGCACACTTTAGGTATCGAAGCCAAAGGAGCGTGGACTCATGACGACAGAAGATATTATCATTCACATTTTTTGTAGCGTCGATGACCAGATGTGAGACGTGCCGAAAGTGGGGCAAGCGAGCTTGTATCCCAGCGAAGTGGTCACCATTGGCCTTCTGTTCGCGCTGAAAGGCGGTCATTTTCGCGCGTTTTGTCGCTGGCTCAAGCGCGACTACGCCGCGCTGTGCGGTGGCTTGCCGGATCGCACGACGCTGCGCCGGCAATTGCGGGCACAACAACAGCACACAGATCGGTTGTTGGCCGAGGCGAGTATGTTGAATGTGGTGGACTCGTTCCCGATTGAACTGCTGTTTCCTATTCGACACGGTCGTTCCAAGCAGCAGATTGGTAAGAAGAACCGCGATAAAGGCCGCTGGTCGATTGGTATCAAACTGTGCTGGATACTCAACCGTCTCGGCCAGGTGGTCGGCTGGCATTGGCTGACAATGAACTGTCCCGATCAGGATTTCTTGCCGCTGGTGCCCTTGCTTCATGAAGATGGAGTGGCGCTGTCGGATTTGGGTTTTCGCTGTAAGAACGGGCTGCCGGACAATCTGAAATTGTGCCTGAAAGGCACCTGGAATGATCGCATGATGATGGAAACTACCTTTTCCTTGCTGACCGTTGTCTGTCAAGCCAAGAAGATGTTCCATCGCACGGCGGCTCATCTGGAAACTCGTTTGGTCTACACTGCTGCCATGTTCAACGTTCTGATTAGCCTTGACCGTCAATTGCATCCCGATCATGCTTTCAAGTTGAGCATTGCTGAATTCTCGTTATGACTTGCACCATTGGTTAGTAGGCCGTTTCACGTTCCACCTTTCCGGAGAGGTATCCTTTAGCCGGGGATCACCTAACCTGGGGCAAAACCTTGAGAAGCAGCGTGGGGTCCATCCTTTTGAAGGGGCTTATTTCGTTGGATTTGATGCGGAGATTACACCGGTCTTACGGGGAAAATCAGTCCGGGCCAATTAACCGACCCCCACAGGTCATAGGGCGGTAAAAGTGGTCTGTCGACCGACCCACACCGCCTTTCTTAGAGAGTGGCTTCGATTTATGCATTGAGGAATGCGACTTGCATATGCAGCAACTTCATCCGCATTACCCACTGGTCTGTTCCTGTCAAGTCTTGGAATTGCCTATCATTCCCCTGGGAGGTATTTGCTGTTCACGCGAACTACCACACGAATCACGTACAATCAGCTCGCTATAGACGACCGTCTTGAAGGGAATCGACTGTTCCTGTTGTATTAATCGATGGAGTTTCTGCATAGCCAATACGCCTATCTCATACTTGGGAATATGAACAGTGGTCAAGGGAGGGCGGGTAAAACTGCTTTCCATTGTATTGTCAATGCTTGCAACCGCAATATCCTCAGGTATTCGCAGACCAGCCTCCCGAAGCGCCTCCATCGCACCGAACGCTGTCTTGTCACTAATCGCAATAACCGCCGTAGGGAGTTGCTCCTGATGGAGTATTTCCTTCATTTGCAGATAACCTTTATGTGGATGTCCAGATACGGGCGATGGCATCCATTGTGGGGGAACCAGGATATGCTCCTCAGCCAGGGCTGCGACTATGCCTCGCAATCGATCGACCAGACTACTGTACTTCGTTGGGCCTCTCAACACGGCAATCTCTTGATGTCCCAAATTCAGCAGATGATGTGCAATCTTATAGCCAGCCATTAGGTTATCCCCAAGTACGCAGGGAAATTCCTCACCATCAATATAGCTCTCAATCAAGACCACAGGAACCGAGGGAGTTTTTAGCTGCGCGAGTGTTTCTGAAGTGATATCCCCATCATTGGCGACAGCATATCCCTTTACTGCCTCAACAAAGCCAGCTTTGAGCCGGTTGACGCTCTGTCTTTTTCGGTTGAATGTCGACAATACAACCTGATAGCTGTTCTTCTCTGCTTCGCTTTGGAAGCCACGAATAACGTCACCATAAAACACATCACTAATTGCCGGGATAGAGCCTTCCTCAATCAAAAGCCCGACAGACAACGTACTAGATCCCCCTGTCGAGGTCTCTGGATGATAATCCAGAAGTTCCATCGCGTTAGTGACGCGCTCGATGGTCTCCACAGACACTCCGGGTTTATGATGGATCACCATCCATACAGTCGTGGGCGACACATTCGCAGCTTTTGCTACGTTGCGCATATTGGCTTTTGACTGTCCCACTGGTCTGCTCTCCTGATATTCTTGTTTAGTTAACAAAATGAACTATATCCAATAGCAAATCTATTGACAAGTTCGCGTTAATAGCCGTAGAATGAATTAAATAAACTTACTTGCACAAAAAGAATCAGACTGAATATTAATCGAAAAGCTGGTAATTTCAGGTATTTGTTAATTAAACAATCTCTATGGAAGGCTCAGTTGATTAGCGGCTAATTTAGAGGACGTAGCTCATCCGACTCCCGATTCAATATATGCCATGCATGGCTTCATTATGTCAAGTTGACCAAGTGAAACCACATATTTTGCTTCATCCATATACTTGATACCGGAGCCCTAATTGAATTCCATCAAAATTGATCTTAACCGTCGGCTTGGCTCTATTGATCGCGATATTTTTGGTGGTTTTGCCGAGCATTTGGGCCGCTGTATCTATGGCGGAATATATGAGCCTGATTCTCCCCTCGCGGATGAAACTGGTTTACGAAGCGACGTACTCGCAGCACTCCGTCGCATGCAAATGCCAGTAATCCGCTACCCCGGAGGCAATTTTGTCTCTGGTTATCGATGGCGTGATGGCGTCGGTCCTCGTAATGAGCGTCCTCCCCGGCTGGATCTGGCCTGGGGGAGAGTTGAAAGCAACCAGTTCGGTACAGACGAGTTTATCGATTTCTGCCGCGCTATCAATACTCAGCCATATTTGGTTGTGAACTGTGGCGATGGAGATATGCGCGAGGCGCGCGATTGGGTTGAGTACTGTAACGGCACACAGGATACCGCGTTAGTCCGGATGCGCCGAGCGAATGGACACGACACTCCGCACAAGGTCCGCTACTGGGGAATCGGCAACGAAGTGGATGGTCACTGGCAGATTGGATACAAGACTCCACAGGAATATGCCCGCGCTGCGACCGAGTTTGGCAAATATATGAAGATGGTCGATCCATCGATCAAACTATTTGCTTCCACTACTTCCGATTGGAAGGAGCAAGTAGTGGAACGTGCGCAACTGGTGCTGGAACAGGCAGCTAAATATCTCGATTATCTCGCCATACATTGGTACGTAGGCAACCCCGAAGACAACTTTGCCGAGTATATGGCGCTGTCCGAGTTAATTGAAGAACGGCTGAGCGTCTACGAAGGTTTGATTCGTGCGATCCGGCTTGATCGCAAAATTGCGAGGCCGATTTATATCGCTGTAGACGAATGGAATGTTTGGTACAGAGCCAATATCGATAAGCAGTGTGAAGAACCCTATAACCTGGAAGATGCGCTGGTCGTGGCAATGCACCTCAACGCATTCATTCGCCACTGTGCTGCGGTCCGGATGGCCAACATAGCACAAATAGTCAATGTTATTTCTCCCATCCACACCCGGCCCGATGGGCTGTTCTTGCACTCGACGTTCTATCCGTTTGAACTCTACAGCAGTACCTGCGGCGAAACGGCACTTGATGTGTGGTGGGATAGTGAGACATTCAATTCAGAGAAGTATGGAAGTGTGCGGTTGCTTGATGTATCCGCGACACTCGATTCTCGAAACGGAAAACTTGCCATCTATGTCGTTAACCGGAGTAAAAACGAGGCGATGGAGACAACACTCTCAATCAGCGAGGGACATATGAGGGACCAGGTGGAGGTCCATACTGTGAATGGCAGCAGCACCAAAAGCGAAAACTCTTTTGACTCGCCGGAACTAGTCTGTTCTCGACATGGGCAGCACATTATTAAAGAACAACCTTTTGTCTACACCTTCGAGCCGCACTCAGTGACTGCCGTGATCTGCGACATCAAGTGAGGCCGAGTAGTGTGAAAGGCAGTGCCAGCGATGACTCTGCACTGCTAACAGTATGATTGTTTGGATCATTCTAGGACTTAACAGGGACAGGCGAACGGGCAAGCTACCACGACAATTCGGATGGCATGCGGGGTTCAGATGGGCATTTTCTGAACAGCGTCCGCGTTAGTAAATACCTGTGTGGAGTACTGCTGGAAGCAACTCAGTCCACTCTTATTAGTTCTGGAGGAAAAGAATGAAAAAATATGTATTAACAAGACGACAGTTCATGAAGCAGGCCGCCGCATTCACCGCGGCAACTGCCCTCCCGGAGGCGCTGATGAAGCCAGCGACCCTCCTAGCCGCCCCCCACAAACAGGAAATTGCGCCCGGCGTACCTAGAGAGGAATGTCTGATCCTGGAGAACCCATCCGGGACTGTGACACCGGCGGATGACTTCAACCGTTGGCGAAGCGGCTACAGCGGCGTCTGGGTCTGCGGTCTCCAGCAATTAGCTCTGGATGCGTTGTGGTACATCGACCCGGATGCGGGAGTCGACGGTGTATGGGATAATGCCCTGGCAGCCGAGCCTCCGATCTACAATGAAGACTTCACCCAGATGACCGTCAAACTTCGCGAAGGCCTCTACTGGAGCGATGGCGTCGAGTTTACAGCGGATGACCTATACTATACCGTTGATCTCATAAAGAACACACCTGGATTGTCGAATCAGGGCCTGTTCGACGGCAGTATCGACCATATGGAACAACCCGACAGAAATACCGTTGTCTTTTACCTGAAGGCCCCCAACTCACGTTTCCACGCTACCTTCACCGTACGCTGGGGCGCCCAGTACATCATGCCCAAACACATCTTTGAACAGGTAGAGGACCCAGTAGCATTCACATTCAATCCTCCAGTCAGCCTGGGCGCCTACACGCTCAGAGATTTCGATCCGAATGGACAATGGTACTTGTGGGAGCGCCGCGAAGACTGGCAGCGTACCTCGGTTGCCCGCCTGGGCGAGGTGTCTGTTAAGTACGCCATGTACATTGATCCAGGTCCCAGCGACAAGCGTGTTATCGCCCAAATGTCTCATGAACTGGATGTGATCCACGACATCACCCCCGAAGGCCGCATCACCCTGGCCCGGCAGAACCCGTCCTCAATCGGCTGGTTCCCTTCGTTTCCCTGGGCCCATCCGGATCCCACCCTACCGGCGATCATTTACAACAATGAAAAACCCGGACTGGACAAATGGCAAGTCCGCTGGGCGTTGACCCTGGCGATCGATATCGCCCAGGTCGCGCTGGCTTCCTATCGGGGTGCGGCAACTATTTCCGCCATTCATGTCCCGCCGACGGGTATGTACCCCCAGTACTATCACGAGCCGCTGGAACCCTGGTTGAATGACTTCACCCTTAAGGTTGGTGGAGAGGACTACAAACCCTACGATCCAACCGCCGCCCAACGAATTGCCGATTCGGCTCGCCCGAGCCTGGGCGACCTGGTGCCGACCGATCCCGACAAGATCAAGCAGTATATTGGGGCCGGTTGGTGGAAAAAAGATCTCGACGCTGCCGAACAGCTCATGTTAGATGCCGGCATGCAGAAGAAAGACGGCAAGTGGGCCTTGCCCGATGGCTCGGACTTCAAGGTGCCGCTGATGAGTCTGGGTGAATCAAACCCGACCATGAACCGGGCGGCGGCCATGGTGGTCGAGAACTGGGATGCCTTCGGTATCGATACCACCCTCGACGCGCAGGCTAACCTCTGGCCCATCATGAGCAGCGGCGAGTACACCGCTAGCTTGGCCTGGACGATCGAGACCTGGGGCGGTCATCCCGACCTGTTCTTCTTCCTGAATTCCTGGCACTCACAGTTCTACATAGCGAGCGGCGAGTCTGCTGTTGGTACCAACAGCATGCGCTGGCAGAACCCCGAACTCGACCGGATCATTGAAGAAATCCAGAGGATTTCCTTCGACGACCCGAAGGGTATCGAGCTAGGGCTGGAGTACTGCAAGCTCGCCGTCCAGGAGATGCCGATCACGCCGCTCATGGCGTACAACGTCTTTACGACCATGGATACTACCTACTTCACCGGGTATCCTTCTATCGACGACCCCTACACAGATCCCGTGCCGAACTGGGGCAATACCAAGTATATGTTCGTCAAAATCAAGCCCAAAACGTCGTAGCCTCACCGTGTCGAGAATCGCGCCGACCATTGGGTTGGTGCTAAGGAATTGAATGCAGCAATTTAGGCAAGCCAGCAGTACTAGGGTATAAGTCCTCCACTGCGGTTGTCCTCACCGGCGATCACGGTGGAGGTTTTTTACAAAGGACATAACCCAATGCGAAAATTTATCCTCAGGTATTTGATTCCGCGAATCATCCAATACCTGACGCTCATTTTTGTCGGTATCACGATCACTTTTATTATTCCCAGGCTCGCTCCCACTGACCCGGTAGAAGCGCAGGTATCCATGATGATAGCGAGGGGAAACTCTCTCGACCCGCAGTCTATCGAATCAATGCGCACCGCTCTGAACGACATGTATGGGCTGTCAGGCAGCCCGGTCGAACAGTATTTCACGTTTTGGAAGCGTTTGTTCCAGGGTGACCTTGGCCCTTCGCTCAGCAATTTCCCGACCCCGGTGTCCAAAATGATTGGTCAGGCCTTGCCATATACCCTCAGGCTGTTGATCCCAGCGGTGCTTATTTCATTTATTTTTGGCAACTTACTCGGGGCAATGTCCAGCTACTATCCCCAAAACCTACCCCTAAAGGTGGTTGAAGGGCTGGGCCAAGTGGTCCGATCGATTCCGTACTACATTGTGGCTATCGTTCTACTCGTAGTATTTTCGTATTTCATCCCGATCTTCCCATTCAGTGGGGCCTACCCGATTGGGACCCGTCCGGATTGGTCCTCCCCTGAGTTTATCTTGAAATACCTCAAGCATGCCGTGCTCCCGGCAGCTACCTTGATCCTGGTTGGATTTGGGGGCTGGTTTGTCGGCATGAAATCCCTCACCTCAAATATTATTTCTGAAGATTATGTCGTTTATGCCGAAACTGCCGGACTGAGTAAAAATAGGATCCTCGCCCATTACATAATGCGCACCGCCATACTGCCGCAGCTCACTGCACTGGCTATGGTGCTCGGAACGGTCTTCAGCGGCGCCCTCATCATGGAGGTCGTTTTTGGTTACCCCGGAATTGGTAACCTAGCCATAAGAGCTATCTACAGTAACGATTACTCGATGATCATGGGCATCACCATCTATTCGATCGTCGGGGTGGCTACCGCCGTTTTCATCATGGATTTACTCTACCCGTTAGTCGACCCGCGGGTGCGCTATCAATAGGAGAGCTATTATGCTTAAAGTTTTGCGTGATCTTCTCAGATATGATGGCCGATTTCGTCTCGCCATCATCTTACTGGGAGGGGTAGTAACGATGATTCTATTGTCCTACGACTCTCCTCATGATCCGAGCAAGACCTTTGTGGTACCGTGGGACCTTCCTCCATCGCGGGAACACCCTTTCGGCACGACCTCACGGGGACAGGACCTCTTCTGGTGGCTAACCTTTGCCGTGCGCAATTCGCTTTATCTGGGGCTAGTGACCGCGATTATCTCACGTGTGATTTCTGTCCTGGTCGGCCTGGCCGCCGGGTACCGGGGCGGATGGATCGACAAGGTGCTCATGGCGATCAGCGACACGTTCGTGGTTTTACCACTCCTTCCCATCCTGATCTTGCTGAGTTTCCTGCTGCGCGACAGCATGAACCTGTTGAAGCTAGCGATTATCCTGGGACTTTTCGGCTGGTCGTTTGACGCCCGCCTAATTCGCTCGCAGGTGCTAAGTTTGCGAGAGCGCTCATTCACACGCACCGCGGTCTATTCCGGAACCAGTGGATTTTGGATCACGATCCATGAGCACCTTCCTTTCGTGCTGCCGATTGTGTTTGCTACGACTCTCAACAATATATTGTGGTCAATTGGAATGGAAGTCACATTGAGTATTCTTGGGCTTTCAGATTTGACCACGCCTACACTTGGAACTGCCCTCTTCTGGGCGAACCAGCATGGGGCATTGGTAGCAGGGGTGTGGTGGTGGATCACTGCCCCGGCTCTGGTGACTACTGTCCTATTCCTCGGACTGTACTTGCTATTCACAAGCATCAACGAATTCATCGATCCGCGGACCCGCTTGCGCCTGATCGGAGGAAAATCGTGACCCTCTTAACCGTACAAAACCTCCGCGCATATTACCGGACTCGGGCCTATGGAATCTCCCGAACTGTTCGAGCGGTGGACGGAGTGTCTTTTGACCTCTTTCCGAATGAGATTTATGGTGTGGCAGGCGAGTCGAGTTGCGGTAAAACCACCCTTATCAAAGTAATTTCAGCAAATATCAAACCCCCACTGAAGGTTCTTGAAGGAAGCGTCAACTATACCTTTGGTGAGCGAAAAGTTGACATGCTGCACATATCGCAGAATGAACTCCGCCGGGATGTCCGCTGGAAGGAAATCTCGTATGTGATGCAGGGATCAATGAGCGTCCTCAATCCGGTGCGTAAGGTGATTAAAACCTTCCAGGACATTGTGGATACACACGAGCACATTACAAATAAAAAGAAATTCCTTGAACAAACGCGCGCCCACATCAATCGACTAGGACTCCCAACGGATGTGCTCAATGCTTATCCGCACCAACTCTCCGGCGGCATGCGCCAGCGGATAGCAATCGCCCTGGCGACCGTGTTCCAGCCCGCCCTGATTATTGCGGACGAACCTACAACGGCCCTGGATGTTGTCGTACAACGCGGTGTCCTGCAAATGATCAAAGATATCCAGGCCGTGAGCAGCAATACGGTTCTCCTCGTAACCCATGATATGGCAGTACATGCCAATGTGGCTGATCGAGTTATGATTATGTACGCGGGCCGGATTGCCGAAGAAGCGCCAACTGAGAGTATCTTCAATTCGCCACTTCATCCATACACGCAGCACCTGATCCGCTCGCTGCCGGTGATCGGTGACAGATCGATTAAAGCAAGCTTGAAAGGCACACCGCCCAACCTTGCCGATCCTCCGAACGGCTGCCGATTCCACCCTCGTTGTCCCTATGTGATGGATGTATGCCGGACCGAAGTGCCTGATTTGGTCTTGGTTAAAGAGCGTCATCGCGTGGCTTGCCACCTGATCAAGGAGAACTCTCTATGAGTGCAAATGGAAAACTGCTGGACATCCAGCACGTGACGGTCGAATTTCATATTGGTGGCTTGGTAGGGGGGACACGTCTTACGGCGGTTAATGATGTTTCTTTCTCCCTGGAGAGTGATAAGCCAGAGATATTTACCCTCGCCGGTGAAAGCGGCAGTGGCAAAACTACGCTCTCTCGCCTGCTGCTGCGCGATCTTGAACCAACGAGGGGTAAAGTGCTGTTTGAAGGCCGCGATCTGTCAACCATCCGCAAGCGATCCGAGTTCAATCAGTTTATAAAGAAAGTCCAACCGGTTTTCCAGAACCCGTTCGAGACCTTCAGCCCACTGCGGCGAGTGGAGGCATACCTGTTCGACACGGCCCGGAACTTTGGGAGGTCGTCAAACCGTCGGGATGCGGCCAAAGTTGTGGATGATGCCCTGCGCGATGTTGGATTATCACTGGATGAAGTGAGGCTGCGCTATCCGCACGAACTATCTGGCGGTCAGATCCAACGCGTGTCGGTGGCGCGGGCGCTGATCTCAAAACCCAGGCTGATCCTCGCCGACGAACCCGTTTCGATGGTCGATGCATCTCTGCGCATGGAGATCGTGAACCTGTTCCAAAAGCTGCGAGACGAACAAAATGTGAGCGTCATTTATATCACGCATGATCTGGCAACTGCTTACTACATTAGCGACCGGATTGGAATCATGCTGCGCGGATACATCGTTGAATCGGGACCGGTTGAGGACGTCCTGGAACGACCCGCTCATCCGTATACGCAACTGTTGAAGGAATCGATTCCTGAGCCTGTCCCCCTGAAACGTGCGTCCTGGGCTAAACATATTGCGCTTGGAACAACAGAAGTTAAAGAGTATGGGAGAATCGGGTGCAAGTTTGCAGGCCGCTGCCCCCAGGTGATGGACATCTGCCGCGAGGCTGATCCACCGGATTTCCAGGTTGGACGACAAACGGTGAAGTGCTACTTATATTCGGAACACATCGAGAAAAATGCGGCTGAGGTACCATCTTGATCACTGTTTACCAAGTAGTACTGGCGATTGTTCCAGTTCATCGTGTTGTTCCCGTTGTTGCATCGTCAGGTTTGCCTGTGGGTGCATTTTGAATCTGGGGCGAGTTTCAAGCAGCAGCCCAGAGACGGTCAAAATCATCACTCAAGATAGCGGCGCGCAAGACCAACATGAGGTCTGCGGAGAGGCGTTGTGCTGGCTTCTGTGAAAATAAAGGTCAAGTGACAACAGCAAGGGGTTCCACTGTCACCTTAAGACCGAGATTCTCCAGATGTTTGATGAGGCGCTTCTGGACCAACTCAGCATTCCGCTCATCATAATAGTTCGCCTCCAAGTCAACATAAGCGGCGTGGTCACGAATAATGTGATAAGCAATGACCAGGATCGAGTGCGCCACCTGTGGGGGTCAGATAACTGAGCCGCCACTGAATTTCCCCATAAAATCGGTATAATCACCTCCTCAATTTGAACCGATTACCTCTCCCCAAAAGGGATTCTCCCCTGGTGCTCAAAAAAGGGTACGGGAACGGGGAAGGATACCGTTGGCGAACTCAATTAGGCAGCCACGTGGTGTAACCTGACGAAGGCCGAGGAGCGAGTTTGAGCGGGACGGTTGCCAGAAAGCCACACCAGAACGCGCGTGATATTCAGGGCCATGGCAGTCAGGACATGCTGCAAATGAGTTTTCGCCAGGCCAAGGTAACGTGCCTGT
>DATAMF010000245.1:0-1840 GCA_036260665.1 Aggregatilineaceae bacterium | reverse complement strand
CTGACCGTGATCCAGGGCTACAGCAGCCTGCTTACCCGCCGCCCGCAGATAGAGCCGGACGTACAGCAGGAAATTTTGACCATGATTGCAGATTCCGTTCAGGACATGATCACCATGCTGAACAATCTGCTGAACATCTCCGAGATCGAATCCGGCAAAATTCGTTTAAAACCGCAGATGGTTGATATTGAGGAATATTTGGGACGTGTGGCCCGCCTCAACCGCCCCTTGGGGGAACAAAAACTGATCACACTGGAACTCGACGTGCCGCCCGATTTGCCCTGTGTGCGCATGGATCCGGATCGCATCTTGCAGGTGATGAACAATCTGTTGAGCAATGCCTTCAAATTTTCCCACCCTGGCACAACCGTCACCATCCGCGCCCGCCAGACAACCGCGAATCAGGTAGAAATCTCCGTAATCGATCAGGGCCAGGGCATCAAGCCCGACGAACTGAACCGAGTTTTTCTGCCTTTCCAGCGAACCAGCACCCGATCAACCGGCGGCGAACACAGCTCTGGCCTCGGTTTAGCCATCTGCAAACGGATTGTAGACCTCAGCGGGGGACAAATTGTAGTCGAAAGCGAACAGGGCAAGGGCAGCCGCTTCAGCTTCACCCTTCCTCTATAATAATCGTAGGGGCGGGTTTGTTAACCCGCCCACTCTATTTTATATCCGCCCCTCGCACGGTTAATTCCCCACCTCAAATCGCACAAACCGCATGATCTGCACAGGCGCACCGATCTCTCGGCTCCGCTGCTCGATCAACTCAGCAATCGTCAGGCTATCGTCCTTAACAAACGCCTGCTGCAACAGACAGACATCCTGATAAAAGCTGTTCTGGCGTCCTTCCAGAATCCGCGCCTTGATTGCTTCCGGCTTATTCCCGACATCCGCCAACCATGTCTCGCGCTCCTGCTCGATCACCTCAGCGGGAACATCCTCTGGCCTCAGATAACGTGACCCGGCGGAAGTGATATGCAGCGTCAGGTCGTGCGCCAGATCGTCCATCATGCTCCGATCCGCGCCTTCCCCTACACCAAGTTCCACCAGCACACCGATCCGCCCCTCATCTGGCCCGTAAGTGCCTTCGAGTTCGCCGGAATGGACATAACTCGCCACGACGCCGGAGTCATACCGCACTACCCGCCCCATAACGATATTCTCGCCCAACGCGCCGATCATCCCCTGAATAATCTCGGCGGCTGTTTTTCCATCCATAAACGGATTTGCCAGCAGCGCTTCCCGATTGTTCAATCCAGGCTCAGCCAATACCTGCTCCGCTGCCCGGTGCGCGAACTGCTTGAATGCATCTGTCCGTGCTACAAAATCGGTCTCGCACATCAGTTCGACTGCACAGGCCGCATCGCCCGCCGATTTGACGATCACCAACCCGGCGTTCGTTTCGCGTCCTGCTTTTTTGGCAGCTTTCGCCAGCCCTTTTTCCCGCAGGAATTCCGTCGCCTTCTGCAAATCACCCCCATACGATTCCAGCGCCTTTTTGCAGTCCAGCGGCCCCACCCCGGTTAGCTCGCGAAGCTCTTTAACCATCGCCGTCGTGATCGTCATTCCATACGTCTCCTTGATTGAACCAAACAACGGAGAAGTATAACAAGAAACACTACAAACTGTCAATGGTTCACTACGGCTCATTCCCTGCGTGATGTAGGGGCGCTGCTTGCTGCGCCCTTTTTGTAGGGGCGTATGGCATCCCTTCTATCCTTCTCCCGCCTGCACATTGGTTTTCACTTTCGGCCCCGCCACGAAGAACAGCGCCAGCCAGCCCAACACATACCCGCCCGCTGCAATTGCATACAGCCAGCGCGCGCCCACCACATCA
>DATAMF010000241.1:0-2551 GCA_036260665.1 Aggregatilineaceae bacterium | reverse complement strand
CAGTCTGCGCCGCCTGAAGACAGACTATATTGATCTGTACCAGTTTCACCTGTGGGGTTTTCCCGCCGAAAAAGGCGCGCCGATCCGCGATACGCTCGAAACGCTGGTGAGCGAGGGTAAGATTCGCGGGTATGGGTGGAGAAAAGATGTCGGGAAGATAGAGGTTTGCATATTGGGCAATTCACGACTTACCCGCGCCCGTAATATCCTGACTATTCACCATCGAAGTTAACCATCCAAGTTAGTCATCCGATGGTGATGACAATTTCGAACATTTGTGCTATCCTGTTGTTATCGTCCAATCTCGCCCTTTACCAACCACTAAAAACTAACGACTTCTTCAAAGGGGGGGCAGAAAATCAACCAAGTTTTACAAAACCCCCACTTTGTAGAACTTCCTGAGTTCAAATCGCCAAAAGCGGGGGGGGGGGGATCACTCAGAAGATCAACAAATCTTCCCGTGGCGCGTCGCGCCATTCCCAATTTTCCCCTCATGGCGTCGTCAAGGGGGGGGAGGGGGTATCAGCGGTTATCGCCGCTGCCCGACAGTTGGCCGCGTTCCTTGCGGGACGCCAGCTTGTCCAGGTTCACGGCGGCGACCTGTTCCATATCCAGTCCGAGTTCGGCGGCCAGCCGTGCGACATACCACAGCACGTCGCCCAGCTCTTTCTGAATCGCCAGGATCGCGGCCTCATCAAACTGGCCGTTTTGATCCCGAATTACTTTTTTGACCTTTTCACAGACTTCGCCCGCTTCACCCGCCAGTCCGAGCGTCGGGTAAATCGGGTTGCTGCCCACATTTGGATATTTAGCCGTTTCTGCTGCCCGTTGTTGGTAGTCGTTAAATGTCAGCGCCACGTTCTGCCTCATCTATTGCCAACAGTGCCAGGGCAATAGCACCCATAACACCTGCATCATCACCCAACGCAGGCGGCACAATCAAATCATCCAGTGTGTCCATGCGCGGGTGAACCAGATAATGATTGACCAGCCGCAGCACCTGCGCGCGCACCAGCGGAAATAGTTGCTTTTGGTGCATCACACTGCCGCCCAGAATCACACCCTGCGGCGAACACGTACATAGAAAATCCATCACAGCGGTGGCGAGATAAGTCGCTTCGATCTCCCACGCCGCATGATCGACGGGCAGTGTTTCGCCCGGCATGCCCCACCGCGCCTTGAGCGATGGACCCGACGCCAACCCTTCCAAACAGTTCGGATGGAAAGGGCACACGCCGCGCTCCAACGGATCGTCTGTGTGTTTGGGCAGCAGCACATGTCCCATTTCCGGGTGAATCAAGCCGTGCATCAGCCGCCCGCCGAGCATCCCGCCGCCGCCGATGCCGGTTCCGACAGTCAGATAAATAAACGTATCCCAGTTTTGCGCCGCGCCCCATTGATGTTCGCCCAGCGCCGCTGTGTTCACATCGGTATCAAAGCCCACCGGAATGTTGGGAAACGCCGCTTTGATCGGCCCTGTCACATCCGCGAACTGCCATCCGGCTTTGGGCGTGCTCGTAATATAGCCATAATGCGGCGACCCGCGCTGCAAATCTATCGGGCCGAACGACCCGATCCCGATGGCCGCCAGCTTCTCGCCCTGTGCGGTTTCCTGCTGCTTAAAATAGGTAACTACCTGTTTGAGTGTCGTTTGTGGATCAGTCGTCAGGATCACGATCCGATCTAACAGGTGGCCGTGTTCATCGGCTACCGCGCACACATACTTGGTCCCGCCGCCTTCGATACCCCCTAATAGCATAAGTTATGCTTCCTCTCCTCACAAGAGCCTGATTCGGCACCAATCGTACCGTGTGCCGGACAACTTCACCAGCCTGTTTATCTATTCTGACGATCCCCTTGGGCATTTTGGTGAAAGATTTCCGGCGGCACGACCACGCCCTTAAAGTTGGCGAAGGTCAGGTCTTGCACATCCAGGTTGAGCGCGGCTTTCACCAGCCCGAACAACACCATGTACCCGGTCAGAATGCGCGGCTCCCGTTCCAGGTTGAGCACCTGGAGCGCCGCTTCGATTTCCTCGGCAGGGCCTTCGACCTCGATAAAATTCCCATACGGCATCTCGTCCAGCACAATCTCCGCCCCGCCGAACTCATACGTCGTCCGGTATTTTTCATACACCACGTGCGGATGATAGCCCAGCCGCTTCAGGATCAGGTCCATCATATCGAACTGATCCACCGTGACTTCCGCCTCAAAGCGCGTCAGCACGCCTTCGATTTGCTGCGTTTGTGGTTCTTTGTACGTCAGGCGGACCTTCGCATCCTGCCGCAGCCGCAGCACAATGCCGCGTCCGGTCAGCGTTTCGTTGGTATCCTCATAGCGAATGTTGTGCTCATAGACGCGCGCTTTAGTCATTACTGCGCCCGCCGCATTCAGTCGTATGATCACGCTGTCAAGATCCGGCACATAGAGCTTGACCTCGGTTTCAACCAGATTGCTCATGTTGTTCTATTCCTCAGAAAATAAACCGATCCAGATCATTCGGACTGGATCGGCAAATGATACACGGATACGACGAAAGAATGCTAAGAAT
>DATAMF010000225.1:0-2306 GCA_036260665.1 Aggregatilineaceae bacterium | reverse complement strand
CGCTGCGGGAATTGGATCGGGAGGTGGCACTGCAATTTCATGAAGATGGCAGCAATTTTGAGGCATCAACCTGCTATCACCGCCTGTCGGCTGAGCTGATCGTCTATACGGCGGCACTGGCGTTGAATTTGCCACCCGATAAACAGAATAGATTTCCGCTGGCCCACCGGGAGCGGATCGAAAAAATGGGCGAATTCACGCAGCATATCACAAAACCATCGGGGCGTGTGCCGCAGATTGGGGATAACGACTCCGGGCGGTTTTTGAAGTTGTTCCCTGCTTATGAACGGCTAACCGTCGAGGAAGCCTGTGCAAGGTATGCCAACCTGGACGGGTATGAGTCCGATGATCAAGAGTATTGGGATGAAGATGTGCTCGATCATGGGCATCTGCTGGCGGCGATGAACGGGTTATTTGGGCGGGCGGATTGGCCCAGCGGACCAGAAGCAACCCTGGTGCGTGGGTTAGCAGGTGGGCGACAGCTTCCCTCATATCGGCGGGATGGGATGAGATCGGCGGCAGAACAAGTCAGGATTGGCGCGGATTGGGCGGAGCAGCGGGCGCGGGTGCGGAGATTGCCCTTCCATTATCGTCAGGAAATCCCTGTTGGCCCTCCCACGAGCGACCCCCTACAAACCTATGTGTATCGTGATTTTGGACTGTATGTTTTCAGGTTGGAGCGTGTCTATCTGGCGGTGCGGTGTGGATCGGTGGGGAAGCTAGGCAGTCACGCGCACAATGATCAGTTGGCTGTGGAACTGGCGCTTGATGGCGAGGATTGGATTGTTGATCCCGGTACGTATCTTTATACCGCGCTGCCAGATCGGCGCAATGAATACCGATCTGTGCGGGCTCATTTTGCCCCTCAAATTGCGGAGGGGGAACCGGGGCGGCTGGATATCGATCTGTTCCGATTAAGCGGCGAGGCACGGGCGGAATGTTTGTATTTTGGGCCGGAGGGGTTTATTGGCGTGCATTATGGCTATGGATCACCGGTCTACCGGATGGTGACGCTTGAGGCGGATCAGATCGTGATCGAAGATGCGGCGGAACAGCCGCTGATCCCGATAGGACATGGAGAACTGCCGATATCCCTTAAATATGGGAGCCGGAACCGATGAAACTTCTCATTTTGTCCTATTTTTACACGCCGGATGTCAGCCCACGCGCCCTGCGGTGGAGCACATTGGCGGAGTATTGGGTAGCGAATGGGTATCAGGTGACGGTGATCAGCGCGTGGGAGCCGGGACTGCTGCGGGAAGAAGTGATCAACGGCGTGTGTGTGTACCGCGTTCATTCGATCTGGTTGGAACGGCTGCACGGCTGGTTTAAACAGGCGAATGTAAATGCGCCACAGGCGAAAAATACGAATCGGCGTTTGAGTCTGTTGTCTTGGCTGCGGGGGCAATTCACACGCGCTGCCCGTTGGTTTTATCATGCAGTATACAAACAGGTCTATTGGCCTGACGGCTCCTTCTCCTGGTATGGTCCGGCCCGGCGGCAGGCGCTCAAACTGACCCCCGCTGATGTCCTGATCAGCGTTTCCAACCCGTTCACTGGACATCTGGTGGGGCAGAGTATACACCGCAACTATTCACGCTGGGTTGTGGACGTGGGCGATCCGTTTTCGCTTCAAGATATCGACGCACCTAACAACAGGCGGCTCTATGGCTGGCTCAATCGACGGATGGAACGCGATATTTTCCGGCAGGCAGACGCGATCAGCGTGACGACGCCCGCGACGCTGGCCCGGTATGCCGCCGCATTCCCGGAGAGCGCCGCGAAGATACACCTGATCCCGCCGCTGCTGGCGGCTCCACTTGTTTCACATGAGCCTGAGATCGAACCGGATGAGCGAATCCGGTTTGTGTTTGCGGGGCGTCTTTACCCCGATATCCGGCGGCCTGACTTTATGCTCAAGCTGTTTGCTGGGCTGCTCCACACACCGCTGAAAGATAGCCTGGAACTACACATTTACGGCTATGTTCGAGAGGTTTATGACGCTTTTAAGCCTTACACCGAACTGATCGATCAGCGCATTTTTCTGCATGGGGTTGTGCCGCATGTGGAGGTGATGGAAGCCATGCGCCGGGCAAGTGTGCTGGTTAATGTTGGCAACCGGACGCCTTACCAACTGCCCAGCAAAGTGGTCGAATATGCAAGCCTGGGCAAGCCGATCCTCAACCTGATCCAGATCGCGGACGACAGCAGCGTAGCCTTTTTTGAGCCGCATCCCGCCGTGCTGCATCTGCGGGAAGGTGACGATCTGGCGGGGCAGGTGGAAGTGCTGCACACGTTTATCACCC
>DATAMF010000222.1:0-10461 GCA_036260665.1 Aggregatilineaceae bacterium | reverse complement strand
CGGCCCTGTTCCACAGGAAGGAACGGGATCGGGGTTTATCTATGATACGGCGGGGCATATTGTCACCAATAACCACGTGATCGAGGGTGCGGAAGAGATCGAAGTGGTGCTGGCGGATGGTACGCATTTGACGGCGGCAGTGGTGGGCGCGGACTCGTATTATGATCTGGCGGTGCTGCAAGTGGATGTGAACCAGCTTAATCTGCCGCCGATTCCGTTGGGAACGGATGAAACACTGCGGGTGGGGCAGATGGTGCTGGCGATTGGGAATCCGTTCGCGCTGGACCGGACGCTGACAACCGGGGTGATCAGCGCATTGGGGCGCGTGATCCAGTCGGAAGATGGATCGATGATTGGGAATGCCATTCAGACGGATGCCGCGATTAATCCGGGCTATTCGGGCGGGCCGCTGCTCGATACACGGGGACGGGTGATCGGGGTTAACACGGCGATTCAATCGTCGTCGGGCGGATCGAACGGGATTGGGTTCGCGGTGCCGATCAGCACGGTGTATCTGGTGGTGCCAAAGCTGATCGAGCAGGGACGGTATCCGCATCCGACGCTGGGGATCAACACGGCAGAGTTGGGCTATGAGATTCAGCCGGGCGAAAGCGGACCACAAAACGGCCTGCTGATTGTCGAGATTGTGCGCGGTGGTCCGGCGGCACAGGCAGAACTCCAGGCGGCGGAGATTCAACAGCGCGGGTGGCAGACGTATCTGGTGGGCGGGGATACTATTGTGGCAATTAATGGCATGGTGGTCACGACACGCGACGAGCTGACGCTTTATCTGGAAAACAACACGCATCCCGGCGATACGGTGACACTGACACTTATTCGTGACGGCGAACAACAGGATGTTCCGGTGGTGGTCGGGGAGTAAGGGACGGCCAGTTTCCTAACCTTCTGGCTTTCCCTGCGAGGTAGAGAAAGCTTAGAAGGTTAGGTATCCAGACGGCGCAGGAAAAAGGTGCTGAGCAGGACGATCCCCGCACACACAATCTGGCCGACAATATAGCCGTCTGATTGGGGCGTGAGGGCGGCTAACACACTCAACGCGATGAGACCGATCAAACCGAGAATGTCGATCAACCAAATGATAGTGCGGTTCATAGGTTTTGCCTCTGCGAAATTAAAATTTGATTTAAGAGTTAGCTGTAGACGTAAAGATGCCGTATAGGATTCGAGTGCCATAGTCATCGGCTTCAAAATAATGTTATACTCAAAAATGTAAAGAGGGATAGCAGCACTTTGGATAGGGAATAGGCATGTCTCAGCAGCGCGGACTGGTTCAACGTTTGATATCTTTTCTGAAACGGCCCGAGATTGAGCAAGCGGGGCCTGTTCATAATACATATGATGATTATGCGCCGCGTGAAGCAACGGCAGCGACTGCCCCACCGATTGAAGCGGTGGCTGACACTATGGGCTACGCGACGGAAATGGGGTCGGCGGATCGCTCACCCACCCATGGGTCGCGGCTGGACGCGCTGTTGGTGCGGGCTTTGCAGCAGTTTAATGCCCAAGTGGGCTATGTAATCCGTTCGGAGCAGGATGGGCGGATGCAGTACTGCACAGGGCGTGATGCGCAGGGGCGATATATTTATCCGACCGAAGCTGACCCGGACCGCCGCGCGATTTTCCTGGCGCTGGATTCAGGCGAGTCGCAGTTGTTCGTACATACGACGGATGATAACACGCCCATCGCGGTGCTGTGCGGGCCGCTGTATGCGGACGAACAAATTATTGGGGTATTGTACCTGGATAACCCGGCGCGCAGCCGTTTGCACCGGGGTGTCTTTGACGTGTTTTGCGATCAAGCCTCGCGTATGCTGGCCGAGGGAATCAGCTAAATTTTATTAAGCAGAATGATTGATAGTTGGGTAGTTTTTATCAAACTACCCTTTTTTTTGTGCTATACTGCATGGCTAGTTTATCAGCACGGGAGGGATTGAAGGATGAGCATTCGTTTTGGAACGGATGGCTGGCGAGCCGTGATTGCCGAAACTTACACGTTTGGGAATTTGCGGCTGGTCGCCCAGGCAGTGGCCGATTATATCAATACGGAGTTTGGCGGAAACGGCCAGCCAGAAGTGGTGGTCGGATTCGACACGCGGTTTCTGTCGGATCGGTTTGCAATGGAAACGGCGCGGGTGTTGGCGGCGAATAATGTGATCACGTGGCTGTCACGCACAGACGCGCCGACACCTGCGATCAGCTATAACATTCTGCATAAAAAAGCGGTGGCGGGCGTGGTGATTACCGCGTCACACAATCCACCGCGCTATAACGGATTCAAGCTCAAGGCGGATTACGGCGGATCGGCGCTGCCGTCGCAGTGCGAACGGGTGGAACTGCTGCTGGAAAAGTCGCAGCGGGAAGCGCGCGGGCCGAACTTGATGGATTATGAAAAGGCCATTAGTGCAGGACTGATCCGGCGGTTTAACCCCACTAACGCTTATTATGAACACCTCGAATCGCTGGTGGATATTGATAAAATCTCACAGGGCGAACTGCATATTGTAGCCGATCCGATGTACGGGGCGGGACGCACGGCGATTCGGGCGATTCTGTCGCGGTCACGCTGCCATGTGACGGAAATTCGCGGCGAGATGAATCCGGGGTTTGGTGGGATTCATCCCGAACCGATCCGCCAGCATCTGGAAGCATTGGCGGCGGCGATCCAAGCGCAGCACGCGGACGTGGGAATTGCCACGGACGGGGACGCGGATCGCGTTGGGGCGATGGATGGACAGGGTAACTTTGTTGATCCGCATACAATCATGGCGCTGTCGCTGCGCTATCTGGTGGAGAAACGCGGGTGGACAGGCGACGTCGTGAAAACGGTGTCTACCACGATGATGCTGAACCGGATCGCGGCGAAACACGGGTTGACGGTGCATGAAACGCCGGTGGGATTCAACCATATCGCGGATCATATGATGAACGGCAATGTGCTGATCGGGGGCGAGGAGTCCGGCGGGATCAGCATCAAGGGGCATATTCCTGAAGGCGACGGGATTCTGATGGGCCTGCTGCTGCTCGAAATTATGGCCGATGCGGGCGTGCCGCTGATCGAACTGATCAACGATTTGCAGCGGCAGTACGGCCCGACGTGCTATGAGCGGACGGATTTTCATCTGCACGCGCCCGTGCCGAAGAAGGAAATGGTGGCGCGGTTGAGCGCCAAAGCACCGCAGGCGATGGCGGGGCAGACGGTGCGCGAGGTGAAAACGTTCGACGGGATCAAGTTTGTGCTGGCGGATGATAGCTGGCTGTTGATCCGTCCGAGCGGGACGGAACCTGTGCTGCGGGTGTACGCGGAAGCGCCGTCGGGTGATGTCGTGAGAGAACTACTCGCGGCGGGGCGGCAGTTGGTGGGCAGCGATATTCTGGCGAAATAACGTGATTGGGGCCGCGGAATTTCTGCGGCCCGTTCTGTGTTACAATGTGGCTAAACTGGTTGAGTCGGTGAGAATCGGTATGGTATCCACGAGCACAGCTTCTGAAAGTCCAGTTTCGGCTGAAGAATACCTGGATTGTTATGCAGAACACTACTATGAATGGGCGATGGGGGGGATCGAAAAATTGTCTCCGGTATCCGAAGCACATGATCTGCTTACCGCCTATCTGCGCCAACTTTTGGATGCCTATTTTGCCCTCAACCCAATTGGACGCGTCCGCGCACAGCCCTTCGTCATGCGGCTGGAAACGCTTCAGGTTTACCGCGAACCGGATTTGCAGGTGATTTTGAGCAGCAATCCAGGACAGTTGACCAAAACGGGCATGATCGGCCCGGCTGATATTTGTATTGAAGTGGTGTCGCCTGAGAGTCTAGAACGCGACTACGGGCGCAAGTTTGGTGAATATGAGCGGGGCGGGGTGGGGGAATATTGGATTATCGATCCGGTACGGCGCGATGCACGGTTTTGCCGTTTGCAAAGCTCCAAACTTTACGCCTCTGTCTTACCGGATCAGCAGGGGATCTATCAGACGCCGCTGCTGCCGAAATTGACGTTAGGGGTGGCAACACTGTGGCAGGAACCGTTGCCGGATATTATGGCAACGGTTCACGCGGTGGAGAAGATGCTGGGGCCTAGCGCTTGCTGATCAGGCTTACGATCCAGATCACAATCAGCGCGCCGACAAACGCTACCAGCAGATTCCCTAAGCTGATTGATGCTTCTAAGATGTCCGGCAGGTTAATATCCAGCGCATCGAAGATATAACCGCCAACGACTGCGCCAATCACACCGATCACGGTATTTGTTACCCAGCCGCCGGATTTTTTGTTGCGCCCGGTGATGGACATCGCGCCGGTTCCCGCCAGCGCGCCGATGATGATGAGGGCGATAATCTGTCCTAATTCCATTGTTTCCTCCCGTATGATCAAAGACCCATAGCTGTAAATGTAGTGCGGAATTGGATTCTAGACCATAAGCTGATCGTCCTTGGTTCGTAGGTAGAAATTCGGTGGGCGGGTTTGTATAATGGGGCTGTCTGGCCGTTGAAGGAGAAGCGGAGAAGTAAAGATGAGCTTTTGGAGCGAACAACGAGTCATTGTAACAGGCGGCGCGGGCTTCCTGGGGCGGAATGTGGTACGAGAGTTAGAGGCGTGCGGGGCAAAAGAAGTCTTTATCCCTACACTGGAAGCGTATGATTTGCGGCGCGAAGCCGATGTGCAGCGCATGTACCGGGATTTCCCGGCGACGATGGTGATCCATCTGGCGGCGACGGTGGGCGGGATTGGGATCAACCGCGAGCATCCGGGGAGCTTCTTCTACGATAACCTGATGATGGGCGTGCATACGATGGAATATGCGCGGCAGACGGGGGTTGCTAAGTTTGTGGCGATTGGCACGATCTGCGCGTATCCGAAATTTACGCCCGTGCCGTTCAAGGAAGATGACCTGTGGAACGGGTATCCTGAAGAAACGAACGCGCCGTATGGACTCGCTAAAAAAATGCTGCTGGTGCAAGCGCAGTCGTACCGGCAGGAATACGGCTTTAACGCGGTGTATTTGCTGCCCGTGAACCTGTATGGGCCGGGCGATAACTTCGATCCGCGCTCGTCACACGTGATCCCGGCGCTGATCAAAAAGTGTGTGGATGCGCAGGAAGCAGGCGAGAAGCAGATCGTGGCGTGGGGCGACGGCAGCCCGACGCGAGAATTTCTCTATGTGGAAGACGCGGCACGGGGCATCGTGATGGCGGCGCAGAATTATAACGATCCTGATCCGGTGAACCTGGGGTCGAGCAATGAAATTTCGATCCGGGATCTGGTCAATCTGGTGGTGGAATTGACCGGGTTCGAGGGTGACGTGGTGTGGGATACGAGCCAACCCAACGGCCAGCCACGTCGTAAACTCGATGTGACACGGGCGAAGGAACGGTTTGGGTTCGAATCGATGACCGATTTCCGTGAGGGGTTAGAACGCACGATTGCGTGGTACCGCGAAACACGGAAAAAATAAGTATCAGCAGGGCGATCCAAACGGGTCGCTCTGTTATTTCCCCCTGAAAAAGACTCGTTTTATACTGGAACACTGGAATAAAAATTTTCAAACAGGAGAGGTGCTGATATGTCGAAGCGCGCGATTTATGTCATCATCCCGCTGGCGATCATTATCATACTCGTGCTGCTGATCGTGGTGGCGAGCGGCAGCAAGGATAAGGATGAGGGCGATAAAAAGGAAACGGTCAAAGCACCGGCGGCTACTCAGGCTGTGGCAGGCGGCGGAGAAGCAGAGTCGGGAGCACAAACGCCCACACAGGGGCAGGAATCCCAAGCAGACACGAGCAGCGCTCCGGCTGGCGCACCGCGTGTGATTGCCTGGGAGCAGAGCGCGGGCGGTGGGCGGTTGGTGGCGTATGAGGGCGGCGAAATGCCGCAGGAATTACGCACGTTCGCAGGCGGGAATGTGTCGGATGTGAAACGCTGCGGGCATGATTACCGACAGCCGAACGGCGTGCTGATGTATGTCGGCGGGGCGCGCGGCGACCTGGTTTATTATCCGCTGGATGGCAGCGACGCGGTGGTGGTCGGGCAGACGGCGCGGCTGACGTGCGCGGGGCCGGATACGGTACGGATGTTTGGCGACAGGAATCAGGTGGCGTACATTCGGTTTGATGGTTCGACGCGCAGTTTTCGGGCGGGGAACGCCGTGATCTATGACCGGGCGCAGGGGAAAGAAGTGATTACCCTGGATTATACGGCGGCGATAGAAAAGGCCGGAAGCAGCCTGCTGTTGGTGCGCATGTTCCCGAACGGCGAAGGGAACGCGGATGAGGCGAGCCTGGATCTGTGGTCGAACGGAAGCCGGACGACGCTGGCGGAATTTAAGCCGCTGCAACCGCCGGATGAAGAAGAAGCGGAATGCATTTTCACTAGTGGAACGGTGGCGCAGACTCAACAAGTGGCATATGTGGCCTTTGGGGAACGGTGCGACAAGGGCGGGAGTCGCTGGCGGGTGGTCGCGGTGCCGCTGGCGGGCGGCGGCAGCACAGAGATTATGGCGGGAGCCGCTGGTGGTGATTTCTACGCGGATAATTTCAGCGTGCAAGTGTTCGCGGCGCAGGATAATTCGGGTGTGCTGATGGCCGTGCCAAGCGGGATGGAGCGGCACGTGGTGCGGCTGTTCTGGCTGGCTCCGGATGGGACGGTGAGTCCGGTGGCGGATTATGCGCTGGCGGATCGATTAGGCGATGCGGCGCTGGAAGGGCAGCAGATGCAGGTTTCGCCGGATGGACGCTGGCTGGCGTATGTAGAACTGACACTCGCGAAGGAACAGACACTTAAGCTGATCGATCTGGCGACTATCGGCGGGTCAGCGGTGGAATTGGTGGACCTAGGGCCGAACGAAACGGTTAATGATTACCGTTGGGGCGCGGGCGGACGGCTGTTCTTTGTGACCGGGAATAATGAAAGCGGCGCGCTGCGGGTGGTTGTGCCGGGCAGCGATCCGCAGTTGGTCCTGCGCGGACGGTTCAGCAGCGTGGAACCGGATGCGGCGGGGCAGTATGTCGCGGTGGCGGAATGGGTCAAAGACCCGGAGAAGCCGGATCGCTGGTTGAGCGAGGCGGCGCTGGTGGATTTGACGGGCAACCGGATCGCGCTGTCGGCGGGCAACCAGCCGGATGTGCAGTTCTGGGTGTTGGGGGTGGAGTAACCCCTATCTCCCTAACCCTCTTTCCCCGCGCGCGGAGAAAGAGGGAACTGGGTTGCGGAGATTGGACGAAAATCGGGGAATCGCCCCTACGGGGATTTCAATGGGGTGGTGACGGACTGGGTGGTGGCGGACAGCAGGCGGAGAAAGTTGTCCTTGTCCTGCGGGGTCCAGGTATCCCAGGGTTTTTGCAGAGAGGCCCAGAGGATGGCGCGATCTTTGGCGGCTTGCTGCGCGGCGGTCAGGAGGGCGGCATCATGCGTGAGGACCAGCAAGCCTATTTGATCACGCTCGGCCTGGGTGATGGCGTCAGTGACGTGAATCCGCACCTGATCGGCGGAGATGGTCACGCCGATGAAAACCTTATTGAAGGCGGCGGATAAATCCTCGTGCAGTTTGTCAATGTTCACAGGGGATTTGATGAATTCGAGATCGATCATCGTTAGCTCACCTCACGAACGCCCAAAATCACGGGCACATTGGCATTACTGAGCAGCGTGCCGGTGCCGCCGGAAACACGGAAACGCAGGCGGTAGCTATGCTCTCCGGCAGCTATTCCCGATACTAACAGCACCCAGGACAGCGGTGTAACATTTGAACCGTAGACGTAGGTCAGGCCGTTGGCCGGACCCTGATCCACGCCGTCAATGCTCACCGTGAGCATGAGGGAATAGGAGCCGTTCGTGTTGGCGGTCGCATTAACCCAGATCAACACATCACCGCCATACGAGGTCAGAGTGATTTTCAGATTGGTGTCGTCCACCGTGACGAATGAGGTGCTGGTGGTGGTGTAGGAAGCGGCATTCAGGCGGACGATCTGCTGGGAGGGCGGCTGTTTGAGGGCCAGCAAATTGTCGCGCAGATGGGTATTAAAGTCGGTGGCGGTGACGAGTTCATCAGCGGCCCAGGTTTTGGGGGCGGTCCAGGTCATACTCTATTCTCCTTTCAGAGGCCAAGACGGGTGGTCGTGTTCAATTCGCTATAGGTGGATTGGCCGAGCAGCCAGTAAGTTTTTTCGTCGCAGCGTTCGAGGTGCAGAGTCACAGTGTAACCCTGCGTGGACAGGTCGTAGTCGATGGCACGGAGCCAATGGGCTAAGGCCGATGCACCGGTTTGTGGATCGGTGATCACAATTTTGTCCAGCAGATTGAGGCTGAAGAAATTCACGCCGGAGAGGGTATCCCGGTTTTGAACGGTGAGCGACTCGGCGGCGAGAGCAGGATTTTTGGAGCGGCCCAGCAGAAAATCGGCCAGCAGTTCGCCAAAGTTCAGATCGGACTGCATGGGGAGATCGTAGAGGCGGGCGCGCTTTTCGTAGACGGCCTGACTGGTGGAATCGCTGCGCTCGATGGTGATGGGATCGTAGGCGCGGACGGGTTGGCCGCGCACACGGAGCAGCGTCACGTACAGCGGGCCGATGGCGTTGTTGGTCAGGGTGATTTTCAGGCGGGTGGCTTCGGTTTCGGTGGCGATGGAAAAGGCAGGATCGGTGGTGTAGTTGTAGCCGGAACCGTTGGGCGCGTCGTTGACGAGATAATCGGTGGTCGGAACCGGGGCGACGACATCCACCGCGCCGCAGCGTTCGCCGTCGGAGTCGTGGAACAGGGCATGGATCACACGCTGCTGCATGGGGGCGAGGCGCAGGGTGGTTGTGGCCCGCCAGAGTTCCGTCTCCGCGCCGACGGTTTCGACGGGGTAAATCTTCACCTGGACCAGATTGGTCACGCGGTTGATGTCCAGGGAAAATTTGAGGTCTGAGAGGGCGGATGCATTCAGAGTCAGGGCGGCGGTGATGGAGGGATTCTGGCGCTGGGCACGAGTCCAGAAGGTGGCGGTGCCGTCGCGCTGGATGAAAAAACGGCCCCAAACGGCATCACTGATCTGGCGGAGGGCGTCGAGGCAGGTGGTCCGTTCGGGAGTCCAGGGTTGGCCGTAGTGCTGGAGCAGATCGCCGTTGTCGCCATAACTGGCGGCGGGCGGGGTGTAGGCGGTGGCTACAATGTCGGTGAGGGCAGCGGTTACGGCATAGGTGGAGGCGTAGGGCGTGCCGAGACGCTGGCGGGCGAGAAGAGTCAGACCATCGACGCAGGTGATGGTACACTGGCGCAGACCCAAGCCGCCGGAGTCGGGATCGAAGCGCTCAATCAGGCCGTGAAACAGGGTCCAGGTCTGCGCGCCGGACTGGGCACGGATGCGGACGGGGCGGCGCGGGAGCAGTTGGCCGTACAGCGGGCTAGCGACGTTCGCCGGGCTGAAGCGGCGGGTGCGATTGTCGAGCGTCAGGACACAGTGGCCGGGTTCCGCGACGGAGTCGGCGGGGGCGGCGAATCCCTGGCGGGACTGCATCCGGCGGAGATAGGGCGTCTCGTCGGACCATGTGCCGTCCCAGTCGATGTCGAGCGTAAAGGTGGTGGACATATTTGTTCTCCTCGTTTGGCGGCGCACGTTTAATTTGGCCCCCGCCCCCCCTTTGCGCGCGGTTTGAGGGGAAAATGGTGAAAAAAAGGGCGAGATGTTGGCAGGAAGTCCGAGTTTTTGTCAATTTCTATCCCCGGAAAAGCGAACCCTACCCCCGGCCCCTTCCCGCAGGCAGGACGGGGAGAAGCGGGCGGGGCAATTCAGGAATTGCCCCTACGGACCTCATCCCCTCTTCGGGCGCGGCAGGTTGTGAAGGTGCAGATATGTTCAGAATAGCACGGATGTTCGAGTTTGTCATGGTCGTGAGTGACTAACTTGAATGGTTAACTTCGATGGTTAACTCGGATGGTGAGCCAGTGATCATTCAAGGGAAGGGTGGGCGTATAACATGGCATTGTGGCCGTTTTTTCAGGAGATTGATCATGTTCAAACGAATAGCCCTTGTCCTGGTTGTGCTTTGTAGTACCCTTGTGGTGCGTTCAGCCGCTGCACAACGTTCGGATGGCGAACGGATCGAACTGGAAGCATCGGATGGGTTGGCGCTGATCGGGTTGTATTATGCGCCCACCATTGACACCACCGATCCCGTGCCAGCGGTGCTGTTGATGCATCACGGGGGGAGCCAGAAGGAAGCCTGGATCGATTTGATCCCGGCGCTGCTAGAGGCGGGGTACGGCGTGCTGGCGGTGGATTTGCGCGGGCACGGCGAAACGGGCGGATCAATCGACTGGGTGTTGGGCGAAGATGACGCGGCGCGGTGGCTGGAATGGCTGCGGTCACAGCCGGGGATTGATCCAGAGCGGGTGAGCATTGTCGGGGCGAGCATCGGGGCCGATGTCGGGCTGCGGGTGATGGCGAAGGATGAGCGGATCGTCAC
>DATAMF010000217.1:0-4627 GCA_036260665.1 Aggregatilineaceae bacterium | reverse complement strand
GCCTGACAGTAGGCTGGGTCCGACCATTCGGGAGCCATCACCGCGTTGGCATTGAAGCCGTTGTGCGAGGCGACGCTGTCATAGGCCAGCGAATCGCCAAAATGATCGATGGTGGACTGCAAACTGCCGTACGCGCCCAGATTGTAGTCACCCCAGGCGAACGGCTTGAGGAAATACCAGTGTTCCGTCGAGCAGTCGCCAATCTTCGCCAGCACGCCAGAATTGTTGCCCAACGCCTGCCCCGCCTGGAAGATCGCACGGGAGCGGCTGGTGGCACGGGCTACCACCGGATACTGAGTCAGGTCGATGCCTTCGATGCGGGCCGGATCATACCCATGCATATCGACGCCGTTGTAATTGACATTGGTGGTCGGGGCGACAATGCCGCTCTCCGACGATTCCGCGATCTCGCCCGTCACCGGCAGATCGGTCACAGTCACGCCGCTGAACCGCAGATATTGCACAAACATCCAGCCGCGAATCGCGCCGTCGGTCGCATGCGCCAGCACCCAATTCGCCGCCTCGTTGCGCCCTTCGAGTATCACCTGTGTGCCGCCGCGAATCTGTCCGATCACGCCAAAGGTGGTGCCGGGGCCGCTGCGCACGTTCATCGTACTGGCAACCGTCGCGCTGCCACCCGCCGCATCACCAGAAGGGGCGGGTTGTTCCGGGGCTGTCGGCTGCGCGGGCGCTGCCGGGGCCGTTCCGACGATCTCGCCGCTGACGGGCAGATTGAACGAATTAAAGCCGGTGTCAAAGCGCAAATAGAGGCTGGACACCCACCCCCGATAGACTCCATCTTCGGTACGGCCCAACACCCACGACGCATCCTCATTCCGCGCTTCGAGAATCAGGCCGGTATTCGAGGCTAAGGCGGTAACGCTGTCATAGGTTGGGGCCGGGCCAGTGCGCATATTCAACTGGTACACGGTCCAGGCGTTGGCCCCCTGCGCTTGGGCCGGGACTGCCGCCACAATCAGCGCGACCAGTAAGAGAACTAAACTTATCTTGCGTGCCATTTGAAAAACTCTCCTTGCTTCTACCTTACTGCATCCACTTTACCGAATCTGGCCCCACCTGTAAACAGACCGTCAGTCATGCGGTGGTTAGGATTGCTTTTACCCCATTCCCCTTTCAAACCCGCAGGACGTGGGGATTATTTTCCTGGACCGGCCTTAATCAATTCATCACGCCGCGCCACACGGCATCCAGCGCTTGCAGCGTGACCAGATTCCGCATGGGATAACCGCGTACCAGATTCGAGGAGGTCAGATCGCCGGAGGTCGTGATCGGCAGGCTCAGGTGCCGCCCGTCGGTGTTGAGGCCATGATTGGGCAGGTTATCCAGCGCCCGCCACAGGTTCATGAGCGGAATGTCATAATCAAGCGCGATCTGCACCACGATCTGATTATACTGAATTGACGCGTCCCACATCTGTGTATTGCCGGGAAACGTGCTCAAAATCGGGATGATACCCGCCTGGATCGTCTCATGCACGATGCGCCGCAGATTCAGGTTGAATTGATCGGCGGGGGTGAACAGCAAATCCTGCGCGCCGAACATGATAATCGCCACGGATGGGTTATGCATCCGGTATTCGCAGCGCAGCGGCGTTTCTCCCGGCTGGCAGGCGATGGGATTAGCAAACAGCGGATCAAGAACAGCGGTTGTCACCAGCCCGTTGTAGGCGGCCAGACTGTCATAGGCCAGCGCTTCGCGGAAGTGGTCGATCACCGGCTGCAAACTGGCGAAGTTGCCCAGCGAATAATTGCCCCACCCAAAGGGGCTGAGAAAATGTTCGTTATCCGAGATGCAGTCGCCCACTTTGGATACCGCGTGCGCGTTTTTGCCGCGAATCTGACTCAACCCGAAGATCGCGTGGGCCTGCCCAAAATCGACGGGCACAATTGGGTAGGCGTTCAGATCGACGCTGAGATAGGCAGTCGATGCGGCGGGAGGCACAAAAATCAGCTCATTGCTGATCAACAGACTGCTCACCTGCACATCGGCGGCGGCGAGTTCCAGAAAGCGGCTTTCGACCCAGCCGCGCGTCTGGCCGTCGAGACTGTGGCCCAAAACCCAGGTGGTGTCGGCGCTGCGGGCTTCGAGATAGACCTCGGCATGCGGAGCCAGCACCCCGATAATAGCGCTGCTGCGATCCGAACCGCTGTAGACCGTCTGCGCGTAATGCGTCCAGGCTTGCAGCGGGGGGCCGCTTTGCGCCTCACTACGAAGAAGAGGGGAGAACCCCATAAAAACCAGCAGCAAGCAGATCCCTAGTCGTCGAACCATACGCCTTTATCCATTTACACCTACAACTGTACGCATTCAATCCGCCACTTCGCAGCGGGGCGGCATTCGACCTGAAACACATAACGCCCATCCGCTTCCACCGCAAAACTTTGTGATCCCCGGCCTGTCACGTCCATCAGCGGGATGATCACATCCTGGTCAACCTCGGCCAGCTTGATCTTAACGGCAGAACAGTCATACTTCAACCGGTACAAGCTGGCGGTCAAATGCACAGGCTGATCCATCACCTGGCTGCCCCGGCCTTGAAAAGTGAACAACCGGGTGCCCGGATCGTAGCTCAAAATCACCAATTCGCCCTCTTCGCCCAAACTGCGCTTAGCTTTCAGGCCCTCGTCATCCACGATAAGCAACCGGGTGCGGCCCGTGCGGTGCTGAACATAACGATAAGCCAGCCAGACGCCGCCGGTTAACAAACCGAGTTCCGCGAAGGCCGCCGCCACCATCCAGAGTCCTTCGATCCCCTCCTGGGCGAGAGCAACCGCCAACAGGATCAGCAGCGCGGCAGCCGCGAAGCCCAACGAGGTGATCATTTCGAACAAGGGTTTGTACTTCGCCATAAGCTCCATCCTGGGTACGCTAGAACTTTACACAAAATGCGGCCCGATGTAAACTCGCAGCATCACAGCGGCCTGCAATCGTCACCTGGCCCGCTGCGTGGAAAGGATCAGGAATGGCAGGCTGGCTTATGTTCGTGCCACACGCTGGGCAAAAACAGGAGGATGTACCGCCCCCCGAACAATCTCCGCGCCGCCGTCCGCCAATGTTGAACCCAGCGGTGATGATTGTGGGCGGGTTTCTGGTCCTCGTGCTGGTGGTGGCGTTTGCCGCACTGCTGTTCACGAACCCCAAAGAAGAACACGACGACATACCGTTTGCTTCCGCCACCCAACAGGTTCAGCGCGCCACCCAGACGGCAGTCGCCTGGTGTGAGATGAGTGTGTTGCAGGAACCACAGTGCAGCGACCCGCGCCAGATTCTCTTCACCGCCGAGTGTGACGGCGATTCAGATATGTATGTCGTCAACGCGGACGGCTGCAATTTGCACAAGCTGGTCCAAAATCAGGACGATGATTGGTATCCGCTGCCCTCCCCCGATGGTACCCGGATCGCGTTTTCGATGCTGGGCACCACAGCCAGCGGCGGGCAAACCGATGATATTTATGTGATGAACCGCGATGGCAGCGATCTCCACAACTGGACCCATGCGCCGACCAACAGCGAAGGCCAATTCAGTTGGAGTCCCGACGGCAGCCGGATCGTGTATGTGGGCTACCAGCGCGACGCGTTTTCGAATATTTATACCGTCAGCGCGGGCCAGTCCGAACAGATTTTTGCCGACAACGGCACCTTCGACAGCATGCCCGCGTGGTCGCCGGACGGCAAATGGCTGGTCTACCAGTCGCAGCAGATCAGCGGCGATCCCGCCTTCACCAACTATGATATTTTTCAGACCGATGGCAGCGCGCCGCGCAATCTGACCGCTACGGAGGATCGAAGCGAAAGTGAACCAAGCTGGTCGCCGGATGGCACGCGGATCGCCTATTTTGCCGACCAATCCTATTTTATCCCCGACGCTTATTGGATCTGTGTCCGCGACCTCACCGAAGCTGATCCGTTGTGTTGGCCGAGCGGCGCGCACGGCAGCAGCGTGCAGGCGGTGGGCGCGCCGGTCTGGTCGCCGGATGGCACGCGCCTGTTGTTCACCGCCAGAGGCCGGAACAGCCTTGATATTTTTCTGCTGGACCTCACCGCCGGTTCGGTGCGCAATCTGACCCGCAACCGGGCCTACGATGGGAGTCCCGGTTGGTCGCCAGACGGACGTTGGATTACATTCATATCACGGCAAACAGGCAGTTCAGACCTCTTTCGGATGGATGCGGACGGTACCGATATGGTGAACTTGACGCGCCACGGGGCGGACGATCTTAACTACAGTTGGTCGCCCGACAGCCAATCCATCGTATTTGTATCCTACCGGAGCGGGCGTCCGGCGCTTTTTATCATCAACGCGGACGGCACAGCCCTGCACCAGATCACCAATCCGGGTGCGGCGGGGTATCAAAATCCGGTTTGGCTGCCGTAACCGCCCACCACGTATAAAGTTATACAGGCGATCAGCCTGATAAAAAAACACCTAACCACAAGTAGAAAATTATGAAGTTCAGGCGTGTCATCTTGCGCGGCTTAATCATCGTGCTGCTGGCGGCGGTCTTCCCCCTCGGAACCCGTGTGCCCGCCTTCGGTCAGGGGGGTGACGAACCGCTGCCGCCCGCCCCGATCACGAATGATGAAGGCGGTCCGGTCCATATCACCG
>DATAMF010000212.1:0-8862 GCA_036260665.1 Aggregatilineaceae bacterium | reverse complement strand
AACTGCTGGATCGATGATCCATGCATCGGATTATATGAAGGAAATTCCCACCCACGAAAACCGGGTGTTCCTGGGATCGTTGTTTGTCCTCATCATGGGATTGGCGCTAGCAATGGTTCCTGTGGTGGCGTTCCCGGTTCTGAAAAAACAGAATGAAACCCTGGCGCTGGGCTATCTTGTTTTTCGCGGGGCGCTTGAAACGGTGACCTATATTGTGATCGTTATCTGCTGGTTGGTGCTCGTGCCCTTCAGCGAGAAAGGGTATGAGACGGCGGGAACTGTCCTGGTCGAGATAGGGAATAATGCGGCGACGATGACCGCTATTATTTTCCCCCTGGCAGCGATCATGCTTTATTCCATCTTCTACCAATCCCGGCTCATTCCGCGCTGGATATCCGGTTGGGGCCTTGTCGCTATTGTGTTCGCTTTGGCGGCGGCCTTACTGGATATGTTCGATGTGATCGAGTCTGAATCGTCTGCCTATACCCTGTTGGTGATGCCTATCGCGTTGCAGGAAATGGTGATGGCGATTTGGTTGATCGTGAAGGGATTTAATCCGAAGGCAGGCGGCGCATGAAAGCTGTTATCTACACCCAATACGGCGGGCCAGAAGTGCTGCGTCTGACAGACGTGCCCAAACCGACTCCGAAGGCGAATGAAATCCTGATTCGGTCCTATGCATCCACTGCCGCCGCCGCTGAAACGATGAGCCGTCAGGGAAAATCGATCATTGGCAGGCTTATTCTGGGCATTCGTGGACCACGCAAACGCTATCAACTTCTGGGGATGGAATTCGCCGGGGAAGTGGAATCTGTCGGCAAAGATGTCAAACGATATCGAGCCGGAGATCAAGTCTATGGCTTTACAGGGTTTCATCTGGGAGCGTATGCCGAGTATGTATGTATGCCTGAAAAAGGCTCCTTGGCGCTCAAACCTGCGACTCTGACTTATGAAGAAGCTGCCGCGATGGTGGATGGAGCCACAACCGCCTTGTTTTTTCTGAAAGATAAGGGGCAGATTCAGCGCGGACACAAGGTTCTGATCATCGGCGCATCGGGCTCTATCGGTACGTTTGCGGTCCAGCTTGCCAAGTACTTTGGCGCGGACGTCACTGGCGTGTGCAGCACGACAAATGTTGACCTGGTGAAATCGCTGGGGGCGTATCATGTTATTGATTACACCCGCGAGGATTTCACCCAGAACGGCGAAACCTATGACATCATTTTTGACACTGTAGGCAAGAGTTCGTTTGCACAGTGTAAAGGATCTCTCACGGGTAACGGACGTTACCTTGTCACCAATGGCGCGATAGTGATGAACTTTTTGCTCACGTGGTGGACATCCATTATAGGCGGTAAAAGAATGATTTTTGGATTTTCTATCGAAAAGGCAAAGGCGCTGGTGTTTATCAGAGAACTGGTGGAGGCGGGAAAGCTCAAACCTGTTATTGATCGCTGTTATCCGTTGGAACACATTGCCGAGGCGCACCGTTACGTGGATACAGGCCATAAAAAAGGAAATGTTGTCATCACGATTGCTGGAGGTAAGGCATGAAAGCATTCATCTATACCGAATACGGCTCACCGGATGTTCTGCAATTGAGGGATATTGAAAAACCGACTCCCCAGGACGATGAACTTCTGATCAAAGTTCAGGCGGCATCCGTGAACGCGGCGGACTGGCACCTGATGCGCGGTAAGCCGATGATAGCCCGTGCTGCGTTCGGTTTGTTTAAGCCGAAAAATCAACGCCTTGGAGCCGATGTTGCCGGGATAGTCGAGGCTGTAGGTCGAAACGTGACTCAGTTCAGCCCTGGAGATGAAGTCTTCAGCGATATATCGGCGTGCGGATGGGGCAGTTTTTCCGAGTATGTGTGCGCGCGGGAAAACATGGTGGTCCTAAAACCAACCAATGTATCTATGCAGGAAGCGGCGGCTATGCCGCTGGCAGCCATGACCGCGCTTCAGGGCTTGCGCGATAAAGGCCAGATCAAGCCGGGGCAGAAGGTGTTGATCAACGGTGCGTCGGGCGGTGTAGGGTTGTTCGCCGTCCAGATTGCCAAAGCCTTCGGCGCGGATGTGACGGCGGTATGCAGTACCAGCAAGATCGATATGGTACGTTCGTTGGGGGCTGATCGGGTGATCGACTACACCAAGGAGGATTTTACAGGCCAGCTTTATGATCTGATTTTTGCTGCGAACGGTAACCGCTCGGTTTTGGAGTACCGGCGCGCTTTAGCTCCCCAGGGTATCTGTGTCATGGCAGGAGGCACGAATAAACAAATATTCCAATCTCTGCTGTTGGGGCCCTGGCTGTCAATGGTAGGGAATAAAAAAATAGGCAGCACACTGGCGAAACCGAATGCGAAGGATCTGGCGATCCTAAAGGATCTGATCGAAGCGGGCAAAATCAAACCCATCCTTGATCGCTGCTATCCGTTCAGTCAAACGCCGGACGCTCTCCGCCATCTAGAACAAGGTCACGCACGCGGAAAAATTGTCATTTCGATGGAGTAGGGCATGGAGATCAAACTTTCGGCTCTATGGGTGTGCCTGATGCTGACCTATCTGTTGGGCGATGTGCTGCGGATCTTTAGCGGTGACTTTAAACCCGGCGAAATTGGTGGGAAACAAGTCGGTCAGTGGGTGTGGTTAGGCATCGCGATGGTCATGGTGATTCCGGTGATAATGGCGTTTCTATCCCTGACGTTGGATCATTCGGTGAACCGCTGGGCGAACATTATCATCGCGATCTTTTTCTTCGGCTTTAATCTTATAGGGCTGCCAACCTATCCATCCGCCTACGACAAATTCCTGATTGTAGTCGGCCTTGTGTTTAACGTCCTGACTGTTTCATATGCTTGGAAGTGGTGAAACTGATGAAAGCAATTGTTTATACCGACTATGGCTCGCCGGATGTGCTGCATCTCGACGAGGTAGCAAAACCGACTCCCAAGGACAACGAAATCCTGGTCCGAGTGTATGCCTCTCCGGTTAACTACGGGGATACGGCAGCTCGAAATTTCAAAGCGCTGACCGCTAGCACGTTTAATATGCCTGCCTTTCTGCTGATTCCTGCCAAGCTGTCCTTTGGCCTCCGACATCCGAGAGTCAAGATCCTGGGGAACGAGTTCGCCGGGGTGGTTGAGGGCGTTGGAAGCGTTGTCACACGGTTTAAAGCGGGTGATGAGGTGTTTGGATATCGCGGGCCGAGTTTTGGTGCCTATGCCGAGTATGTTTGTATTCGTGAGGATGGCGTGGTGGCGCTTAAACCTGTCAACCTGAGTTATGAGGAAGCCGCGACCGTGCCTTATGGCGCGTGTACGGCGTTGGGGCTTTTGCGACGGGCCCCAATTCAGAAGGGGCAAAAGGTCCTGATCAACGGCGCGTCCGGCAGCATCGGTTCATATGCGCTGCAACTGGCTAAATATGACGGAGCAGAAGTGACCGGAGTCTGCGGCACGCCGCGTTTAGACTTTGTGAAATCGCTGGGAGCGGATCATGTTATTGATTACACCCGTGAGGATTTTACCCACAATGGCGAGATCTATGATCTGATTTTTGATGTTCTGGGCCGCATCTCGTTTGCGCACTGCAAAAACTCGCTCAGCGAGCATGGACGTTTGATGTATGCCAGTTTTAAGACCAAACAACTGCTTCAAATGCTGACGACACGCGGATCGAAAAAAGTGATCTGCGCGATGACCACGGCTACATCCGGCGATCTTCTTCAAATCAAAGAACTGGTTGAGGCGGGGAAGATCAAAACCGTCGTGGATCGGTGTTACCCGATGGAGCAGGCGGCTGAGGCTCATCGTTATGCTGAATCGGGCCAGAAAAAGGGGCCTGTGATTATCACCCTGCCGCACTAAACAAGTACAATCTAAACGTCTTTAAATCAGGAGAGACGTGCGGCATGAGCTTTACATACGAGGATAGATCGTCCGATTCTTCTTATGTGCAAACAATCTGGCATACCTGGACTGAGAATCGAGGTTGTTATGTGGCGAGCGCGGATGGAAGTTGGGATATCCTGATCAGCAGGCGTGGAAAGACAGGAAACGTTCTGGTGTGTGGCCCGACGACAAAAGCGGCTCCAGTTTATTATGAAGAAGATACCGAGTGTATTGGTATTCAGTTTAAGCTGGGTACGTGTATGCCGCAACTTCCTACTCATACTTTGGTTGATACGGGAACGCTGCTGCCAGAAGCCACAGGGAAATCCTTTTGGCTGGGTGGTTTTACCTGGGAGTTTCCCAACTATGAAAACGTCGATACATTTGTTGCCCGGTTAGTACATGCCGATGTACTTGTGCAGGACCCTATCGTAGAGGCTGTGATGCAAGGCCAGGAGGCGTATCTATCGTCGCGCTCGGTGCAGCGCCGCTTCCAGCACACAACTGGACTCACTCAGAAGTATATTCGCTATATTGATCGCGCCCGACAGGCCGTACTTTTATTGGAACAGGGAACTTCCATTCAGGATACGGTGATCCAGGTTGGGTATGTGGATCAGGCGCATCTGACTAAGTCGCTGAAACATCTCGTCGGCCAAACCCCCGCTCAGATTGTGGGTAAACGACCATAATTGTCGTTTGGATACAAGACGCTGCCCTACTCGCCTCCTTAAAATCTACTCAACATATGATGTCAGGAGCGATAGAGTATGGCAGCGAAAACCCCTTTTGAGATCCATATCCCTCAGAGCACCCTTCAAGATCTCCAAGATCGATTGAATCGAACTCGTTGGACCTCCGAGCCGGAGGATTCGGGCTGGGGGATGGGGACGAGTTTGGGTTATCTCAAAGATCTTGTGGATTACTGGCAGCACGCCTATGACTGGCGGAAACATGAAACTGCACTCAACCAGTTTCATCACTTTAAGACTGCGGTGGATGGCGTGGACATTCACTTCATCTATGAGCAGGGCAATGGCACCATGCCGATCATTTTGACTCATGGTTGGCCGGATTCATTCTACCGTTTCCACAAGATTATCCCTATGCTCTCTCATCCTGAGCGGTTTGGCGGTAATGCGGAGGATACATTGGATGTGGTCGTGCCATCGATGCCTGGATTTGGCTTTTCAGAGCATAAAGCGATGACAGCCTCGGCTGTGGCGGATCTGTGGTTCAAACTCATGACTGAAGTTCTGGGTTATGAAAAATTCGCTGCTGCCGGGGGAGATCTTGGGACAGAAGTGACACGAGAACTGGCGCTGAAATACCCTGATGTCGTGACGGCTATTCATCTGACGGATGTTGGATATCCTAATGGGACCGAGGATTTTGCTAGCCTATCGCCAGCGGAACAGCAGTTTGCTGGTCTGGCTCAACAGTGGTGGTATACCGAGGGTGCCTACAATATGCTCCAATCGACTAAACCTCAGACATTAGGCCCTGGCCTAACCGATTCGCCTGTGGGACTCGCCGCCTGGATTCTAGAGAAATTCTATTCCTGGAGCGACAATCGAGGAGATATTGAAAGCTGTTTCACTAAAGATGAACTGCTAACCAATATCATGATCTACTGGGTCACGGAGACGATCAACTCATCCATTCGTATGTATCTCGAAAATACCCGCGCCATTTATGCTCAGGGCTATGGACCCAAACCTGTGGCGCGCGTTGAAGTTCCTACAGGAGTCGCCTCTTTTCCGGGTGAGATGACCCCTGTGCCGCGTGAATGGGCGGAACGTCATGTGAATCTGCAACGGTTCACGGCGATGAAACAGGGCGGTCATTTTGCGGCGCTGGAAGAACCTGAATTGTTTGCCGCCGAACTGAGGTCATTTCTTCGTCATTTTCGTATAGTCAATATCAGGGCCTGATCTCTCTAGAAACAAAAAAGGACCCTAGACTCAGGGTCCTTTATGAATCTTCCAACTCGTTATATAATGGAACATAAGTTCTGTTATGCGCAGAGGAGGATGTATGGGGGCCATCAGTAATTTTCGACAGGCTTTGATCGAATTCCAGGTGGATGACGCTGTTGTAGCCCAGATCATGGAAGGGTATGAAAGCATCAGCGATAAGTCCACCAAAGAGAAACGGGCCGCATTTTTTACTCAGGCGATTGTCCGGATGGATGCGCTGCTGGATGCTGAAACATGCCATGCCATTCGCGATTCCTGCGCCTGTTCCAAAGGTGGATGGCGGCTGAAGGCGGTGCAGAAACTTGCCCAGGAGTACAAGGATCGCTCGCTGAGTGAGAAGATTAAGGCTCTGGGGCAGGTTACCTATATGGGAAAACCTGTTTTAAATGAAGATGGCACTATCACTGCTGGCATCGGAGACGAGCGAGGCTTACAATGCCCTTGCCCTGTATTTGATCGCCTGGATTCACATGAGCCTGTGTCCATCACCTACTGCTACTGCTGTGCGGGGCATTTTCGCTTTCACTACCAGATTGCATTAGGGAAAAAACTGGTCACGCAGCGGGTAGTGTCATCGGGGCTGGCAAGCCAAGGGAAAGAACCGTGCCGCTTCGTGTACAAAATTGTTGATAGCTAAAGCCTCCAAAGCGCAATATCAGTTCGTAAGGTGGCTCGTCTAGCCTTATTATTTAGACGCGGGGAATAATAATCAGTCATCTCCAAAGACGCTTCTGGGGAGTAGCATAGTGTGAATTTGACCAAGCCGTTACTCCCCACAAATACTAATACAACCACGAGCGGCTCTAGCGCACTTCCCAGACCCGCTCCCCGTTCATAATGCGCTGTAATTGATCGGGAAACCGGGATACATCCAAGGGTTTGCCGATAAAACTATGGAAGCCTGCCGTTCTTGCTTCGTTCTGTTCGCTCACATGGACAGTATAAGCGACTACCGGGACTCCCTCCAATCGTGGATCGGCTTGCAACGTTGCCAGAATATCGAAGCCGCTGTAGTTTGGAAATTCTAGGTCCAAAAAAATGATATCGATCTGTTCAGCCTGAGCGATCATAGCTTCTAAGCTGCGTGGCGATTCCACGAAGATCGCGTCAAATCCTTCGCGTCGCAGAAGGGCGGCCAGGGCTTCCAGGTTAATGGGACGATCATCGATCATAAGTGCGGTTGGAGTCATGAGTGATAATCCTCGTTGTCAAAGCTGCCATCCTGCGCAAACCATACGGCGTAACCTTCGAGACATGCCGCGATTTGTTTGGGAAATAGGATCGGTTTAATTGGTTTGCCAATAAAACCGGAGAAACCCTTGGCTCGCGCCTTGGGGATTTCGATCCCAGGATCGGAGGCACTGACAGCAATTACAGGGATATGCCTCAGTTCTGGGCTTGCCTTGATTTCATCGAAGACTTCATACCCATTGAGCTTGTAACGCAGCATGAGATCTAACAGGATGACATCGATCGGCAGATTATTGATTAACATCTGAACGCTGTTCAGATTATGAAAGTCCCGGATAATCGTCGCCCCGCTGCTTTGTAATGTCGCTTTATACACAGCCATATTGGTGACATCATCTTCGACGATGAAAATTCGTTTTCCCTTTAATTCGTCCATACGTTCCCCTTTTCTGGCTCAATTTTCGGTGACGTGCCAGATTGCCTCCCCCTGAATCACTTGTTGTATCAATGTAGGAAACTGCTGTACGCTGATTGGTTTGCCGATCACCCCATCAAACCCGCTGGATTTAAGCAGTTCCACTTCTTCATTCATTACACTGGCGGTTAGCGCAACGATTTTTGCTTTTTCATAAGCTGCATCCCGGCGCAGCAGAGCAAGCATCTCAAAGCCGGTGAGTGGGGCCATATGAATATCCAACAGAATCAGGTCCGGTTTTTCAGGCAGAGCCTTGATCCGTGCCATAAAATTAACGCTGTTCTCGAACACATACATCCGGTCGACTTTCATGATTCGCTTGACGACCAGCGTCAGGGCTTCCCGGCTTAATGGATCGTCTTCTACGTAAAGATAGACATAGTCGTTGAACATGGTTATATCTCCCGCTCACCGAGGGTCAGCGCTGCTTCTATTGGCAGCGAAAAGTAAAAATTGGAACCTTGCCCGACGCTGCTTTCTACCCAGAGCCGTCCGCCGTGGGCCTCGACCAGCCGCTTAGAAATAGGCAGTCCTAGCCCGGTTCCCCCGGCATGTTTGAGCCCTGTTTCGGTTTGCACGAAGGGTTCAAAAATGATGGTCTGCTGTTCTGGATCAATCCCTGGGCCAGTATCTTTCACTGAAAACAGCACTTGTTGATCGTGCTTTTTGACACAGAGTGTGATCGATCCCTCTTCGGTGAACTTGACCGCGTTGGATATCAAATTGAGCAGCACCTGGCGGACGCGTCGTTTATCACAGGTAAGCAGTGGAAAATCCTGATCGATCTCGGTGATCAGCTTCACGGGTTTGCCATTGAGCAGTTTTTCAGCGGTTGCGGCGGCGGAACTCACTTCAGCAGCAATGTTAAAGTCATTTTCGACAAACAGTTTCATCATACCTGCCTGAATTTTGGTGAGATCCAGCACATCATTGATCAGGGATAGCAGGTGTTTGCCGCTCTGGACGGATTTTTTGCAGATAATCGACCTGTTCTTCGTTTACTGGACCGAAGGTTCCCAGCGCCACCAGTTCGTTAAAGGTGAGAATGGCGTTGAGGGGTGTGCGCAGTTCGTGACTCATGCTTGCCAAAAACTGTGACTTGATCCGGTTGGCGTCTTCAGCGCGCTGTCGAGCGATTTCGGCTTCTTCTTTGGATTGTTGTAGCTCAATCGTGCGCTGTTCAACCCGTGCTTCAAGCTCGGCCTCGGATGCCAGTACTCGTTTATATGCTTCTTGCAGTTCGGCGCTGCGAAGTTGTTCCAGCCGCTGTGTATGGTTGACATAGGTTAGAAAAACCGCTGTGTTCAAAACGAGGACCTGCA
>DATAMF010000209.1:0-2143 GCA_036260665.1 Aggregatilineaceae bacterium | reverse complement strand
GAATCCAGGGCGCGGCAAACGGTGTCGTGATCACGGGACTGGCGGAGGTCTTTTAGGCGGGCAACCTGACGCTCATAACCCTGGGGGTCCATCTCTAAAATCGGGATGGCTACCGGGTCGGCGTTGGCATAGGCATTCACGCCGACAATCTGGCGCGCACCGGAATCGACTTCCTGCTGGAAGCGGAACGAGGCATCGGCAATTTCCTGCTGGAAAAAACCGGCTTCGATGGCAGGGATCACACCGCCTAAGGCTTCAATGCGGCGGAAATAATCGTAGGATTCTTCTTCCATATCGTTGGTTAACTTCTCGACAAAATAACTGCCGCCGAGTGGATCAAGTGTATTGGTGACGCCCGATTCCTGGGCAATGATCTGCTGAGTGCGGAGGGCGATGGTGACGGCTTTTTCGGAGGGGAGGGCCAGCGCTTCGTCCATACTGTTGGTGTGGAGACTCTGCGCGCCGCCCAATACAGCGGCCAGCGCCTGGATCGCCACGCGGACGATGTTGTTTTCGGGCTGTTGGGCGGTCAGGCTGACTCCGGCGGTTTGGGTATGGAAGCGCAGCAGCCAACTGCGCGGATTCTTGGCTCCAAAAGTGTCACGCATTTCACGCGCCCAAATACGACGGGCGGCGCGCAGCTTGGCGATTTCCTCGAAAAAGTCATTGTGGACATTAAAAAAGAAACTGAGCCGGGGAGCAAACTCGTCAATGTCCAGGCCGCGACGCAGCGCCCAACGGACATATTCGATCCCATTCGCCAGCGTAAAGGCGAGTTCCTGAGCGGCGGTGGAGCCAGCTTCGCGGATGTGGTAGCCGCTGATGCTGATGGTGTTCCATTCGGGCAGGTGGTGCGTGCCAAACTCAATCGTATCCGTTACCAGCCGCATCGAGGGTTCGGGCGGGAAAATATATTCTTTCTGGGCCTGATATTCTTTTAAGATGTCGTTTTGCAAGGTACCGCGCAAACTGGCGATGGGAACGCCCTGTTTTTCGGCGGCGGCGATATAAAACGCCCACAGGATCGCGGCGGGGCTATTGATGGTCATCGAGGTGCTGACCTCGCCCAACGGAATACCATCAAAAAGGATTTCCATGTCGCGCAGACTGCTGACCGCAACACCGCATTTACCAAACTCGCCCAACGCTTCGGGGGCATCGGTATCGTAGCCCATCAGGGTGGCAAGATCGAAGGCGACGGACAGGCCCATGTTGCCCTGGTCGAGCAAATACTTGTAGCGGGCGTTGGTTTCTTCGGCGGTGCCAAAACCGGCGAACATACGCATCGTCCACAGACGGCCTCGATAACCTGTCGCGTGAACGCCGCGCGTGTAGGGATATTCGCCGGGAAAGCCGAGATCGGCCAGATAGTCCTGGGAGGATAAATCCAATGGGGTATAGAGGCGGTTGATCGGACGCCCGCTGATCGAGGTAAATTCGGCGCGGCGTTCGGGCAAACGGCTGGTGGTCGGGCGGAGCGTGGTTTCTCGCCAGCGGTCATGGGCGAAACGAAGGTCATCGGGATCAAACATGCGGATTGTCCTCTCTGGATTTTTACATTAATTGTAAGCTTTTTAGTGCGAAATGCCTTACTTGTGTGGGTCTTAAATTGCCGTACACTAGGGGAGTCACGAAAGGATACGACACATGAAAAAAGTTATATGGCTCGTTTTGGCGTTGGTGGTGTTGGTTGGGTGTGGATCGCAAACCACCACTTCGAAAGAGGGAAAGTTCGAAGTCACTACGCCGATGAAATTGGAAAAAGAAGAAGAAACGGCTAGCACGACGATGGGTGAAATTGTAATGACGATGTACAGCGGGGAAAATGATGACGCCGCGTACATGGTGAACTATGCGGATTATCCCAGCGATCTTGTCACCGAAGCAGATGCTCAACAGGTGTTTGATGGGGCCATTAGCAGCGTGGAAGGAACGATTGTTTCTGAAAAAGAGATTACGTTAGATGGGCACCCCGGGCGAGAAGTGGTGGTTGATACGACGGTGGAGGATCGCAACGCGACTCTCAAAATGCGGTGTTACATGGTGGAAAGCCGGTTTTATCGGGTGATGTTCATTGGGGAAAAGGGCAAGGTCAAGGATTCGGAGATCGATGAATTTCTGGATTCGTTTAAGCTGTTGAAGT
>DATAMF010000200.1:0-1847 GCA_036260665.1 Aggregatilineaceae bacterium | reverse complement strand
GGGCGCGGAATATCATTAACGCCGCCCCATTGTGTCACCTCAAAATTAAAGGTCATCCGCCGCTGCTGATCCGGATTTTGGTAATCGCTGGCAAAGCGCAGCATAGCATCCGTATCTTTGTCAATGTCAATCGAGCCTGTAATCGTGAAATTCCCCGCCTCCTCCAGGCGTTTCCGAAGCTCCGCATTGTCGAATTTCTCCAGAATCTCCTTCGCCTTTGGGATGCGCGACTCCAGAACATAATGTGTAGCCGAGCGATCCGCCACCGTCACTTCCCCCGATTCCTTTGCTACAGACAGCAGTTGCACCCCCGTTGCTGCTAGGGCATACTCGTCGAATAGCCCTTCAATTCCCTTCTGGACCTGTTGCCCTTCCTCGGTATCGCTCGCGCAGCTATAGCGGCCATCTGCGACCTGATAGACGCGGGTATCGCCGCTGCTCGAATTTTCCACAAAATAGGTCGTAGTTCCGCTTGGCCTCACCACATCTACGAGGATATCATTTTCGGTGTCCGCCTGTAGATTAATCGTTGTATCACGTGACAGGCTTCCCGTAAAAGTACCCGTTGCATCGATTGCCCCTTCTTGCAGCACCGCCACTGCCATATAGCCTTGTCGTTGCTCCGAAAGTTGCTCCAGCCCGCTGGAAATCTTCTGCCATGTGCCGCTGTCATTGATCTCTTGCAGCAGCGCGACAGCATCATCTACCGTTTCCACGGCTTCTTTGACATCGTCGGTCAGACTGCATCCGAGTGTCACAGTCAACAGCACAATGAGTGCTAAAAGCAAGTTTTTCATGTTGAACCCATCTCCTGGTAAAGTCGAGTGGTCCAAATGTACTCCGCTTATTCCACGCTGCCAACTGACGCGCTAAAATCTTATATAATTAGTTGCGCAACCGGGCAGTCATTTGTACACTCTCTCCAGAAATCTCTCCAACTCGAAAGTGGATCGCCTTATGATTGGCAAGAAACTGAATGATCGATATGAGGTGCTTGAACTGGTTGGCGAAGGAGCAACTGCCGCCGTTTACAAGGGGCTGGATACACGTCTCCAACGCATCATCGCCATCAAAGTGCTGCTTCCCTATGTCGATAGTACAACTCGCCAGCGTTTTCAGCGCGAAGCATTGTCTGCTGCCAAACTGAATCATCCCAATATCATGGCGATCTACGATGTCGGCGGCGACGAAACGCAGCCCTACCTCATCGTAGAATATATCGAGGGCCGCCCCCTCTATTCCTTTATTCCCTCTCCCCCTGATGCGGTTGCCGAATTTGGCCGCCAGATTTGTTTGGCACTCGATTATGCCCACCGCCAGAATCTGATCCACCGCGACATCAAGCCCGCCAATATCCATATCACACCGACAGGTCAGGTGAAGATTATGGATTTCGGCTTGGCGATCACGGGTGAAACCAAACGCCTGACCGCTACCGGACGCATCATCGGCACGCCCGCTTACCTCTCACCGGAGCAGGCCCAGGGCCTTCCGCTGACCTCGCGTACCGATATGTATTCCCTCGGTGTGGTGCTATACGAACTCGTGACGGGGGTACTCCCGTTCGATGCGGACGACATCGGGGTTTTGCTGCTTCAACAGGTGAAGAAATCCCCCAAGCCCCCCAGTGATCTGGTTCCCGAACTTCCCTCTTCACTTGAACGGGCGATCCTAAAAGCACTCGCCAAACAGCCCGAAGCTCGTTTTGAAACAGCGGGCGCAATGGCCGCTGCCTTAGCTGCCTCGCTCTCTCCTTCAGCGACTACCAGCCAATCGGAACAGGTGGTCGAGGAACCAGTCCAAAGCAAGTTCGGCATTATTCGTGTCGCGCTGGCTGACGATCACCG
>DATAMF010000197.1:0-2548 GCA_036260665.1 Aggregatilineaceae bacterium | reverse complement strand
CAGATACGCGCTGCCCTGCGCATCGAACATCACATTATTCGGTTTGACATCCCGGTGAATCACGCCCTTGCTGTGCGCATAATCCAGCGCGCTGGCGAGTTGGTTGAGCAAATCCGCGATCTCGCGCAGCGACGGCAGCGGCTCATGGTTTTCCGCCCGCCAGCGTAACCGCTGCGTCAGCGATCCACCCGTCAGCAGCCGCATCACGATATAATTCACGCCCTGCTGTGTGCCATAATCATAAATCGGGACAATATGCGCATGTTCCAGCGCGGCGGCAATCTCCGCCTCGCGGATAAATCGTTCCAGGTAGCCCGGCTGTTCTGCGAGCTGCTGCGACAGCACCTTCACCGCGACTTCGCGCTTCAGCGCCGCCTGATACCCGCGATACACCGCACCCATGCCCCCACTGCCCAGCAGTTCGCGCAGTTCATATTGTCCTAACATGCGAACGCCCATAATGACCCCCCAGAGTGGACTCTATGCGCCGCCGATTATACCACAGTACATCTCAATCGTTATTCTGTTGGAGATCGTGGTAGGGTATCGAACTCGAAGGAAACTCTATCGAGGTCGCCAATCTGGTTTATCGTAGGTGAAGTACCGGTCCTCGCTCGCCCCCTCGTCCAGCAGCACCCGGTAATCACTCGCATCCGTCGTCATGGCACTGATGCGATAATGCACAAGGCCGTCTTCCGTTTCAGTCGCCACAAACGCGATCCAGTTTCCATCCGGCGACCATGTGGGTTCATAATAAGCAAACTGCCCGCTGTAGTCGTGGTCTTCACAGTTTTCAATACACGCCGACGTGAATGTATCCAGATTGAAGACATACATCCGCTGGTAGCCGTCCTGATCCGAGGTATACACCAACTCCCGCCCATCCGGTGCCCAGTCGGGCGCTTGATCATCCGCTTCGTTATCGATGATGAGCTGCGGTTCTTCGGCTCCACCCCAATGCAGAAAATAAATATCTTCGTCTCCATCCCGATCCGACACATACGCCAGATGCTCACCCGTAGGCGACCACGCCGGGTCAAATTCGTTGGCTGGATCGTCCGTCAGCCCATACAGTCCGCTGCCGTCCGCATTGATCACATAGATATTCTGGTTTCCTGCCACATCCGACACAAACGCGATCTGCGTCCCATCCGGCGACCATGTAGGGCTGTGGCCGGGAATCTCATCAGTCAATCGATAATAATCGCCGTTCTCATCGACAATATAAATCCGCAAAAGCTCATTGCCTTCATCGTCATACTCGGACCCCACAAACGCGAAGAGTGTGCCATCGGGCGACCATGTCGGATCAAAGCCAGTCACCATAGCAGTGTTGCTTTCCGGCTCTTCCGTCCCATCCGTTGTCACGATGGTGATGTTCGCCTCACCAATCGCCTCCACATCAGGCGCATACAGCGCCGACGTATAGATAATCTCCGTTCCGCTCGGAAAATCACCCGATCCCGTTGCAGCTTCCGTCATTGGTGCAGCCTCAGATGCCACTTCCGTTACTTGCGCCGTTTCCGTTTCCGTCGGCTGATCACCCTTCTCCTGATCATCTCCATTTCGCAGCGCCAACAGCACGATCACAATCGCGGCCACCAGCACCGATCCAACCACCGCACTCCCGACCCACCACGCCGTTCGCCGCTTGACTGGCACAGGCGCGGTGGGCTGTCGCGGCGGAGTCTGCCCACCCGGTGGAAACAATGTATCCAGTCGCTTCAACTGGAATCCTTGCCGCCCCAATTCAGTACGCAGTTGTTCCAGCGCCGTATAGTAATCCAGTTTGTTGAAATTGATATGTTGGATGCGGTTGAGCTGAAAATGGATGTCTGCCGGGAGCCACAATACCGGGATCACGGGCTTGTTCTGATCCAGGAAATACTGCCATTCATCTTCGACATTCCGTGAGGCCATTGACGCCGGGGAAATGACGACCAGCATCACCTCGCTGGTTTTCAGCCCTTCCTGAATCGCGGAACTCCACTTGATCCCGGCGGGAATATCTTCCACATCCATCCAGATGTCGGCTCCCAACCGGGACAAATCCATTCCCAGGCGGCGCACAAACTCAACATCACTGCGGCCATAACTGATGAAAACACGAGGCATGGTATCCCCCGAATAAACTTATGGGAGATTATATAAAACTTATCCGAGTGGTTGCCATCCGAGCAGCAGCCACGCGAACATCCACAACACCACCCCCGCTGCCAGCCATGCCCACCGCAGCAGTCCGGGGAACGTCCAGATCCGCCAGGTGACGGGCTGTTCCGGCGTCCCGAACAGAATCCGGTACCACACCAGCACAAAAAATACATTCGACACCGCGTAGCGATCTACCGCGTGGGACTGCCCGCTCTGGAACATCAGCACAAACACCGCCAGCACCCCGATCCGCCAATGCAGCGGGATCGAAATCCGTTCCCCGCCCGGCCAGCGCGGTGGCAGATGCGCGCACACCAGCGCCAGCCCCAGCACCATACTCGCCAGTTCGGCCATCCGCTGCAATTCCAGCATCCCGCCGAACCCATTCCGCGCCGTC
>DATAMF010000186.1:0-5658 GCA_036260665.1 Aggregatilineaceae bacterium | reverse complement strand
GCGGGTGTCGGCGGGATGGGCGTCGGAATCTGATCGGCGGAGAACTGATCTTCTTCCGTTCCAACACACGATTGCAGCCCGGTGTTGATGAAGCCCTTAATTGACTCGCCGGGATTCATGGTGAGCGCCGTTTGTAAATTCGGCCACGCCTTTTCACAGTGAGCCAATAACGCCCAGGAGAGGCCCTGGATGTAATAACACTCGATTTCCTGCTTTTCTAACGGAATCCCCTGCTCGGTTTGCAGATTAATGCAGGTCTGGAAGGACTCAATCGCGCCTTCATAGTTACGCTTGGCATACTGCACCATGCCAAGCTGACGCCACGCTTCAGGATAAGTGGGGTCTAACTCAGTCGCTTGTTCGCAGGCTTCCTGGGCACGGCTGTCATCGCGCTGCCGGTAATAGGTTTCGCACTTGCGTGTGTAGGCTTTGACGTTGTTTGGTTCCATCGCCAACACACGGTCAAAGGCCGCAATTGCCGCATCATAGTTATCCTGGATGATATAGTAGGGCGCTAATTCAAAATACAGCGCGTACAGGCGGGGATGGATTTGAATCGCCATTTCATACTGTTGAATGGCTGCGTTCCACTCCCCGACAAACGAGAGACTGAGCGCCAGGGCACGCCGCGCATCGACACTGTTGGGGTTTTTTTGGACGGCGAGATCCCCTTCATCAAACGCCTGGCGTGGGCGGCCTGCCTGAAAATAGGCCAGTGACAGATAAGCATGTGCTTCAGCGTAGTTGACATCCAGTTGGGTCGCGCGCAGCCCGGCTTGAATCGCCTCTTCATATCGTCCGTTTTCCAGCAGGGCGAGAGCTAAAATAGCTTGCGCGCGGGTATTGTCGGGTGCAATTTCGACAGCCCGTTGGGCCACCTGGAGGGCCTCTTCGGCCAAATACTCATAGCTGCGGCCCCCATAACTGCGATAGACGAGCACTCGTCCATATTCAAATTGAATGTCAATGTTGTTGGGTTCTAGCCGGGCGGCTTGCCCATAATAGTCAATGGCCGTTTCCAGATCGCCCTGCCAATAGGCGCGTTCGCCCAACTGGGCCAGGGTAATGGCATCCGGTGTTGCTGTCGCATTGCCATTGACGCTGGCAAGCACCCAGGTTTGAACACTGTTAAAACGCCAGATAATAGCGATAGCGATGCCCATCGTGATGAGCCAGACAATGAATAACGTTTTGCCACCACGACGACGCCCTTGACGACCAAAGTGTAAGTTTGACTGATCGCGCCGAATATACATTTTCCGATAACCTCAACCTAGCCTGCGATAGACAAACAAATGACCAGCGAGTGCAGAATCACCCCCCAGTCCCACTATACGATCTGAATTATCACGCGTCGTGTTAATCGTATCATCCCGCAAGTGTGCTGTCAAAAGGTGATTTCCCTACTGCACGCTGTATACTACATCTGTTTGACTGAAAATCGTGCTGAATCAAGGGAGAAGTCCTATGCCGTATCATCTGGGTGATTTTTCTGTCTGGCGTTTGTCGGAATGGGAAGGTCCGACTGTCCCATTGAAGGAGATGTTGACAGGCGTCACGGATGAACAGATAGAAGCCCACCGCGACTGGCTGCAACCTCATTTTCTGCGACCTGATCATGTGATGCTCATAGGAACTCAGTGCTTTATTGTCCGCACCCCGCAGCACACCATCCTGATTGATGCCTGCGTGGGCAATGACAAACCCCGCACTTCCGAACACTATAATCGTCTGCAAACGCCATTTTTGCAGAACATGGCGCAACTGGGTTTTTCGCCAGCAGACTTTGATACGGTCATCATCACTCATTTTCATATTGATCATGTTGGTTGGTGTACGCGGTTGGTAGACGACCAATGGATTCCCACCTTTCCCAATGCCCGTTATATTTTTGTACAGGACGAATGGGACTATTGGAAGCATCTCCCAACTGATGATCCCGACAGCCAGCAATGCATCCGTGACAGTGTGATGCCCATTGTCGCTGCCGGAAAAGCGGATCTGGTACCCGCCGATGCCCGGATTGCAGAAGGCGTTTGGCTGGAAGCGCTGCCCGGCCATACGCCCGGTCATGTGGGCGTGCATCTGCGTTCCAGGGAGCAGGAGATGATCATCATTGGCGACCTGATGCACCATCCAATCCAGGTAGCTGAACCCCAGGTGGGGATTCCCGCCTTTGATTTTGATTATCAGCAGGCCGTCCAAACCCGCGTGACGTTTTTACAACGGTATGCCGGAACGCCAGTCTGGATCACGGGGATTCATTTTTCGTCGCCATCGATTGGCCGGCTTGTCTGTGAGGATCAACGGCTGTGGTTTGATGTGCTAACCCGACATGACGGATGAAAAAATCGGGTAGTGGGGCTGGATAAGTTTTGCCACTACCCTGATCGCGGCGTCTATTCGGTGGGGGCGGGCACCCACCCCTGCCAGCTTCGTGCCTGCCACGCGGCATAGAGGGCAATCGATCCGGCGGTTGCCACATTCAGGCTTTGGACGTGCCCGCGCATCGGTAGCGTAATCCGCATATCACAGGTTTCGCGCACCAAGCGCCGCAATCCTTCGCCCTCGCTGCCCATCACGAGTGCAATCGAACGGTCCAGATCAACCTGATCGAGCGTTTGCGTTTCTGGCCCAATATCCAGCCCCACCAGCCAAACATCCTCTTCTTTCAGGCGACGCATGGCCGTGACCAGATTATTGACAATGGACACGTTCAGATGTTCCACCGCGCCCGACGAGGCATTGACTACCGCTGGCGTGACATCGACCCCGCGCCGTTCCTGCAACAAAATGCCATGTATGCCCACCGCATCCGACACACGCAGCAGCGCCCCGACATTCTGCGGGTCTTTCAGCAAATCCAGGACGAGCAAAAAGGGTTTTTCCCCTTTTTCAGCCGCGTGGGCCAAAATATCGTCCAGTTCCACATAAGGATAAACGCCAACTCGCAGCGCGACGCCCTGGTGATTCGCATCTTTGGAAAGATCATCGATCACCCGGCGCGGCACCCGGCGCAGGTTGATATTACGCTGTTTGACCAGATTCAGGATCGTTTCGATATTCCCTTTTTCGTCTACACCTTCGGCCAGCAGCAGTTGTTCCACATTTCGCCGCCCAGCTTGCAGACATTCCAGGACCGACCACCGTCCATAAAGATATTCACTCATCGTCGTACCTTTCGTGATGCGCGTTTTTGACTACTGTAACACAGGGAAGTGTCTTTAGTTGTGATGCCGCCTAATTTATCCGGTACACCGTGCCATCCGCGCGATCTTCCAACGTGACACCGAGTTCTGCCAGTTGGTTGCGTATCTGATCTGCTTCCGCGAAGTTTTTGTTCTGCCGCGCTTTGGCCCGCAGATCGATCAGCAGCCGGATCAGCCCGTCTTCACGCTCGGCGTTATGCGTTCCGGCGCTCACCTCATCTCGCACGATCCCCAGCACCTGACCGCCCAATTCACGGTAGGCCGTCTCAATCGCATCCAGCACCGGCTTGCCCACCATTTGATCGCCGTTGAGCAGGGTATTCACTTCGCGCGTCAAATCGAACAGCGCCGCCAGCGCACCCGGCCCATTAAAATCGTCGTCCGTGGCATCGATGAATTGTTTTTTCGCATTGGCGACGGTATCCAGGAAACTGTTTCCGGCGTCACCATCGGGAGCGCTGCGCTGTTTTTCGCGCACCAGCCGCACCGCGCCATCGATCCGTTCCCAACCTTTGCGCGCCTGATCCAGCGCCTCTTCACTGAACACAACCGGGCTGCGATAGTGACTGTTCAGGATAAACAGGCGCAGCACTTCAGGACGGTGCAGCTTAAGTGCGTCTTTGATGGTGTAGAAGTTACCCAGACTCTTTGACATCTTCACCGGAATCCCGAATTCATCCGGCACCAGCAGCGTGCCCACTAACGTCCAGTAGCGAGCAAATTCGACATGATTGGCTGCCTCACTTTGTGCGACTTCGCATTCATTATGTGGGAAGATGTTATCTACCCCGCCGCCGTGAATATCGAAGGTTTCGCCCAGGTATTTGCGGGACATGGCCGAGCATTCGATATGCCAACCCGGATACCCCTCGCCCCAGGGGCTGTTCCACCGCAAAATATGCTCCGGCTGTGCGATCTTCCACAGCGCGAAATCCTCCGGATTCCGTTTATCTTCGCGGACTTCTTCACGGGTTCCGGCTTCCAGTTCTTCCAATCGGCGGTTGGACAGCTTGCCATAGTCCGGCCAGCTTCGCACATCAAAATAAACGTTGCCGTCATCCGACACATACGCATGCCCCTGCTGGAGCAATGTTTCGATCATCTCGATCTGTTCGGGGATATGCGCGCTGGCGCGTGGGCTGATGTCGGGGCGCTGCACGCCAAGTGCGTCCATATCACTAAAATAGCTGCGCGCATACGTTTCCACGATCTTCATCGGGGTTGACTGCGACTGCCGCGCCTTTTTAAGGATGCGATCCTCGCCCGTGTCAAGCAGATGCCCGACATCCGTCAGATTCTGAACATACAGCACATCATAGCCGCTGTAGCGCAGATAACGGACCATAATATCGAACGATACATACGTTTTGGCATGCCCCACGTGGGCATGATCATAGACGGTTGGACCGCAGACATACAAATTTACTTTGCCTTCTTGCAGCGGTACAAAAGGTTCTTTTTCCCGGTGTAAAACGTTAAAGATCTGCAAGCTCATGATTAGTGCCTCCGCGTGTGGATTTGTGGCTCATTGTAACGTAAAGCACAACCAGCGTTAAGGTTAACATTGGCGTTCTCCGGTGAACTCTGTACAATGCCAGATCAAAGCGTTTTTTCAAGGAGAAGTCTATGAGTTCCATTTGGATCAAACACGCCGATATTGTCACCCTGGACGCGCAGGGTACTATTCTTCGTAATGCCGACCTGTACATCGAAAATAGCCGCATCAAACACATGGGCACGCTGCCAGCGGATACCCACGCCGACGAAATCATCGATGCCAGCGGCTCGGCGGTGCTGCCGGGATTCTTCAACGCCCACTGCCATTCGCCCATGACTTTTGAGCGCGGCTGGGCCGAAGACCTGGATTTTCCGCGCTGGCTCAACGAAAAAATCTGGGTAGCCGAAAGCGCTCTCACCTCCGATGATGTGTATTGGGGGGCGGCGTTGGCCGCCTGTGAAATGATCCGCAGTGGCACCGTTGCCTTCAACGACCATTACTTTTACATGGATCGCGTGGCACAGGTGGTCGAACAGAGCGGGATGAAAGCCATGCTCGCGTGGTGTACGTTTGGCACTGGCGATGATAAGGAAGTCGGCCCCGGCGCGGAACAGCAGCTCGATTTCAGCCTCCAGTACCAGAATGCCTTCGACGGGCGCTTGCATACCTGCCTCGGCCCCCATTCACCCTATGTCTGCCCGCCGGAATTTTTGCGTCGTGTGGTCGAACTGGCCGATCAGCATGACATGACGATTCATCTGCACGTCGCGGAGTCAAAAGAGCAGGTGGAAAACTCGATCCAGCGCTACGGCATGACCCCGGTGGAGCAGTTAAACGATCTCGGCGTTTTCAACCATCCTACCATCGCCGCCCATGCGCTCAATCTGACGCCCGATGAAATGGCACTGATGGCGGAAAAAGGCGTGGTCGTGGCCCGCGCCCCCATCACCT
>DATAMF010000178.1:0-2244 GCA_036260665.1 Aggregatilineaceae bacterium | reverse complement strand
ACACACCCACAATCTGCACGGGTTCCTGGCGGCACAGGGCGCGAAGCCGGGTCACAATATCAAACAGCAGCCCGCTGCCCTCAGCCTCCGCCAACGATGCCAGCACATAAATGCGACGGGCTAATTTCAGGTCGCGCCCGGTGCCGACTTCGTTTAACCACTGGATGGACTTATAGAGAGTTTCGCTGACCAGGGCCGCATTGTCATATAACATCAGGCGGCTGTAGGCGCGCACCTGGGCCGGATCGTCCAGAATTTCGCGGGCGACGGGCGAATGCGGCCACCACTGGGCGACTCCCAACGGGGCGTAACGTCCGGGGACATCGCCCCAGGCAATGGGATCGAGATCGAGCGTCAGGCGTTCGTCACGCGGGAGGGCCGAATCTTCGCGCAGGGAGCGGCGGCGGGCAATGGCGAGCAGGCGAACCTTACTCTGGATTTCACGCCGGGTGAGCAGCCCACCCACCATCTGGTGGAGGCTGGCGACGGCTTGCAGCCCCACCTGGCCGAGGCCGATCATCAGAGCCGCTTCGCGCAGTTCATCACGCAGGGGGCGGGCACGATCTCCAAATTCACCCAGGGCAATCAGGGAATAGGTTTCAGACATACGCAATCCGACACGGTGCTCTCACGAAAACTTAACTTTGCTTCATGATAACACGTCTTGCCGGGGCGAAAATGACGGAAATCCGCAAATTGTGTGAAAAATATCAGGAATACACGGGTTCCAGGCTGACGAGGTGGGCACTGTGCCAGTTCGCGCTGGGGAGATAATCGGTGTAGTAGAGGCGGTAGGTTTGCGACGGCAGCAGGCATTGATAAAGGGCCGGGGACAGATGGAGTTGGCGGTTGTTTTCCAGCCGAAAAACGACATTTTGCCCGACATTGGCCTGGGCGGGATGCACATCGGCGGATTGGAGGATTGGCCCGGCCAGCAGGTGGGCGTAGCGGCGCAAACTCCACACGGCAGCCGCGATCAACAGGCCCATTCCGAACAGGCGGGCATAAAACTGGGGTAGCTGCCAGAAAGACCCATGCAGCGTTGTGAAAACCACCGGGAAAAAGAGGCCCAGCAGGGCGATACAGGCCACGACGCAAGCCCAGCGCCGGACGCGCTGAATCTGGCGTGGGCTGAGGTATCCCCGGCGGTTATGGGCTAAATCGTCGGCGGTGAAGCCCAGCCGCTGGCACAGTTCGATTTGATGGGGGGTGTTCATGGCGACCTGCCTAACGTTTGCGTTTGGAGAACATGCCGCGCTTCGGTTTGGATTCGAGACGGGCGACATCGGGTTCCAGATCGCCAATCGGCTCCATGCTCACAATGCGGTAGTTGGGCACAAATGGAACCAGTTGGGTGTAGTAGGCGATATAATCCTGGTTGGCGCGCATCACCTTATAGAGCTGTTTGTCGGCTTCGAGTTTGTGCTTGTCGTCCAGCTTGAAGGTCGCTTTGTCGCTGCCCATGCGCTTGAAGGTGAGCGCGATGCGGCCCACGCGGACGGTGGTTGATTCAACCGGCTGGTCGAGGATGCTGGTCCGGGCATAATTGAGCAGCCCGGCAGTGCCTAATGCCAGCGCCATGCAGATCAGCATCGGGATCAGGCCGAAGAGCGATCCGCCGCTGAGCGCGCCAAGCAAGCCGGCGAAAAACGCGGAGGCGCTCAACACACCGATGATGATCCAGTAACGCGTGCGCAGCATGAGATAGAGGCGCTCGGCCTGGGCGGGGGACAGCCGGGCACCCCGATTATAGGCGAGATCGTCGGGCGTGAATTCCAGTATGCCCCCTAAGCGCATCTGATGCATCCGAAAATCTGCCGATTCTAACGGGCTGCCCGGCTCGACATCCAGGGCTTCGGCCAATTGCAGACGTTCCAGTTCATCATCCGGGGGCGTAAATTCGAGTTGTGGTCGCATGGCGAGCGCTCTCCATCCAAATTCAGTTCATCTCAATATTACGTTATACCCTGAATTTGGGTGCAAGCATATTCTGGTTTTCCCTTTGCGCGGGGCGTGATAGAATGAGGGGCGAGGATGTTTAAGGAAGAGGAACAAGCCGATGTCGGGTGGCGGATTTTGTGAAATTCATGGGCCGTTTGACCCTCCACACATGGTATGTCCCTACTGCGCCTTAGAGCAGCAGGATCAGCAGTCCTATGGCCCGCCGAAGTCAGGGCCAAACAATGAAGCGGCAACGGAATTGGGGTCGCTGGATGCGCTTCAGCCGCCGCAACCCCCACCGCC